>JACMOT010000075.1 GCA_014377915.1 Tardiphaga sp.
CGGCGGCAAGGAAACCGCGCGGATGCTGAAGGCGCTGAACGAGGAAATGGAGAAGTCGCCAGCGACTGGCGCTGCCGCGCCCGCGGCGAAGCCATCAACCACCGAGCCGGTCGAAATCGCTGCGCCCGATCCCGCCACGCTCGGCTGCTCGCGCGACAATCCCGCCCCGGCAATCTTTCTCGGCCGCCGGCTGTTGAACGGTGCGGGCTCCGAGAAGGAAACCTGGCACATCGATTTCGACCTGTCGGGCTGCGGGCTCGATTATGTCGTCGGCGATTCCTTCGGCGTGTTCGCCTCCAACGACCTCGGCCATGCCGATCAGATCATCGCGCTGCTCGGCGCCTCGCACACCACCGAAGTCCGCGGCAAGACGCTGCGCGAGGTGCTGCGCTACGACGTGTCATTGGCGCCGGCGCCGGACAGCCTGTTCGAACTGATCTCGTACCTCACCGGCGGCGCGCACCGTGCAAAGGCGCGCGCACTCGCGCAGGGCGAGGATCCCGACGGCGACGCCGCGTCGCTCGACGTGATGGCGGCGCTGCAGAAGTTTCCGCATGTGCGGCCGCATCCCGAGGCCTTCATCGAGGCGCTGGAGCCGCTGCAGCCGCGATTGTATTCGATCTCCTCGTCGCACAACGCCACGCCCGGCAAACTGTCGCTGACGGTCGATGTCGTCCGCTATGTCGTCGGCAAGCGCAAGCGGCATGGCCTGGCCTCGAGCTTTCTCGCCGACCGTATCCAGCCCGGCGACGAGCTGAAGGTCTATGTGCAGAAGGCGCATGGCTTCGCGTTGCCCGAGGATCCCAGCGTGCCGATCATCATGGTCGGCCCCGGCACCGGCATCGCGCCATTCCGTGCCTTTCTGCATGATCGCAAGGCAACGGCGGCACCCGGCAGGAACTGGCTGTTCTTCGGTCACCAGCGCAGCGTCTCGGATTTCTTCTATGCCGATGAGCTCAACGCGATGAAGGCGGAGGGATTCCTGACCCGGCTCTCGCTGGCGTGGTCGCGCGACGCGAACGAGAAATTCTACGTCCAGGACCGCATGCGCGAAGTCGGGCGCGACCTCTGGACCTGGCTGGCCGATGGCGCACATGTCTATATTTGCGGCGACGCCAAGCGGATGGCCAAGGACGTCGAACGCGCGCTGGTCGATATCGTCGCGCAATATGGCGCGCGAACCACCGACGAGGCCGCCTTGTTCGTCGGCGACCTCAAGAAGAAGGGCCGCTTCCAGCTCGACGTATATTGACGCAAGTACCGCGTAGGTTGGGCAAAGCAGGCGTGCCCACCATGACGGCGGGCGAGGCAATGGTGGGCACGGCGCAAGGGCCCTTTGCCCACACTACAAGTGCATCGCCGGGCACGGCTCTTGCATATCATTCGCGGCTGACACCTGGGATCAGCCGCAGCGAGAGCATCAGATGCACACCACAAGCCGACGACAGTTCATTCGCCTCACCGCCACCGCGGCGGCACTGTCCACCACCAGCATCAAGGCCTTCGCCGCCGATCGCACCATCAAGATCGGCACGCTGAAGTTGATCCACGGCCTCACCCCTTATTTCTACGAGAAGTTCGTGCCGGCCGGCGTCACGATCGAAGTGATTCCGTTCGAAACACCGACCGACGGCAAGAACGCGGTACCCACCGGTACCGTCGATTTCGGCATCTTCGGCCTCGCGGCTGCGACGCTCGGCGGCGCCAATGGCGAGCCGGTCGTGGTGATCGCCGCCGCCTGTAATCGTGGCATGGCCGTGGTCGCCA
>JACMOT010000006.1 GCA_014377915.1 Tardiphaga sp.
CGGGTGGACAGCGCCGGCCAGCGTGACTATAAACCGGCGCTCCCCGGACTTTATCCGGGGCGATGCCCAGGTAGCTCAGTTGGTAGAGCATGCGACTGAAAATCGCAGTGTCGGTGGTTCGATCCCGCCCCTGGGCACCATTTTATTGAAGATGCCTTTCCCCTCAATAAGTTAAACCCCGTCAGCGCGTGGCTCGCGATCATCGGACGACTATGCCGCGTTCAATCCAGCCGAGCGCACGCTGGAACAGCTTGATGCATGACCGATGCAGCCGTTCGCCGGTCGCGGGGGCAGCCAGGCCTGCGCAGGCGCGCGCATAGGTGCCTTCCAGGATCAGCCCCAGCTTGTAGCAGGCGAGCACGCCGTACCAGGGCAGTTGTGAGCAATCGCGCGACGAATTCGCCGCGTAATGCGACATCAGCTCTTCGATGCGAGGGAAGTCGTTCCACGGACTGATGCCAATCTCCGACGTGGTGTGACCGTGTTCGTCCGGCCAGGTCGCCATGATCCAGCCCATGTCCAGCAAAGGGTCGCCGATCGTGCATAATTCCCAATCGACGATGGCGGCGAGTTCGGCGCTGTCGGGGCGGTACATCACATTGGCAAGGTGATAGTCGCCATGCAGAATGCCGGGCTGCAGGAGCTTTGGCCGGTTCTCTGTCAGCCAGTTCGCCACCACATCAATGCCGGGGATTTCCGACGGCCCCGGCCACTCCTTGTAGTCATGATAGCTTTCCAGCAAGGCGTGCCAGCGCGGCACCTGGCGCACGAGGAAGCCATCGCTCTTGCCAAAATCCGCCAGACCGACCGCGATGTGATCGACCCGCGACAAAGCGAGCGCCCCGTCGACCAGCGCAAAGCCCATGCGGCCACGGATCGCGGCGTCGCTCGCGTGACGTGCCGGCAGCGCCACGGTCGCATTGAAGCCGTCGATGGTCTCCATCAGGTAGAACGCGGCGCCGATCACGTCGGTGTCGCTGCATGCGGCGATCAGCTGCGGATGTGGCACGTTCGTCGATGCCAGCGCGCCCAGCACCCGCGCCTCGCGCCGGTTGGTGGCGTTGCCATCCCCGCGCGGATGCGCCGGCGAACGCCGCAACACATAGGCCCGACCGTCGCGCACAAAGCGCAGCAATACGTTCTGCGTTCCGCCCGCCAGCGGCGTGACAGCTTCGAGCGCGCCGTGGCCGAGCGACTGTCCATCCATCCATTGCCGCAACGCGTCGAGATCGACGAGCGACTGCCATGCTTCCTCGCTCATGCCGGCGCCTCAATCCGCGTCGTGGCCCGGCACGATGTCCGGATAACGCTCGCGCGCCCGCTCGCGGACCCGCGGCAGGTGATAGGCCGGGAACAGCGCATCGGTCGGTCGATAGCCACGCAGCACCTGCTTGGCGACGGTAACCTTGTGCACCTCGGTCGGGCCATCGGCGAGCCCTAGAAAATAAGAATCGATCACCTGCTGCGCGAATGGCATTTCGCGCGACAGCCCGATCGAGCCGTGCAGATGCAGCGCGCGCCCGGCGATGTTGTGCAGCACCATCGGCATCGCCGCCTTCACCGCCGCGATGTCCTTCAACACCTTCTTGTAGTCCTGATGCTTGTCGATCAGCCACGCCGTGCGCAGTACCAGCAGGCGAAACTGCTCCAGCTCGATCCAGGAATCCGCGATCTTTTCCTGCACGGTCTGCTTCTCGGCAAGGACTTCGCCCTTGGTTCGTCGCGACAGCACGCGCTCGCACATCGCGTCGAAGGCCGACCGCGCCGAGGCGATGGTGCGCATGGCATGATGGACACGGCCGCCGCCGAGACGCACCTGCGAGACCAGGAATCCACCGCCTTCCTCACCCAGCATCGCATCCGCTGACACTTCGACATTCTCGAAACGCATATAAGCGTGGGAATCGATGTGGTCGCCATAGCCGGCGTTGCGCAGGATCGACAATCCCGGCGCGCCGGCCGGCACGATGAACATCGAGCACCGCGATGCCAGTGGCGCTTCCGGATCGGTCACGACCATCACGATGAAGAATGCCGCATAGCGCGCATTGGAGGCGAACCACTTCTCACCGTCGATCCGCCAGCCGGTGGCTGTCCGCGTCGCGCGCGTCGTGAACACGCCGGGATCGGCCCCGCCCTGCGGTTCGGTCATCGCAAAACACGACACGATCTCATTGTTCAGGAGTGGCCGTAGATACTGCTTCTTCTGCGCTTCGGTACCATAATGCGCGAGGATCTCGGCATTGCCGGAATCCGGTGCCTGGCAACCGAACACGGTGGGTCCATAGACCGAACGGCCGATGATTTCGTTGAGCAGCGCGAGCTTGACCTGCCCGTAGCCTTGCCCGCCGAGTTCCGGCCCGAGATGGCAGGCCCATAATTTCTGCGCCTTGACCCTGGCCTGCAGCGGACGCACCGCCTTGTTGCGGGCATCATCCCCGGTGTCGTAGGGACTGCCGAGCAGATGGTCGAGCGGCAGCACCTCGGCCGCGATGAAATGCGCCACCCAATCGAGCTGCTTCTGATAGTCCGGATCGGTTTCGAAATCCCAGGCCATGGCGGTTCTCGCTCTGTTGATGCGACAAGGAATGATTAGAGGATCAGCCCGCCATCGACGATGATGCTTTGCCCGACGATGTAGGACGCCAGCGGTGACGCCAGAAACAGCGCAGCGCCAGCCATGTCGGCGGGCGTGCCGAGGCGCCTCAGCGGAATGTTCGCGATGGCCGCGTCCAGCCGCTTGGGATTGTTCGTCGTCACCCTGGTGAGCTTGGTATCGACCAGACCCGGCGCGATGCCGTTGACGCGGATGCCATCCTCGGCCCAGGCTTCGCCGAGCGTGCGGACCAGGCCGACTGCGCCGGTCTTCGACGCGTTGTAGGACGGATTTCCCTTAGTCGAATGGAACGCCGCCGTTGACGACACGATGATGAAGGAGCCGGCGCTGGCCTTGAGCATCGGATGAAACTTGATGCCGCACGCCATCAGGCTCATCAGGTTCACCTCCATGACCTGACGGAATCCTTCCATCGCGAATTCGGCGCGCTTGTAGAGTACGGTGCCTTGCGCCAGCACCAGAATATCAAGCGTTTCGAACGCCGGCTCAAGCGCCTCGATCTCGGCAGAGTTGCTGACATCGAGCCTGGCGTAATGCAGATCCGTCAGGTCAGAGCCTTCCTCGCTATTGTAGTCCGCCGCGGATGCCCTGGTGCCATAGACATGAACATTGGCACCCTTGCGATGAAAGGCGCGGGCAATACCGTTGCCGATCCCGCTCGACCCACCGATGACGAGCACGGTCTTGCCGCCAAAATCCAGTTCACTCACTGGCGCTCTCCCTGACATTGCGAAATTAGGTCATTCGCTTAAAGCATTTGACCTAACTTGGACTCCGTGACAGGTTTGTCAATATGGCGGATGCAA
>JACMOT010000076.1 GCA_014377915.1 Tardiphaga sp.
AGCCGACGGCGCTGCGCGCCGATATCGATGAAGGGAACCGGGTCGATGCGGGTGTGCTGGTTCATTCTGGGCCTGCAAATGGATGTTGAACGACGCCGCGCAAGCGCGACGAACGGATAGCCTAGCCGACCACCTTGCGCGGCAGCGGACGTACGGCGGTCGCCGCCGGCTTCTTCGGCGCTCCCAGGCACTGGATCGCGATTTCGAGCGAGGCGACGCCCTGCTCGCCGGTGACCGCCGGCGTGTCGCCGGTGCGGACCGCGGACAGGAACGCCAGCAATTCCGCCCGCAGCGGCTCGTCCTGGCCGACCGGCAGATGCCGCATCGAATAGCTGCCGTCGGTCTTGAAGCCGAAACATTCGGTGACCTGGCGGGTCAGCAGATCGCCCATCACATATTTGCCGCGGGTTGCCACCGTGACGGTGCGCGCCTTGAACGGCGTCAGCCAGTTGGTGTTGATATGCGCCAGCACGCCGGAGGCGGTGCGGAACTGCAGCAGCGCGATGTCCTCGCGCTCGGCGATGGCATTGGCGAGCTGCGACTGCACCTCGACAATGTCGGATTCGGTGAACCAGCGGATCAGGTCGATCTCATGCACCGCGAGATCGATGACCACGCCGACATCGGACATCCGCGGCGGGAACGGGCCGACCCGGGTGATGGCGATCGAGAGAATGTCCTCTTCCTTGATCGCCTGTTTGATGGCGGCGACGGCGGGATTGAAGCGTTCGACATGGCCGATCATCAGCGTGACGCCGGCGCGCTGGGCCGCCTCGACGATGTCGCGGCCCTCCGCCACCGTGGAGGCGATCGGCTTCTCGACCAGAACGTGGATGCCCCTGGCGATGCAGGCCAGCGCCACCTGGTGATGCAGATGGGTCGGCGCGGCGATGGTGACCGCGTCGACGCCAGCCGCGATCAACGCATCCAGCTCGGCAAAAGTGGTGCAGCCGATCAGCTTCTCGGCGCGGGCGCGGTGTTCGGGCAAGGGATCAACGATGCCGACCAGTTCGATGCCCGGCAGTCCGGCCATCACCCGGCCGTGGTTGGTGCCCATCACGCCGGCGCCGACCACGCCGACCCGGATCGTGCTGTCAGCACCCGGACTTGTCGATTCCCTGGAAACCATCAAAAACCCCGAAATTCACCCGACGCATCCCGATCAGCGGGAAATCTGCCGTAGCATTCTCCTAACATGCCACCACAAATGTGGCGAATGGCCGGGTGGGTTACCCAAACACGTTTTGATTCAGAGAATTACATCGTTATGGCAGGTGCGGCACATCGCTCGACGCCGCGGGCGATCAAGCAGTTCAGGCGTTGTCGCCGCGCCTGCCACGGCGGCAAGCCTGCGGCCTTTCGCTGCACCAGCTCTCCCGCGGCACAGCCCGACTTCACGTCTCTATTCGGCATAACCATAAGATTTCTGTCCTCTGCCCCGAGGCAGAACTCTTCGGACCAAGATGTTTCATCGTCATTGGCACGGAGCGGGCCTTGTTCCCTGAAAGCAGGGATATTTCGAACGACGAACAGCGAATAAACGTTTCTGAGGTCAACCTACGCCACTCGCTTGACCGAGAATCCAATCATAAAATCGCGTTGCCTTAGTGTGATGGCGCACCTGCCTGGGCCGGGTTAGGTGATAGGCGAAGTCGGTAGTGTGCTCCGCCTGCAGAGCGCAAACTAGTGTTCCTTTGTCGAGCTCGCTTTGAATAAAGGAGCGGAGGAACAGCGAAATTCCGGTGCCGTTGATGGTGGCGCTGAGCTGAAAATGCCGATCGCCCATCATCAGTCCTCTGTCGGCGAGGCTCTCGTCGGCACCGGCTTGGCGCAGCCATTGCTGCCACATCACATGGTTGTCGACATGTAGCAGCGGATGGGCCGCGAAATCCGCGACGCACGCGATCGGCGAGCGCTTCAGCAGGTCGGGGCTGCAAGCGGCAACCAGCGGCGCCTGTAGCAGCACGCGGCTTTCGACGTTCGGCCAATTACCAAAACCCCACTGAATGGCCACATCGGCGATCTCGCCGGGATTGATGCTGTTGGTGAAGCTACTGCTGTCATGGGTGAAGGAGAGCTCGGCGTCCGGATATTTATCCCAGAATTCCGACAACCGTGGTGCCAGCCATCGGCTGGCGAACATCGGAAGTACCGCGACCCGGACCACCGCACTAGTTTCAATCTTGCGGATCGTCTGCATGCCGCGCTCGATCGATTGCAAGCCATCGCGCACGAACGGCAGCAGTTGCAGTCCAGACTCGGTGAGACGGACGCCGCGCGAGCCGCGGTCGAACAGCTTAACGCCAAGATCAGCTTCAAGAATCTGGATATGATAGCTGACGGCGCTCTGGGTCACGGCCATCACGTCGGCGGTGACGGTGAGACTGCCGGTAAGCGCCACGACTTCGAAAACCTGAATGGCCTTGAGATGTGCTACGCGCGACAAGTCGTTTCCCCGAAAATTCAGCCCCGTTCGCCTTACGCCGGTTTGACCATTCGCGCGGAGGACGCTGTTACCCAAACCTGTCATTAAATTTTTCGATCACAAAGCAAAAAAATTTAATTTTGTCGAAACTCCGCCCTGCTCTAGCATTGTTACCAATCAAGCGCTCGTGCAGCGCAACAAATTAGGTCGAAACGAAATGCAGGGCAGCAGCAAGGTCGGCGCGGCGGACCGCCCGTGAACGCGTCAGTACCCGTAATCCGGCTTGATAAGATATCGAAATCTTTTGGCGGCATTCGGGCCGTCGATCAGCTTTCCTTTGCCGTCAGCCGCAATGAGGTTGTGGGACTGATCGGCCCAAATGGCTCAGGCAAGTCGACGACGGTGAACCTGCTCGCTGGGACGCTGCCGCTCACCTCAGGCGCTATCGTCGTCGATGGAGAGGACATCACCGGTTTGACGGAAGACCAGCGCGTAGCCGCGGGGCTGGCGCGCACCTTCCAGACCGCCATATGCTTTGCCGGTTTCACCGTCCGTGAGCAATTGCGCCTCGGCTGCCACACACGAATGCGAACGCCAAGTTTCACCTCGATGCTTCGGACCAAATCAAGCCGCAACGACGAAGCTCATCAAGATCGGAAGGTGACCGATCTTCTGGATCTCGCCGGCTTGCTGCCGCTTGCCAATCAACCCGTCGAAACCCTTCCCTCCGCGCAACAGCGGCTGCTGATGATAGCAACCGCACCCGCCAGCGAACCGAAGCTGCTGCTGCTGGACGAACCGGCCGCCGGCATGGTGGCCTCCGAACGTCAGGCTCTTGGACGCCTGATCCCATCGATCGCGGCGCGGGGCATTTCCGTGGTCGTAATAGAGCATCACATGTCGCTGATCATGGATGTCTGCGACCGAATCGTTGTGCTGAACTTCGGCCAGAAGATCGCCGAGGGGATTCCCGAAGACGTCCGCCGCGACCCCAAGGTGATCGACGCCTATCTCGGGGCGGGCCACTGATGCTGAACGTCAAGAACCTTCACGCCGGATACGGCAAGATCGACGTGCTCCACGGTATCTCGTTCGAGGTCAATCAGGGTGAATGCGTCGCGCTGATCGGCGCCAACGGCTCGGGCAAAACCACGACGCTGAAGTCGATCTGCGGATTGCTCCCGGTGACCGCCGGCAGCGTCACATTCCAGGGCAAGGCGATCCACAGCCTGAAAGGCCACCAGATCGCACGGATGGGTCTAACCATGTGCCCGGAAGGCCGCCAGGTATTTCCGGAGATGAGCGTGCTGGAGAATATGAAGATGGGCGCCTATGCCCGCTCCGATACAGGACAAACCGACGATATTACCGCAATGTTCGCTATGTTTCCGATTCTGCAGGAACGCGCCGATCAGCCAGCGGGAAAATTGTCCGGCGGGGAGCAGGAAATGCTGGCGATAGCCCGGGCGCTGATGTCC
>JACMOT010000077.1 GCA_014377915.1 Tardiphaga sp.
CCCGAGCGGGGGGGCCGCGGCGGCCGCGGCGCCGAGGCGGGGGAGACGCTGCCCTATGGCGATCTGCGACGGCTGGAGATCGCACGCGCGCTGGCGACGCGGCCGGACCTGTTGCTGCTCGACGAGCCATTCGCGGGCCTCGGCAGCAGCGAAATTGAACCGCTGGCGCAACTGATCCGCCGGCTGCACCGCGAGGAGAACCTGACGATTCTGCTGATCGAGCACAAGCTGCGCGAATTCATGGCGCTGGTGTCCCGCGTCATCGCGATGAATTTTGGCGAGATCATCGCGGTCGGGCCGCCCGACGAGATCGTCCGCGATCCCAAGGTGATCGAGGCCTATATCGGCAAGACGGAAGCTGAACATGCCCCTGCTTGAAATCGCCGATCTCAAGGTCAGCTATGGCAAGGCGCTGGCGATCGAATCGGTCTCGATCAGGGTCGAGAAAGGCGAGCTGGTCGGTGTGCTCGGCCCCAATGGCGCCGGCAAGACCACGCTGCTGAAGGCGATCTCGCGTTCGATCGCCTCCACCGGCACGCTCGAATTCAAGGGCCAATCGCTGCACGCCATCGAGCCTTACAACGTCGTGGCGCGCGGCATCTGCCACTGCCCCGAGGGCCGCAAGCTGTTCGCCGAATTGTCGGTACTGAAGAATTTGCAGCTCGGCGCCTATCTGCGCAAGAACAGTGCCGAGATCGACGGCGACCTGGAGCGCGTGTTCACGCTGTTCCCGGTGCTGCGCGAGCGGCAATGGCAGCAATCCAGCACGCTGTCCGGCGGCGAGCAGCAGATGGTGGCGATCGGCCGGGCGCTGATGGGCCCCCCCGAGCTATTGCTGCTCGACGAGACCTCGGTCGGCAACGCGCCAAGGCTGAAAGGGCTGATCTTCGATTCGATCCAGCAGATCCGCAAGGACGGCACCGCGATCCTGATCGTCGAGCAGGACGCCACCTCGACCCTGCGCATCGCCGACCGCGTCTATGTGCTGGAGCATGGCCGCACCATCCGCGAAGGCAAATCCGCCGATCTCGCGGGCGACGAATATATCCGGCAGGTCTATCTCGGGGTGTAGGGTCGTTAACCGCGCATGGCAGACGGCTACCTCGCCTTGCGACGTTCACCGTGAAATTCACATAAATGCAGGAGCATCAATGGGTTGATGGTCGGGGCACTAGGATTCGAACCTAGGACCTGCGGTACCCAAAACCGCCGCGCTACCAGGCTGCGCTATACCCCGACGATCAGGTGTCGATACACACTTAATGGCCGGTCAGCAAGGCATCTGAACGCCCTGAACCATCAACGCTTGCCGAACAGTGGATGGGCGATGCGGTCGCCGGGAGCGATGCCGTATTTGCGAGCGGTGCCGGCGATCACTTCCAGCACGCCCTTGGCCGGGCCGCCGGAGGAAATGATTCGGGTCGATTGCGGCTCGGTGTTCTCGGCGATCCGCAGCACCCGGCCATCGGCGCCGATAAAGATCATGTCAAGCGAGATGAAGGTGTTCTTCATCCACATCGAGACCGGCTGTTCCGGCGTGAAGTCGAACAACATGCCGCGACCATCCGCCAGTTCCTTGCGGTACATCAGGCCGGTGGCGCGCTCTTCATCGGTCTTGGCCAGTTCGACCGAAAATACCTGGACGCCCGACTTGGTGACGATTTCCAGCGGCTGCAACTCGGCGGCGTGGCCGACCACGCTGAAGCACAGGACAGCCAGCATGGCGGCAACCGCCAGCAACGACGCCGGCTGACGAAGGCGGCGAGTGATATCAGAGACATTCATGAACGGCATTCCACGCGAAACCCGGACCGACGCGCCGGGCGCACGACCCTACCCCGACGATCATGGCCAATACCAGTGCTACCGCGCGCACAGCGGCGTGATACCAGCCCGATCGCGTTGCGCCAGGCCGTACGGGCTCAGTGCGAGGACAACCCGGGACTGCCGGCTTCCGGCTGGATCTCGGCGGCCATCATGCCCTTGGAGCCAGGCCCGAAACGCACCAGCACATATTGCCCGGGACGTAGTTCGGTCATGCCGAAGCGGCGCAGGGTTTCCATATGCACGAAGATATCGGGCGTGCCCTCGCCGCAGCTCAGGAAGCCGAAGCCGCGCAGCCGGTTGAACCATTTCACCTGCGCACGTTCCAGCCCGCTGGTCGGCGTCACGCTGACATGGGTGCGCGGCGGCAGCATCTGCGCCGGATGGATCGCGGTGGACTCATCCATCGAGACAACCCGGAACGCCTGATAACCTTTCGCGCGCTGCACGCATTCGACGATCAGGCGGGCGCCTTCATAGGCGGTCTGATAGCCGTCGCGACGCAGCACCGTGACGTGCAGCAGCACGTCGGCCGCTCCATTGTCAGGGATGATGAAACCATATCCCTTGGACGCATCGAACCATTTGATCACGCCGCTGATTTCAACCAGATCAGCGGCGGAGCTTTCTCCCAGACCCACAAAAGGGTCCATCACTTCACGCTCGGCGCTGGAAAATTCAGCGGATGCCGACCGTGCCGACCCGGTATTAACCGGTATCGAACCTTCTAACCGTTTGGACTCAAATCCGTCCGACCCCATGACCCCGGACCCCACAATAAAATGCGAACTGTCTGAACAGCGACAGCCACCTCGCGAGTCCATCGATGACAATTCATGATGACACTCCGCGAATCTCGCAAGGTTAAGATAACACCCTCGCCTGCTCCGCAAAGACAAAAAACGAACACAGTGCAAGCTTTGAACAGCCTTGCATTTGAACGAATCACTTGTTCACCGGATTGCTACGAGATGGCGACGGCCCGCGTGAAGTCGCCGCGGATCGGGCAATCGGCGTCTACTTCCACATTCGCTGATCATGATGATGATCGGCAGTTTACGCCGGCGCACCGCTGCCGGACCGTGGCCAACGTCCCGTCGGCGCGCGGTTAGCCCCGGTTGGCGCGAGCGTCCTCCGCTGGCGCCGAGATCAGAAAATCCTCGCGCTTCTTGCCCGCGGCGATTTCCCGGGCCAGCCAGCCGGCAACCCCGCCGCGACCTGTCCAGGTCTCACCGGTGCCCGGATGGCGATATTTCGGCGGCACTTTTACACCCTTGGCGGCGCCGATGCCCTGGCGCTCATCGCCGCCGATTTGTGCCAGCTGCGCCTGCAATTCGGCGCGGCGCGCCTGCAACTACTTGTCGATCTCGTCGCGCAAGGCGAGCAGTTGGGCCACCGAAAGCGACTTGATATTGGGGGTTGGCATAATGAGCTCCGCTAAAAACGACGTTGCCGCGCCCCGGAGGAGGTTCTCGAAAATGCTCTGGAGCACGTCTCACAATAATTGAGCACGCTACGGTGCTAATACACCGCGACGGGATTCAGCGAGCGAAAAAAATAACGATCGCCGGCCCTGACGCAAAGATCAACGGCTGACGCGCGGTCAGGCCGCGCGGGATTTCGGTTCCGGAGCCGCGGGTTCCTTGGACAATTCTTCCTTGGAGGATGGCTCCCTGGCTTCCTCTTTCGGTTCTTCCTTCTTCGGTTTGGCGACCGGCGTCGCCTGCGACTTCTTCACCGACTTGCCGTAATGCGACAGCTTCTCGAGCTCGGCTTCGAGCTCCGCCTGCCGCGCGGCGACCTTGTCAGCTAGCTTGTCGGTAGCCCGATCACGCAACGCGGCCAGTTCCTCGATATTCAGCGAATCGAGATCAATCTTGATCATATGGTTCTCCGGTTGGTTTCGGGCTAACCGGATCGCCGCTGCGCCGCAAGCTGTCCGTCGTCTTATCCACCATGGGACCGGCAAATTCCGCTTAATTCAATTGACGGATTCATACGACATCGGTGAGATGACCCCGGGATCGGGGTTACGTTACATGACATCGTGGATCAAACAGCGCGACGAGCTGCTGGCGCAGACTCTGGCCTTCGTGCGCCAGGTCGAGGCGGAAGCGCCGGCGAAGACCGCCCGTTCGGCGACCGGGCTGCCCGCCACGCCTCAGCCTCCCCGGCTTCCGGCGACGGCGAAACCTCCGGCGACCACGGCGGCTTCCGCCACCGCGGTGGCCCCCGTCACCTCACCGGCCGCGGCGGAACCCGGGGGTGCTCCCCGCCCGCGGGCCGCTCCCGCCGACCCGGCGCCACCCGCCGCGGCGGTCCAGACCGTCGTCGCCGATCATCCAGCCAAAGCGCGGATCGCGCCGCCTGT
Source organism: Tardiphaga sp. (assembly GCA_014377915.1). The sequence continues at coordinate 4,196 of JACMOT010000077.1, forward strand.
CCTGTCGGAACGCGATGATATCCAGCGTCGGGTCGCGGCGTTCCGGGCGCGACAACAGGAGATGACACAGGAGCGGGAAGACTATTACGAGTCGGTGCAGGCAAAAATCCGTAACGTCCTCGGGAACGGTTCAGGCTCCGACCAGTTGTAACAATGGAGCAACTACCCCGATGCTTCATCTCCAGAAAGCCCCGTCCTCCCCCGGCGGGGCTTTCGCCTGTGGTCGCTGGACGGGGAAAGTTGCCGCGTCTGCCGCATTAGGTCGATCGCCCAGCCGAAGGTCATGGCGCCGCGGCAGGCCGCCGACGCCGCGGCGAGCGTTGACGGCCGGTCTCCTGGGCCGAAGAGAATGTGAATTACAGCAGGCTTCCCAAAGACGCCTGCACCTCGCCGAGCGGGATACAGACCTTCTTGCGCCGCAGGCCGCGGATCGCACCGGTGACCTTCATCACCTTGCCGATGCCGCAGGACCCATCCTGCACCACCACGATCTCATAAGGCGCCAGCAACAACGGCTCCGAAGCCCGGATCACCTGCGCCGTCGATGGCGTCGCCGCCGCGCACAGCCCAACTATCCCCAACACAATGATACGCATGGCCAAGTCCCCATAACCCCACTAGCCGTCAAACACCGTTCCATGGGTCAGGTTTCGCGTCCCAGTATATACGACCCCATTCAGACGGAACCGCTGGGGCCGATGATGGCAAAGACGGCCGCCGCTGCCAATGGAATTGTGCGCGACCGTTCATGCAACGGAAACCAGCGCCCGATCAGAGCGAGGCCTGCTTGTGGCCGCATTCCTTGCAGACATAGGACACCCGCGCGACCCCTTTGGGAGCCAGCACCTTGTTCGGCGCGCCGCATTTTCCACAGGTTGTCATGATGCGTGTATCGCCCTGCTTCACGACCAGCGCCTTGCGCTCCATCGTTTCGCGGATCAGCCGCTCGGCCTCTTCGCGCATTGCCTTTTTGTCCACCATGCCGTTCCCCTGATCATAGCCGGGCCCGTGGCCGGTCTGCGGACTCTATAGCCGGTTGCTGAAGCTTGCCAAACCGCGCGGATGAAATTCACGAAATCGGAATTGTCCGTCCTCGCTACCGCCCCGATTCGCGCGTCTCTATCCGAATGGCGCATCGATCTCGGCACTGGACAAAACCCGCCAAAATCATCAGAACAAAAGAAGAACATATTTCTACTGACATCATGCCTTCATTCATCGCGCAGATGAATGCGGGCGCTTGGCCAGACGACATCAGGGGGACCAACATGGATCTGCAGGCGCGCATCGAACTATGGAAAAGCATCGACCCGGACCCGGCCTTCTGCCGCAAGGCGGAACGGGACATGCTGATGCTGAGTTCGAGCGATGAGAACTGGGTTTCGGAGCGCATGCGCGATTTCGAGCGCGCGCTCGACCAAAAGATAACCGAATAGGCCGGAACCATCAGCCGGCAGCACGGTTCAACTCCGATCGCCCATTAGGCGAAACAAGCTCCGCTTCACGATGCGTGATGCGGAGCTTTTTACTGAAGGCCATTTCATGAACGCCTGGAGCAAATATTTGCGCGAGCAAGCCGCCCTCGCCGATCGGGTATCCCGAACCATGACCAGCCGGGAGTCGCAGAAGGAGTTCGAGGACATCGCGGCGAGTTATCGCCGTGACGCGGATATCGAAGATGCTGCCAAGGCGCTGGATAGCAGCCGCGCCTTTACCGGATCGACCAATCCCGGCTATCGGGCGATGCGAGGCGTCCAGCCGAACGGTCATCACGCGGCCTAGACGATCAATGCAAGGTCAACGGGGGCGGCCGCGACTGGGTTGGGATGACAAATCGGCGCGGAGAGATCGCCGCATCATCAGCATCATGGCTCGATGAGGGTAACCCGACTAGCGCGCCGGTGCCGGCGTTCCCGCCGTCCTCACCAGCCGGTCGGCCTTCCGCAGCGCGTAATGATTTTCAGGCTGTTCCCGGGCGAAGAAGCTGATCAGCACGAACGCGGTGCAGAACAGAAAGCCCACGCCCATGATGCGACGGTGGGTATGCTTATCGGCATGATGCAATGAGCTGGACATGATGACCCTCGGCGAAACCAATCATGCATGTTCCGCGAGTGTCGACAATCGAACTCACCATTTAACCTAACTTTTGAAGGTTACTACGGCCCGGCAATTTGAACGATCCTGTTCGCATCCATTAACGACCACGAACCGCGCGCACCGGCGACAAGGATTTCGACGCCGTCGCCCAGGAACGTTTGCCGGCCTCGTCGGTTTTTCCCGGACAGCCAAAGGAGGGCCGCATGGTCATCGAAGCAAGCGAACAGGGTAATCTGATCGGCAGCGACAAGGTGGAGGGCACCGCGGTATACGGCGCCGATGACGCCAAGATCGGCTCCATCGAACGGGTGATGATCGACAAGGTGAGCGGCAGAGTATCGTATGCCGTACTTAGTTTCGGCGGTTTCCTCGGCATCGGCGACGAGCATTACCCGCTGCCGTGGCCGTCGCTGAAATACGACACCAACCTCGGCGGTTACCGCACGGGCGTCACCCAGGAACAACTGCAGGGCGCCCCCAAATATGGCAACGACAATGCCTGGAACTGGGCAGACGCATCGCGCGCCCGCGCCGTGAACGACTATTACGGTGTTCCAGCGGGATTCTGAACGCGACGGCGGGCCAGGTGGCAAGTCGCAAGCTTGCCGCTCACCGCCGTCTTGCATTGAACCTTTAGACCGACCCTGTTGACCTACCCTCACTGGGGATTTCAGGGCCCAGTTGATACGGCGGCGTCGCGAGCGATCATATTGCGCTCACCGGCGCCGTTCGTCGTTTGCGCGCCAGGATCTCGACAGCCGCTTCAGGCTTCAATTTAACGGCATGAAGCATGGGGGACGGCTTGGACGCCTGCCTTTTTACGCAATTTGCTGATAAGGAGAGTGTCCGTAAGCCAATATGGCCACGACGTAGCACTGCCCTCAGGGAGCCCCCATGCGATACCTTCACACCATGCTTCGTGTCCGCAATCTGGACGCGGCCCTGAAATTCTACGCCGACGCGCTTGGCCTCAAGGAGGTCCGCCGGATCGACAACGACAAGGCCAAATTCACTCTGGTGTTTCTCTGTGCCGCCGAGGACGAAGGCCTGCTCGCCGAAGTGACGGGACGCGGTGCCCCGCTGGTCGAGCTGACCTACAACTGGGATGAAGAAACATATGGCGAGGATCGTTATTTCGGTCATCTCGCTTACGAGGTCGACGATATCTATGCGACTTGCGATCGGCTCATGAAGCTCGGCATCACCATCAACCGCCCGCCCCGCGACGGCCAGATGGCGTTCATCCGTTCGCCGGACTTGCACTCGATCGAACTACTGCAGAAGGGCGATGCGCTGCCCCCGCAAGAGCCGTGGACGTCGATGCCCAACACGGGACATTGGTGATAGCAAACCTGTTGCTTCGTTCGCCGCGCGGCGGAACCCGATGCGAGGTTTCGCGTTCATGATGCGAAGTTATTTTCATGGAGGCGACGACGATGGGACGCGGACTTTTACTCTGGCTGCTGGGTGTGCCGATTCCGGTGATCATTCTGCTGTGGCTGTTCTTCGGCCGCTGACCTCAGTGCCAGGGCTTTCCCAGATCAGGCTCCGCTCGCGCGGGGCCTGATTTTTTATGGGACCGCGTTATGCGCCACCGCGGCTTGCCACCGTTCGCGGATGCTGGCTAAAGCTGCGCGAACGACGTCGTCGGGGGACCACCATGCCAATCGAACCATCCACCTTGCAGATCTGGGGCCGCGCCAATTCGGTCAATGTACAAAAAGTGCTGTGGTGCTGTCGCGAGCTCGGGGTCGTCTATCAGCGCATCGACGCCGGGATGGCATTCGGGCGCACAGGTGACGCCGACTATCTGGCGATGAACCCGAACGGACGCATTCCCACGCTGGTCGAGGGCGACTTTGTGCTCTGGGAATCCAATGCCATCATGCGCTATCTGACGCGGGTTTATGGCCGGCATTCCGGTCTATATCCCGCCGATGCCAGAATTTGCGCCGGCATGGAGCGCTGGCTTGACTGGACGCTGTCCACGCTGCAGCCGGTCGAGCGTCCGCTGTTCTGGGGACTGGTACGAACCCCGCTGGCAGAGCGCGATATGGCGGCGATGCAGCAAGCCGCCGACCTCGCCGCCGTGCAATGGCACATTGTCGATCGCCAACTGGCGCAACGCGACTTCATGGAAGGCGATCAGCTCAGTCTCGCCGATATCGCGATCGGCACTTACGCGCGACGCTGGCTCGGCGTCGAGGGCGTCGCCCGCCCGGCGCTGCCGAACCTGCGGCGCTGGTTCGATCGGATTTCCACCCGCCCCGGCTTTCAGGAATTCGTCGCGCCCGCGATGTCGTGAGCGTCAGCGCAACGCCCGCTCGACCAGCAAGACGAGGGCGATCAATCCCAGCGCGATCGCACCGACCAACAGTCGCGTGGTCCAGCCCATGCCGCGGCCGATCCACCACAGCAGCGCGCAGCCCATCAACACCGGAATGATCATTTCAGGTTGCAAAAGGTCCTCGAATCTAGCGAACGAAGCGCACGCCGATGGTCGTGCCGCGGCGCCAGACCACCTCGCAATTGCGGCCGGTGCGGGCGTCCCGCGTCAGTGCCAGCTTGATCTTGGCCGGCAACGCGGCGGGATCGTCGATCACGACTTTCGCGCCGGTGGCCGACAGATCGAGCACATTGCACTGCCGGGCCGCGAACCCGCCTTCCAGCGAGATCCAGCCGGGCTGCTGCACCGAGCGTCGCACTTCGCGTTTTTTCGTCACCGCCATCGAATCACTCCAGGGCATCATGTTAGCCGTCCATGCTTTAGGAAGCGTTGCGACGCGGCAGAAATCCCGGGGAATTGGGTCGCGGCGACGCTTTCCACGGCCTTGCGCGGGATGTTCCAGCAGATGACTTGCTCCCTCGCACAAACGTCACTATACGTTCGGCCGCTGCCGCCCAACCACTTACCCGGTGCCGCGCAGTTCGCGACGGAGGAGCCCTAAAGCTCTGAAGTTGCGGGGATATCCAGGATACTGGCTCAATGGCGGTTCCGACGACTCGCGAGAGTTGCACGAGCCCCGTTCAGCTCCCTTCGTCTATCGGTTAGGACGCCACCCTTTCACGGTGGAGAGAGCGGTTCGATTCCGCTAGGGAGCACCACCTTCCGCCCAAGGTGCTGATCAACTTCAGTTAATTCCTGGACCCGACCGTTGTCCCCGCACGGGGTTGGCGCTATCGCGGCCGCCGCGCGCCGGATCCTCCACATTCGCAGAAATCTGGCTCGAGCGTCACGCAGTCGCGCGCGCCAGCCTGGCATTCACCGATCGTCGCGGTGCCGGCGCCAGAGAGTCAGGCATCTGATCGCGAATCGCTGGGCTCCCCACCAACAAACTCTAACTTGCTGAGCGAAGGTCGCGGGATCAGGAGAGATCCGCCGCGCCCGCGTCGCTCCAAAGAGCCTGGTAGACGCCGTCCGGATCATGATCGGCCGCCTGCTTGTCCGGATTGAACCGCCGTCCCTGCCGCGGATCGGCGCCCCGTCCGGCGATGTACAGCCAGTTGCCCTGATTACTGCAGACGTCGTAGTCGATCAGCCGCGACTCGAACCACGCGGCACCGGCCCTCCAATCGCAGGCGAGATCATGCACCAGATAGCTCGCCACGATCTGGCGCATCCGGTTGGATAGAAAGCCGGTCGCCAGCAATTCGCGCATGCCGGCATCGACGAAGGGATTGCCGGTGTCGCCCGCGCACCACCGCGAGAAGGCGTCCGCATGGTGGGACGGCGGTGGCTGGCGACCTAGTCCGCGGGACCGGAACAGTTGCGCCCCATGCTTCAAGCTCCAGAACCGGAAGAAGTCGCGCCACATCAGTTCGAACCAGATCCAGTAGGTGCTGTCATTGGCTCCGGACCGGGCTTCGTGCGCCTTCAGATATTGACAGGCGGTGCGCGGCGACAGCGCGCCGACCGCCAGCCAGGGCGACAGCTTGGTCGAATAGCCGGCGCCTATCAACCCGTTACGCGTGGCCTTGTAGGAGCGCGGTGCGGTCGATCCGAAATAGCGTTCGAGATGAGCCAGGGCCGCGACCTCCGATCCATGAAACGCGGGATCCTGAAACGGAAACGACGACGCGCCGGAGGCGGGCGCGAGACTGGCGGCCTGCCAGGCAGAGCATGGCGCACCGACGGCGGCGAGCGGCAACCGCGACGGCGCGACCGCCGGCAGAGCCGGCGCCAGGTCGGCGCGCTCCACCGCCTGACGGAAGACCGTGAAGATCTCCGGCAGTTGCTCGACCGCGAAGGGCAAGTCCGCCGGCTCCAGCAGGCTGGATTGCCACCGTTCACGAACCCGCAGACCGGCGCCTCGCAGCGCGGTGACCTCGGCTATCTCCTCAGGCGCCGCGATCGTCTCACAGAACACGCGATCCGCGCCGACGGCGCGGGCCAGCTCCGGGATCGCCTGCGACGCCGGGCCCTCGACGATCTGCAATTCGCCGCCGCGCCGGGCAATCTCGGCGACGAGACCTTGCAGAGCCTGATCCCGGAACGCCAGACGATGCGGGCCATGGCGCGGAAATCCCCATGACGTCAACTGCGCATCTTGCGACGAGATCACATAGACCAGCAGGAGTCGGTCGGACGCCGCGCACGCCTCCAGCAGCGCCGGATTGTCGCCCAGCCGCAGATCGCTCCGGAACCAATAGATCGCGTTCGACATGGCTGGCTGACACTCCGCCGGTCCGGTGGGTTGTTTGTCGGCGCCGACCATGACTGATATCTCGCCGCCCGACCATCGATAGGTGCCTCGAACCCATCCGGGGCGCACGTAATATCTTTTCTGTCTTCGTGATCCAAATTTCGCGTGCGTGCGTATTGAGGCAAGAGAGCGTTGATTTTGCGCTACTCGGATTTAAAAATTCATCACGTCGAAGCGGGAGATCGTCCATTGGCCTCAATTCAGATCTGGCAGTACGAGCTGGTATATAACGCGTTTTCCTTCACCATCGCGGTGATGGGCTCGGCGACCTTGTTCGCCTTCTTCGGGCGATCGCAGGTCGCGCCAGCCTATCGAACGGCTATGACGCTTACCGGACTGGTGACGTTCATCGCCCTCTATCACTACGTCCGCATCTTTAATTCATGGGATGCCTCCTACACCGTGATGTCCGGCCAGATCAAGGAAACCGGCGTCAAATTCAACGATGCCTACCGTTATGTCGACTGGTTGCTGACCGTTCCGCTGCTGCTGATCGAACTGATCCTCGTGATGCGGCTGTCCCCCAGCGAAACAACAGCGAAGGCAACCAAGCTTGGATTGCTTGCCGCGCTGATGGTGGTGTTGGGTTATCCGGGAGAGATATCCGACGTGAGCAGCACGCGCTGGATCTGGTGGGGACTGGCGATGTTGCCATTCCTGGTCATCGTCTTTGACCTGTTCATCGGTCTGAGCGACGCCATTGCCAAGCAGCCGGCATCGGCGCGCGGTCTCATTCGCGTCGCGCGCAACGTCACCGTGTTATCCTGGTGCTTCTACCCGATCGTCTTTATCTTCCCGATGATCGGATTTACCGGTAGCGGAGCGGTGACCGCCGTGCAGGTCGGTTACACGGTGGCGGATATTGTCGCCAAGGCCGCGTTCGGCGTTCTGATTTTCCTGATCGCACGGCGCAAGTCCGAAGCCGAGGGCTTTATCGACAGCCCAGGCAAGCTTGCCACCGCGAAGTAATCAAACGCTTACTGGACATGATTCCGGCGCCGCAGCTTGCCGCGCCGGAATGCAGTTTTTTGGGATATTGCCATGTACCCCTCCTCCACAGCTACGTTTCGGGTCCACGATGACGGCGGCGATCAGACCAGCGGGTTTGATTCCGGGCTGTTGAAATTGCTGCAGCCCGAGTCCGATGCCATGACAAGCCGGACCGAGCCGGCCCACGCCGCGCATTACCATCTCGCCGCTGGCGGTCAGCGCATCCGGTACCGCTTCGCCCATGACGCCGCCCAGGCGCTCGGAATGAGATCCAGCGACGCCGTTTGCATCGCCACCGTGGCGGAGCTTCTTCACAATGCTTCGCTGGTGCATGATGATTTGCAGGATCGGGATCGAGTTCGCCGTGGACAGCCCAGCGTATGGGTTGCCTTCGGCGAGGATGTTGCGATCTGTTCGGGAGACTTGCTGCTGTCCGCCGCTTACGCGGCGCTCGCCACCTTCAGCAGACCCGTACTCCTGCCGAAACTGATCGCCCTGATCCACGCCCGCACCGCCCGCGCGATTTCCGGACAGTGCGACGATCTGTGGGCTCGCGAACAGGTCGCTGTTGAACTCGGCGACTATGAAAGGATCGCCGCCGCCAAATCCGGCGCCCTGTTGGGATTGCCGCTCGAATTGGCGCTTGCGGCATCCGGTCACGACGCATCCTGCGTCGACGCACGGCGCGCGGCAGACGCGTTTGCGCTCGGCTATCAGATCGCCGACGACATCACCGACTTTGACAGGGATGCCGTGACGGAAATCGCAGGCGTTGACGCAAGGCCCGCGTCATTCAACATCATCACGATATTGAGGGCCGCCGGGCATGACGCCGATGCCGAGCAGCTGGCGCGCAACCTTGCTCTCAAACATCTGCGCATCGCCGTCGACGCGGCGGCGGACCTGCCGGGGCGGTCGGGGGACCTGCTGCGCCAATCCGCCTTGTCGCTGGCGGCACGGCTATGACCCGTCGGGAATTGCCGAACCGCGCCATCGTCATCGGCGCCGGATTTGGCGGGATGGCGTCGGCGCTGCGTCTGCGGTCCAAAGGCTATGACGTCACGCTGATCGATCGATGCGTCGCGCTTGGCGGCCGCGCCCAGGTTTTCGAACGTGGCGGGTTTCGCCATGACGCGGGTCCGACGGTTATTACCGCGCCATTTCTGTTTGAGGAATTGTTCGATCTGTTCGGCGAACGGATGGCCGATCACATCAATCTGGTGCCCCTTACCCCCTGGTACCGCTTCTGCTTTCTCGATGGCGAGACCTTCGATTATGGCGGCACGCTCGAACAGACCCTGGCCGAGATCACGCGGATCGAGCCCCGTGATGGCGAGGGCTATCTCCGCCTGCTGGCGCATTCCCGGCGGATTTTCGATATCGGCTTCACCGAACTTTCCGCGCAGCCATTCGACCGCTTCATGACCATGGTTCGCCAGATTCCTCGTCTTCTCGGGCTCGGCAGCTATCGGACGGTGTGGGGCCTGGTGTCGCGCTATATTTCAAACCCGAAGCTGCGGCAGGCGTTTTCAATTCAACCGCTGCTGCTCGGCGGCAATCCGTTCGACACCACCAGCATTTACGGTCTGATCCACTTTCTCGAACGGGCTCATGGTGTTCACTTCGCCATCGGCGGAACGGGAGCGATCACAACGGCGCTGGGCGACCTGATGCGGCGACACCTCGTCAAGGTCATGCTGGACACCACGGTCGCCGCCATCGATGTCAGGGATGGCGTTGCCAGAAGTGTTACCCTTGCGGATGGACGAACTATCGACGCCGATGTGATCGTCTCCGATTGCGATCCCGCCCACCTCTATGGCGCGATGATCCCGAAAGCCGAACAGGCCCGATCGGCGAGGCTGAAACTGGCGGCCGCGCATTTCTCGATGGGATTGTTTGTACTGTATTTTGGCACCACGCGGACTTATCCAGAGGTCGCGCATCATACGATCTGGTTCGGTGAGCGATATCGCGAACTGCTGAAGGATATTTTCGACCGCAAAATATTGTCCGACGACTTTTCGCTGTATCTGCATCGGCCGACCGCGACGGATGCCAGCTTTGCTCCACCCGGCTGCGATAGTTTTTATGTTCTCTGCCCGGTCCCCAATCTTCAGGGTCAGATCGACTGGAGCCAGGAAGGCCCTCGGCTGCGGGATCGGATCGTCAAGGCGCTTGGCAGCAGCATCCTGCCCGAGCTGGAAGCGACGATTACGGCCGATTTTTTCATGACACCGGAGGATTTCGAGCGCGATTACCTCAGCACCCACGGTGCCGGCTTCTCGGTCGCTCCCCTGTTCCGGCAGTCGGCGTGGTTCCGTTTTCATAACCGCGCCGAGGGAATCCAGAACCTGTTTCTCGTGGGCGCCGGCACGCATCCGGGAGCCGGTGTGCCCGGGGTGTTATGCTCGGCCAAGGTGGTGGATACGCTGATCCCATCGATGGTGACGCCATGACGATGCGGCGGCCTGACAGCCAGAACGAAGTCCGCGTCTCGGCCGATGATATGCTGGCCACCAAGGGCCGCAGTTTCCACTGGGCGCGGCACTTGCTCAGTGCGGTGCACGCGTCAAGGGCGACCCGGCTATACGGCTTTTGCCGCCTGGTCGATGACCTCGCCGACAACGCGGTGTCGGTGGAAGCCGCCAGACTCGCGCTCGCCGAGGCCACGCTGGCGATCACGGCCGGTGCTTCCCACGATCCCACGATCCGCGACATGCTCGACCTGATGGACGAATGCCGGATCGATCCCGCTATCGTGCTGGAACTGATCGAGGGAGTGGCCTCGGATCTCGAAACGGTCCGCTTCAACGACATGGATAGCCTGCTGCGCTACTGCTACCGCGTCGCCGGCACCGTCGGGCTGATGATGTGCTGCGTGCTGGACGTGAACGATCCCGCCGCGCGCCCGCACGCCGTCGACCTCGGCATCGCCATGCAGCTCACCAACATTTGCCGCGATATCGCGGAAGACGCGGCGCTGGGCCGACGCTATCTGCCCGCCAGCCTGGTGGGCGAGATCGCACCCGAATTGCTGATCTCGCCGCTGCCTGGATTGCAACCGGTGTTACGGCAAGGGGTCACCGACCTCCTGAATCGGGCCGAGCGCCACTATCGCAGCGGTGAACTTGGCCTGCCCTATCTGCCGGTTCGCGCCCGAACCGGCATTCTGGTCGCCGCGCGTGTTTACGAGGCGATCGGCACCGGGCTTCGGCGGCGGAATTTTGCCTATTGGTCGGGGCGGGTTGTCGTACCCACTGGCGGCAAGGCTTTCTTGACAGTGCATGCCGTGACGAGCCAGTTGCTTCGGCCATCATTCTGGTCGCGGCGGCGGCGGCACAATGCGGCATTGCATACGGCGATCATCGGCATGCCTTGCCTGGTGCGTATCGGGGGAGACGACCGTGCCGTTTGACGCCGACCTGATCGTTCTTGGTGGCGGTTGTGCTGGCCTGAGCCTGGCGTTGCGGCTCGCCGAACTGGGTGAGGATTGTCCGCGTACCCTCATCATCGAACGGCGCACTCATTACACCAATGACCGGACCTGGTGTTTCTGGGACGATTGCTGCGCCAGAATACAGCCCCTGGTTCAGCACCGCTGGCAAAAGGTGAGAATCCGCGCGGGACGTCGCAGCGTCACGGTGAACTGCGGCGCGACGCCCTATCAGATGCTGTCTTCCGGGACGTTCTACGCGGCGGCGCTTGCGAAGATTTCCCAGAACCCGCGCATTGAGTTGCTGATGGACGCATCGGTTTTCGCGCCACCGAGCAAACATGCCGGCCTCTGGCATGTCGAAACAGACACAGCCCTGTATCGCGGTAGCACGGTGATCGATACCCGGCCGGCGGCGGGCGGCCCGCGACGCGGCGACGCCATGCTGTGGCAATCGTTCTACGGCTGCGAGATGGAATGCGATGACCGCGTGTTCGATGCTGGCTGCGCCGATCTGATGAATTTTGCCACCGGCCACACCACGGATATTCGCTTCGCCTATATCCTGCCGGTTTCGGCCAACCGGGCCCTGGTCGAGGCCACCGTGTTCGGGCCGGATCCACTGGACCGATCGGCGCTTTCAAATGATTTGAATGCCGCCCTCGCACGCTGTGCCAATGGCTCCGGTTTCAGGATCTTGCGCGAGGAAAACGGGGTCCTTCCGATGGGGACCGCGACCCTGAAAGTGGATCCCGATCCCAGCTATCTGCGGGCTGGCGTCAACTGGGGCGGCGCGCGCGCCAGCACCGGCTATGCCTTCCAGCCCATCCAGCGCTGGGCTGATGATTGCGCCCGCCGCCTCGCCGGCGGCCAGCTGCCCGTCGGCCACCCGCCCGATTCGTGGCTGCTGCGCGGCATGGACCATCTGTTTCTTTCCGTCCTGCGAACCCGTTCCGCCGCGGCCCCGGATCTGTTCCTGTCGATGTTCGAAAACGTGGATGCGGCCCGCTTGATCCGCTTCCTGGGCGATGGCGGCACCCTGCTCGATCGCGTGATGATCGCCTCCGTGTTGCCAGTCCTGCCGTTCCTGCGGGAAATCCCCGCAGCGTTGCATCGGTCGGCGCGATTGCGCGAGGCCACATGAAAATGAGCCAGGTACAACGCCTTCAGGGATTGCTGTTCTGCGCGACGGCCGTGGTGCTGGCAGCCGCTAACGAGGTCGCCGGGCGCCCCGATCCGCAGACGGAGTTGCTGACCATGGCAGTTCTGATCGGCATCCTTGGCGTGCCGCATGGCATGCTGGACACGGTTTTTGCCCGTCACCTCTATAATGTCCGGACCGTAACAGAATGGGCTGGCTTTACGCTGGCCTATTTCATCCCCGCGGCGCTCGTGGTGGTGCTGTGGCAGTTCGCCCCGCAACTGTTTCTGGCCGGGTTCCTGGTGATCTCGGCCGGCCACTTTGCGGGCGATCCGTCGGCGGGCACCCCCGCGCTCTCGCGCCTCGTTTACGGCGGTGCGATCATTGTTCTCCCGACCATCTGTTACGCCCCCGAGGTGACGCGGCTGTTTTCATTTCTGGTCGGTCCCGACGCCGCCATCCAGACGGTCGCATCGCTCAATTTTGTCAAATGGCCATGGTTGGCGGGCCTATTACTCGCCGCGGCTCTTCGCCTGAAGGATGACTGGTGCGGCGGGCTTGAAATGGCCGCCCTGGGACTACTGGCGACGCTGGCGCCACCGCTTGCCGCTTTCACCGCTTACTTCTGCATCATGCACAGTGCACGTCACATTTTGCGTACCATCGACTATTTTGATCGGATGTCGGCTCGCCGCATGCTGCTAGCAACGGCGCCTCCGCTTCTGGTCACTGTCATCCTCGCCATCGCCGCCTGGAATTTTTCTGACGGCGTGGCGATTGATATCCGTGTGGTTCAACTTGTTTTCGTCGGCCTCGCGGCACTGACGGTGCCGCACATGATGGTGGTCGAACGCATCCGGCTTGCCGGCTGGATCAGACGCACGTCGGTCAAACCCGAATAGACTGGGCCTGGCCGCCATCGGCGGTCGATGCTGACATCGGCTCGCGGGCGTCTCGCGGTTCACGGCAGACCTTGGCCCGAACCGGAGACGCCGCCGTTCACGCGGCGGTCAAGTCACGTCGGCGAGACACTCTTCGTTCTCCGCGAGCTGGATCAGCGATAGCGCATGCATCAAATAGGCGCGTGACTTCTCGACATCAGCCTCCTCCTCCATCAGCCTTCCCAGCGCCGCGGCTTTCAGGCGATAGGCTGTGGCTTTGGCGACGCGATCCGCGCCCTGGCGGACCCGGTCGGTGGGAAACGGGATCAGGGACACAGGACTACTCCGGTCGCTTGGGTTGGCGTGACTTATTTGCCGGCCCATCCTTCGAACCGCTGGACCGCGACAGCTCGAAGCTGACCGCCGTGATTATCAGCGCATCGCGTGCGCGGTCGTCAAAGCTACGTGTTCCACGACCTGTCATCATCGTCGCCCCTCTTTAGGTGTATTGCCAAGTACATTCCGGACGCGCGGCCGGTGTTCAGCAACAGACGCCCACGACACGCGTTAGACTCGCGGCTACTTACCTCTGATAGTATCGTAAGAGAAACAATCGGATTTATCTGCACGGTCGCGCACATAACCGGTCACATTGAGCTATATCAAGGCTTAAAAACCGAACGGGGCCGGCGATCAGGCTCGTGGCCCCCCTGGTGATACCGGACGATACCCCGCATCGCGCCGCGCCCAGCGCCCGCCTGACCAGGAACAAATTCCTTGGCGCAACGGTCTCCGCTCGGAATCGTCACGAGACCGGTTGACCGGCCGCCAATGCCGAGACGCCTAACTCGAAATAGAGGTGCTTCAGGCTCAAACAGGCTCGGCATTGAAATGTCCGACATTCAACTCCCTGTTTCGATTCAATCGACCGCAGCGAGGTCCTGCCGTGGCATTGATCGCACTTCAAATGCGACGTGCTGATATTGTCATTGTTGTACATTGCAATCGATACCGCGTGTATTAACTAAATTCGCAGTGACCGGGGACATTGGCCAACTGCCAGCTGTCAGAACAAACGTGCTGCGTATCTTGAAAAATGGTCGTGTCACACAATTCCGGAAAATCCGTTACCTTCGAAATTATATGAAATTCATGGCGCGGCAAGAGATGTTTTGAAGGTTGCGAGGAGCCGGAAAATGGGCGGTCTCGCAACAGTCGCGCGGTTGCCGGAGTTTCGACACTACACCGCGAGCCTCGCGGCCGCGGACCTGGAGTACGGCACAACGCCGATGACGTTCCTCCTTCGAAACCATGCTCCCGTGGCGGAGGGCGTCGTCCGCTCGCTGCGCCACTCAACCTTGGTGTCCGATTGAATTTCTACAAAAAGATGGATTCGGCAGCAATAACAGGTGACGCTTCGGCGCGCGAAAAGTCTGTCTTAACCGGCTTCACGAAGAACAGCTTCAACAGATCCGCCAGCACATCGGTCGTCTCCGCGTTGCGTTGCGCGTCCGGCCTCGCATAAAGAAACGCCTTCACTGGCGTTAACGCGGGCAAGTAGCGCATCTTTGCTTCGATGAGCGCGTCGGGAATCATGTGAACCGGGACAATGGTGAACCCCAGCCCCGCCCGCGCGGCGGAAATGGTGGCACGGTAGTCGGCGCTGTTGAACACGATGCTGTAATCCAGCCCGGCCCTCGAAAGGCAAGTAAACATCAGGTCATCTGTCACCGTTCCCGTACAACTCAAAAGTGGGATCGGTACCCCGGGGTTGAGCACGAAGTCCTCCGAGCAGGTCCAGACAAACAAATCCTCGTGCTCGTCGACGATGAAATCGGCCATATCGTTCGCCACTTCCGCGTTCTGGAATATGTATGCGATATCGATAAAGCCATCCGCCAGCTTTTTAGCGATCACCGCGGAGGTGTCCGCATGGATGATCACTTTGGATATGAAGTCTCTGTTGCAACGTTTCAGATATTCGTCGGTGTAGAGGTTGCTGATCCCCACCCTGATCGGTGCGGCGACATATACATGGCCGTGCCCTCGCAAGCGCAGCATTTGATCATGGGCCTCCATCATACGACGGGCGTGGCTGAGCACAAGAAAGCCGAACTTTGTCACGGTCGAGCCGTTGGCTTCTTTCTTGAAAATGCTTCCACCGAGCAGCGATTCGATCCGCTTGATCTGTGAGGTCACGGCGGACTGGCTTATTCCGAGCCGAGCCGAGGCCTTCAGATGGCTCCCGGTTTCCACAACCGAGATCAAGGTCCGGATAATCTCCGTGGGCAGATTTTGAAGTCTTTGCCGGTCAGACATTGTTAACTCCAGCGCCCCGGACCTGCGCCCGCCAGCTTTTCTATATCATCGTTGATCGTATGATCAATATCGGAGGTGTCGGCGATCCGCCGCTCGACATCAACAACACCCGCGTCGAGTCTATCGCACCAGGCGCGCGCCACTCACCGTGGTGGTCCCGGAGTTCGGCGCCAGGGCGCCGGGCGAGATGCTCCAGTTCATTCCGTTCATGGTCAAGGTGGAGAACACCATCACCGTCTGGAGCGCGGTGACGCTGGACACCGAATTGATCGCGACCTGCCGGCTCGGCAGATACAACAAGCCCTGCATATTGATGGTGGTCGACCCGTTGATCGGCAGATTGGACTGCGACAGGCCGTCGGGTTCATAGACCAGAATGTTGGCATAGGTGCCGCTGGTCGGCGCCGAAAAAACTGCATTCACACCGCTGTTGAAGGTGAGCGTCGCGTTCTGGTTAACCAGATAGAAGGTCACTCCGGAACCGGTAACATTCCAGCCGGAATTGAATGTCATGCTACCATTTTGAATAACATAAAGACCGGGACTGAAGGTCAACGTCCCTCCCCCGTTGAAAGCCGTCGAGCCACAATATCTGCCGGGTGAAAGGGTGACTGATCCGCCATTATAGCTCTGATTATTGTAGTTGCAGGCCGACGGCGACACCGCGGGCAGCGTCCCAACAAAAGGGTTTGAAACCGCCGCGCATCCCGTCGAGACGGCAGCATTGTTGCCGCTGTTCTGGGTGGCACCGCCCTTGATGCACACTTTGGCAACATTCAACGAATTGTTGGTGTTGATGGTGGCGGCCGTACCGTTGCTTGAATCAACATGGATCTCGCAACCGGAACCGCTGATGGAGGCGCCGGAATTCACCACCAGCGTATTTGAAGCTGGATTGGCGACCAGTATGATACAAGCCTTGGCACTGCTGGCGGTCGCCGCCGCCGCGCCCGCGACCGACACATTGACCGTCGGAAATCCCATCATCCCCATGAATTTCGTGGTCATCGTGGCTGACGCGGTGCCGACCAACTGACTGCCCGCGACGGAGAACGTCGCGGTGGTCGTGGCCGCCCACTTCGTGTCGAGATTTCCCGCGAACATGCTGTTGGCCTTGGCAATCTCCGAAGCGTTGCTGGCTTCCTGGACTCCGGCAAGCAGCGCCGAATCCAGCGCGAGCTGCAGTTTCGCCCGCTGGTCATTGATCAGGGAATAGTCCACGGTCATTCCCATACACCCCATGATCGGCAGCGCCGCGACCGCGAAAATGATCGCGACGTTGCCACGAATGTCCCCGGCGAAACTCAACACCATTATTTTCACCGGCTGTTCCGCCCCATGATTCTGGATGGCCAGGGGATCACGTGCGCGCGCCCCTTGACCGTTGAAGACATAGATACCGACAACAACGCTTGCGCGTCGCCCTGGTAGAATCTGAGTTTTTGAAGAAATTCGAGATCTTGAACAGAACGTTTCACACTATGTGGAAGCGTTCCGAAGTATCAGTTGCGCGAGATCGTTAGTGTACCAAGGACTATCAACCATTATATTAGAAATGGAACTATCACTTGTCACCAATACTATTTCTATTATTTCGATAGCTAAGTAAGCCAACGGGCAGACAAGTTGTATGCACTCGCGCTAGCAAATCATGTATATATGGCGTCGAGCGGCACGCTGACGCGATGGGCAGCGGCCTGGCAGGAACTATCGCTGACATCTGGACTTGCACTTCCATGATCGATGGCACGCCTGAATTTACTTACATAAATACCATGCGTCGGATCGGCGCGCAGCCGGTCGCGATAACCGCGGTCGTCGTCGTAGCGCTGCTGATCGGCATCGGTTCGGTCGTTGCCTGGCGTGGCTATACGGGAGCGGCCCCTGAACAGGAGCGCGTCACCACCGCGCGGGTCAACCAGGCGCGGGTCGCGCAGGCCTCTGAACGACTGGTCGAAAAAACCAAGGGTCTGGAAGAATCGCAGCAGCAATCGATCGATCAATTGCAGGTGGTGCAGGACCAGCTACAGGTGATGACCAAGCTCCTCGCCTCGCAGCAGGTCGAAACCCGAAAGCTGTCCGAGCAGGTCGGCAGTATTTCCGGTACGCTGGATGCGCTGCGGCAATCCTTTGCCAGCGTCCCGCCCGTGGCCGAACCGGTACCGGCCGCGCGCACCCGGGCGCGCCACTCCCGGGCGCGCGTCACGGTCGTCCGCGCCCGTCCAAAGGCGGTGGTGCAACGCACGCGTGGCAAATCGCGCGGCTGACCGATCACTCCGCGTGAGTTGATCGGGGAAGTACTTGCTGCATCGGCCGCACGGCGCTTAGTCTGTTCGGGCTGGACGCAACCGGTCCTGTTCAAGGGGCCAGGTCATGCGATTTCTCCGGCCTGGAGCGAAACATGAAACATGCCCTCGACGAGCGTAACAAGGACGATGAAATCAGCCACAAGCATGGCGATGTTACCCTGGCCATCTGGCGCAAGATCTACGGCAAATTCTTTGCCGCCGGTCATCCGGACACGGCGACGCTGAGCGATATCGTGCACAAGCTCAACGAGACCTCGCTGAGCCAGCTACACCGCGACTACGAGACCGGGCATCTGGCCAAGAAGATCCGGAAAGCGACAGCCTAGCGTGATCATAACGACTTGAACCGAGCCGCGCTTGTCCCGGATGCGATGCATCACAAGGCGCTGCTTCGCAAAGCCGGGACCTTCGCCAGCGGCGGCGTTTGGCAGGATCCCGGCTCCGCGGTGCACGACGCCTTTCGCGGAGATGCGCGGCACCGCCTCCGGGACATGTTTCGCGCAAGCTGAATCCGGCCCTGGACCGAGCTGGTCAGCGACGGCGGGCCACGGCAACGCCGAGTAGAAAGGCGACGAGTAGTGAACCCAGCGGCGCCTCGCGCGCAATATTGGCCAGAATGCTGAGCGGCATGCCGGGCTTCTTGCCGGTTTCGATGGCGTCGCCGATGCGGTGCACGGTCTCCTTCACGGTCCCGGATACTTCCGAGAGCGTCTCGGTCAGGGTCGATTTTTGCTCCGGCACGGGATCAACGCCTTCATAAATAAAAGGCGGGGTTTGGGCGTCGTCGGTCATGGTTGGTCTCGCAGCTGTGAGGTTCGGCAGCCCAATCGGCCGGAGCCAGAATAGTTCCAGGATCACCGGATGGGCCGATACCGCTCCGCCAAGAGTCGCTCTATACCGCGCACGGAGGCCGCTATAGTTCTCGGGCATGAACCCGCTCGAATCGCTTCCGACCGTCATCGGTATCGCCGCCGTCGCGCCCGCTTTGCTGGTGCTGTGGCTGGTCATTGCCGCCGAGGAGCGCCCCGGCCCGCCCGGCCTGGTCTGGGCCGCTTTCGGGCTCGGCGCCGCCAGCATCTCGCTGCTCGGCTATGCCCGCGCGCTGTTTGCAAGCATCCCGGGCCTGACCAACGATCCAATCCTGGCGATGCTGCTGCATTCGCTGTTCGGCATCGCCGCGCCCGAGGAAATCGTCAAGATTCTCGTCATCCTCGCGGTATCCACGCAGCGCGCCCGCTCTGCCGATCCAATGGACACCGTGGTCTACGGCGCCGCCGCCGGCCTTGGCTTCGCAGCCTACGAGAACCTTGTCTATCTGCTGCAGAATCCCGACATGTGGCGCTCGCTCGCGGTGCTGCGCAGCGTTCTGACGGTGCCGCTGCACGGCGCGCTCGGCGTGATCGCGGGTGCCTATATCGCCATTGCCCGCTTCGGCCGGGCGCTCGGCACGCGGCGGCGCGACGGCCTCGCCTTCATCCGCACCCCGCTGCTGATCGTGCTGGCGCCGGTGGCGCTGCACGCCGCCTTCGACCTGCCGCTGCTGACGCTGCAGCTTCATCCCGAGATCGTCGGCCTGTCGCGACGGCTGCTGGAACTATCGGGCCTGCTGATCGGTTTCGGCACGATCGCGCTCGCCGCCCGGCTGGTGCGCCGGATCGGCGCGCATCATGCGCGGGACACCGCCATTTCACGCGAGCGACGCAGCGCCCTGCGCGGCATGTGGGCGCTGCTGGTCGCTGGCGGTGGTGCCAGCTTCGCCGGCACCGCCTTTGTGCTGTCTAGCCTCCGGCACTGGTTCAGCGATCCCGAACACAATGTGACGACGATTTTGATTCCGCTCGGCGTCGTCTCGATCGTCATCGGCATCGTGCTGTTGGTCCTGACCAGCACCGCCTACATTCTCGGTCGCAACCGGCTGCGCACCGCGTCACAGGCCGGCTCCACCCTAGCCGGAGCGGACTGACAACAAACTTTGCCGGACGACACGCCCCATCGCTATGATGCGGGCTCCGCCGCCGTAGCTCTGCCCGTAACAGGAATTTTGTCCATGACGCTTCCGAACGACCTATCCGCCCTGCAAAGCAAAATGAGCGAAGCCGTGCGGGCACACTGGAAGGCCTTCCTGTTCGAGGGCATCGTGCTCGTTATTCTCGGCCTCGCCGCGATCCTGGTGCCGCCGATCGCCGGCATCGCCATCACCGTGATGCTGGGCTGGATGTTCCTGATTTCCGGCGCCGCCGGCCTCGCGATGACGTTCTGGGCCAGGCAGTCGCCGGGCTTCTGGTGGTCGCTGATCTCGGCCGTGCTCGGCATCGGCGCCGGCATCATCCTGCTGACGCGGCCGACGCAGGGCCTGTTCACGCTGACCCTGGTGGTCGGCGCCTACTTCCTGGCCGAAGGCGTCGCCAGCATCATGTACGCGCTGCAGCACCGCAAGGAACTATCCGATCGCTGGAGCTGGATGGCGTTCTCCGGCCTGATGGACATCCTGATCGCGTTCTTCATCATCTCCGGCCTGCCCGGCTCGGCGGAATGGGCGATCGGCCTGCTGGTCGGCATCAATCTGGTGATCGGCGGCTCGTCGCTGATCGGCATGGCACTGGCGGCCCGCAACAAGGGGTAAGGCGAAGCGCACGCGATCAAGCCGTTGCCCCGGACGCGATGCAATACGAAGTATTGCTTCGCTGAGCCGGGGCCGTCAGGAACATCGGCGCTTGCAATGGTCCCGGCTCCGCGGAGCGGCATGGCGGCGATGCAAGGGCATCGCCTAAGAATGCCGCACCGCGTCCGGGACACGGATCAGGCCGCCTCAGCAGCCCTTGCAGATTCCCTTGATCATGCGATCGAGGTCACGGTCCTGGGCATCGATGCGGCCGGGATCGCTGCCCCTGGTTTCGGACGGAACGTCGCCCGGACGTGGCTGGCGATGGCCTACCGGCGCGACGGGGGTATTGTCCGGCCGGGCTGTCGGCTGACGCTGCGACTTCGGCGGCAGGTTGCGCGACGACGGGTCCTGGGCCCGTGCCATCGAACTGCCCAGCAACATCAGGCAGGCCATGGCTGCGATTGTTTTCTTCACGGTGTTTCTCCAGATTTCTTGAAGCGCGCGCCGCCGACCCTCACGGCTTCGGCGGATACAGATGAACATCCCCACAATAGTCGGTAACACGATAACCGAATTCCGGTTTCGCTCCACCGTCGGCCGCGTGCGCGACGGACGAATTCCCGGACAAATATTCGGGGCCGATCGGCGACTTGCCGAAGCCGCCCGGGATGTCCAGCACATAGTCCGGCTGACACAGGCCGGAGACGCGTCCGCGCAGCGCGCGCATCAAGGCCTGGCCTTCCGCGATGCTGGTGCGCAGATGCGCGGTGCCTGGCGCCAGGTCGCCCTGGTGCAGGTAATATGGCTTGATCCGGCATTCGACGAACACCCGCATCAATTGCTCCAGCGTCGCGGCATTGTCATTGACGCCGCGCAAAAGCACCGACTGGCTGACCATCGGGATGCCGGCATCGACCATCAGGGCGCAGGCGGCGCGCGCGGCGGGTGTCAGTTCGCGCGGATGGTTGGCATGCAGCGCCACCCAGGTGGTAGCACCCGTCACTTTCAGCGCCGCCACAATTTCGGCGCTGATCCGCGCGGGATCGGCGACCGGCACGCGCGTATGCAACCGGATGATCCTGACGTGTTCGATGGCAGCGAGATCGGTCATGATCTCGGTCAGTCTACGCGGCGACAGCATCAGCGGATCACCGCCGGTGAGGATGACTTCCCATATCTCGGAGTGATCGCGGATGTAACCCAGCGCGGCGGCATAGGCCTCGCGCGACAGCGCGGTCTCCTTGCCGGGACCGACCATCTCGCGACGAAAACAAAATCGGCAATAGACCGCGCAGACATGCACCAGCTTGAACAACACGCGGTCGGGATAGCGATGCACGATGCCGTCGACCGGCGAATGGCTGTGATCGCCGATCGGATCAGCGCTTTCGCCTGGCTGTGCAGAGAGTTCGGAAATGCTGGGAATGTATTGCCGCGCGATCGGATCGTCGGGATCATCAATATCGATCAATCCGGCCACCGCCGGCGTCACCGCGACGGCGTAACGCGCCGCCACTTTTTCCAATTCGTCCAATGCCGCCGCCGGGACCAGACCATGCGCGACCAGCTCGGCCGGCTGCCGCAGCGTCGCGGCGATCTTCAGCGCTGCGGTCATCGCGCGCCCGCCGGCGGCGTCCACACCACCTGATCGATGCGCGTCGCGCCCGAGGCCAGCATCACCAGCCGGTCGAAGCCGAGCGCCACGCCGGAGGCGTCGGGCATCGCCGCCACCGCTTCGAGAAATTCCTCGTCGAGCGGGTAGCGCTCGCCATAGCGGCGCGCCTTCTCATCCATGGCTTCCTCGAAGCGGCGCCGCTGCTCGTTGGCATCGGTCAATTCGCCATAGCCGTTGGCGAGTTCGACGCCGCAGGCATAGACTTCGAAGCGTTCGGCGACGCGCGGATCATGCCCGGTTGGGCGGGCCAGGGCGGCTTCCGGAGACGGATATTCGAACAATACGGTCAGCCGGCCCTGGCCGAGATTCGGCTCGACATGCTCGACCAGCAGCTTGCTGAAAATATCCGACCAGCTGTCGTCCTCCGCGATCCGGATTTTGCCGGTCGCGGCCGCCGCGAGGGCGGCGCGATCACCGAGATCACCGTCGATGGTCGCCAGCAGGTCGATATAGGCAAAGCGCTTGAATGCCGTCGCCACGGTCAGCATTTCCGCTTCGGCAAAAGGGTCGGCGGTGCGGCCGCGAAACGAAAACTGCTTGGTGCCGGTGGCCTGCGCGGCGTGCGCGATCACCACGATGCAGTCGGTGATGACCGCCTCGTAACCGGCATCGGCGCGGTACCATTCCAGCATGGTGAATTCGGGCAGATGCAGGTCGCCACGCTCGCGGTCGCGAAACACGCGGGCGAACTCAAAGATCGACTCTTCCCCGGCCGCCAGCAGCTTCTTGCAGGCGAATTCCGGCGAGGTCCGCAGATACCGTGTCAGACGCGCGCCATCGCCGTCGATCAACTCGGTCTTCGGCGCATGCAGATGGGTCTCGTTGCCGGGCGACCGCTGCAGGATGCCCGTCTCGACCTCGACGAAGCCCTGGGCGTCGAACCACGCCCGGGTGGCCCGGGTGACGGCGCCGCGCGCCAGCAGGAAGCCACGGCGGTCCTGGTGCCGTCCGGGGCTCCACCACGGCGACAAATCAGCGGTCGGAGCCATCAGCGCTGTGCCTTTCGGGGGCGCAAAACGCTGGCATCACGGGGCAAAATGCGTATGTTGCGCGCAGACAACGCTTCGCTGGCCACAGGACACCCTCGTCCGGATCGGTCCCGGGCCTGAAATCTAGGAAACACACCTGTGAAAGTCATCGCCAGTTCTATCCGCAAGGGCAACGTGATCGAGCAAGACGGCAAGCTCTACGTGGTTCTGACCGCCGAGAACATCCATCCCGGCAAGGGAACTCCGGTCAGCCAGATCGAAATGCGCCGAATCAGCGACGGCGTGAAGATCTCGGAGCGTTACAAGACCACGGACGCGGTGGAAAAGGCGACCATCGAGGACCAGAACTTCAATTACCTCTACAAGGACGCCGACGGCTTCCACTTCATGAACAACGACAATTACGACCAGGTGTCCGTGCAGAAGGACGTGATCGGCGATGCCGAGGCCTATCTGAC
>JACMOT010000078.1 GCA_014377915.1 Tardiphaga sp.
AGCAACGTCCGGGCCCCGGTTCCACCGCCGTCATACAGCCAATCCTCCAGAAGCCAGCGCGGCACGAGCTCGCTTCTGTCGAGCTGCAGCATTCCGAGCGCCATCAAGACGCCGCCGATCACCATCAGGGCCGGCACCAACCAGAAAGTCTCGTTCAAATCGTTGAACAGCTTGCGAAGCCGCGCTTTCACGGAAGATCCTATTCGTGTTTGTCAGTAGTAGGTAACGGAGAGGCGTCGAATTGTTCCGACAGCAGCGTTGTGGAAAGTGCTGCTAACTATGAGTGAACGCGAATAGGTCACCTCTTCGGAACGGATCGCAGCTCCAAGACTTGATTTGAAGAGACGCGGCAATCATACATTTTTGACGCGCCATATCACTACAAATCTCTGGAGACTCATATGATCAATCGTCTTGCGATCATTGCCTCGCTTGCACTCGCGCCTGGCGCAGCCCTTGCTCAGTCCACCGCTCCCGCTCCTGCCGCTTCGAGCGCGACGACGCAAATGACCTCGCCAAGCACCGGCACCACCACCGGTGCTGCAATGGCGCCCGGCACATCGACCGGGATTCGAACGGCAGATTCGGCGACACTGGCCGTTCGATTCGCGACTGTGAAGCCGGCCGATTTCATGACAACCAAGCTGATCGGCGCCGACGTTTATAATAAACAAAAGGAAAAGCTCGGCGAGATCGAGGATCTCGCGATCGAGAACGGCCATGACATTACCGGTGTCGTGGTCAGTGTTGGCGGCTTCCTAGGCATCGGCGAAAGCTACGTTGTGCTTGACCCGGCGACCGTCGTTGTCAATCAGAAGGACGGCACCTGGCAGGCCTTCGTCGATACGTCAAAAGACACGCTAAAGAACGCGCCAAAGTTCACTTACAGCAAAAAGAAGAGCTAATTCTCATATAGCTTCTCGACGCTTCCATCGCTCGGCTTTGCAACGGCAAAGTCGAGCGGTTTCGGAGAGGCATTGACTTTTTTACAGGAGATCATCGTGCTGAAGTGGGCGATTATATTTTTCGTGGTGTCGCTGGTGGCTGGCTTCTTTGGCTTTTCCGGCGTTTCGGCTGCATCGGCACGGATCGCGAAAATCCTGTTCTTCATCGCCGTGGCCATCTTCCTGCTATTAGTTGTGCTTTCGTTCTTTGTGGTCGCCTGACGAGAAATTACGCTTTTCTGCGTTCGACTCACTCTTGTCGAGACGAGCCCAGCCAGAATCTGTTTGACGTGTTATACCGCGTTAGCTCTCAAGGTGGACCGGTATGCTTTCCCTGCTCGATTTCGCCGCAATCCTTCTCACGCTGTCTGCACTGTTCGGCTGGCTCAACCACAAATTCGTCCCGCTGCCGCATTCGATCGGCCTGCTGGTGATGAGCGTGGTCACCTCCGGTGTCCTGGTGCTAATCGACGTGGTCTATCCCGACCGTCATCTGTTCGATTCGCTGACATCGATGATGTTGCAGATCGATTTCAGCGATGTCGTCATGAATGGCATGCTTGCCTTCCTGCTGTTTGCTGGCGCCCTGCACGTCAATCTGGAGCGGCTACGCAGCCGCGCAGTGCCCGTTGTCATCCTGGCTGGCCTTGGCACGCTGCTGTCCACAGCCATCGTCGGGGTGGGAATCTGGCAAATCTCACACTGGATCGCCCAGCCGATATCGCTGTCATGGGGGCTGGTATTTGGTGCATTGATCAGCCCAACCGATCCGGTGGCGGTTCTCAGCACTCTGAAGAATGTTAATGTGCCTGCCGCGCTCGAGGTTGAAATGCAAGGCGAGTCGCTGTTCAATGATGGCGTTGGCATTGTCCTGTTCACCGTTCTGCTCAAATTCGCGACCGGGAGCACAGAAGATATCGGGGCAGCCTCGATCATCCGGCTATTGCTGGTGGAGGCCTGCGGCGGCTTGTTGCTCGGCATTGTCACCGGTTATATCGCTTATCAGGCGATGCGGCTGATCGACGACTATGCGATCGAGGTGCTGGTCTCGCTGGCACTTGCCACCGGGACCTATGCCACCGCCCAGCATCTTCATGTCAGCGGACCGCTCGCGGTTGTCGCGGCAGGCCTGCTGATCGGGGATCGCGGCCCGCGTTACGCCATGAGCGACCGGACGCAAACCTATGTGTTCGGCCTCTGGACGCTGATCGACGAGATCCTCAACTCGGTGCTGTTCCTGCTGATCGGCCTCGAGGTTTTCGTGCTGCGCTTCGAATCCATTTCGCTGGGAATGGCGTTCGCGGCGATACCCCTCGTGCTGCTGGCGCGGCTTTGCGCCGTCGGCGCTCCCCCTGTCCTATTCGCCTGGACAAAGATGATGTCGCTCGGCAACGTGCCGTTCATGACATGGGCTGGTATTAGGGGAGGCATTTCCGTGGCATTGGCCTTGTCGCTGCCCGATAGCCCGGCGAAACCTGCGATTCTTGCCGCGACCTACGCCGTCGTGCTGTTCACAGTTATCGTGCAGGGATCGACGCTCGGCGTCGTCGCGCGACGAACCGTAGCTGACCTGCCGGCACCTCCGGAAAATTAGGGCGCGCACGCTTCCAACACAGCCCTTTTCCTCGTTTGGTTCGACATTCTCCAGTTACAGGACCGACCATGGCTTCTGCCTCTTCCTCCAAACTCGTGATCTATGCGGCACTGGCCGGAAATCTGCTGGTCTCCATAACCAAATTCGGGGCCGCAGCATGGACCGGCAGTTCGGCGATGCTCAGCGAGGGCGTTCACTCGCTGGTCGATACGGTCAATCAGGCGCTGATGCTGTATGGCATCCATCGCGCGTCGGCCCCGCCCGATGCGCAACATCCGCTCGGCCATGGCCGCGAACTTTACTTCTGGAGCTTCGTGGTCGCTTTGTTAATCTTCGCCCTGGGGGCAGGCGTGTCGATCTATGAGGGCGTAGTGCACATCCTGCATCCCGAACCAATCGAGAATTTTCGCGTCAGTTACGTCGTGCTAGGGCTGTCCTTTGTGTTCGAGGGTACCACCTGGTGGATCGCCGTTCGGGCATTCAGCAAGCAACGCGGCACCCTCGGCTTCATCGAGGCCGCCACCCGCAGTCGCGACCCCACCTCCTATCTCGTGCTGTTCGAGGATTCTGCCGCGCTGGCCGGAATCGCCATCGCCGTCGCAGGTACCCTCGCCGTCCAGCTGACCGGTATAGAGGCGTTTGACGGCGTTGCTTCGGTAGGCATCGGGCTGCTGCTGGCTGCGACATCGCTGTTTCTCGCCCGCGAGAGCAAGGGCTTGCTGATCGGCGAACCGGCCCGCGAGCCGGCCCGCCGTTCGATCCTCGAGATCGCCGACGGCAGCCCCGGCGTCAGCAAGGTAGGGCGCCTAATCACCGTGCACCTTGCGCCACACCAGATCGTTGCCGCGCTCGATATCGACTTTACCAACGATTTGCGCGCCTCCGAAATCGAGGCGATCGCCGGAACTATCGAACGTCGTATTCGTGAAGTAAACCCCGATGTTACCATGGTGTTCATCAGCCCGAAAAGTATTACGGTCATAGGATCGGATCCCGTCGGTTAGCAGGAGAATAATAGATACGTCCCAGCTTTTGCGTACGGCTGGCGATATCCGTAACGGAGGTACGGCGCACCGTGAGCATCTCGGCGATGAGTTTCTCGCATCAGATTCAGCCAAACCGCCTCGAACCGGATCCAAGTTAGACGTTGCGGTGTCCAAGATCGGGGATGGCATGCTTGCCTGATTGAACATGACGATGGCGAAGATCGGGTCGGTGAAACTAATCGCGCCATTCGGCGCTACTGCGACGTCGTAGGGCAAATAAAAGCGCCGGCACTCGAGACGAGTTATATTACCGCCTGCGCGAGCGGCAATTGATCGCTGCGCTATTGGTTGTTGAAGCTCACGCCGGTTGGACGGTTCGTTTCAATGTGAAGCCAACTGCTGACGCAGTCGTGGCTCCTAATTATGTTTCAGTGTTTGCGTTTACTTGATCAGCTTTAAAGACGCTCGACAACTCGTCCTCGGTCACGGTCGGATCATTTGTCGATGCAGGTGCAAGCGGCATCGACCTCCGCACCGATCAGCACTGCCAACGCGGATAACCAGAGCCACGTCATGATGGCTATGATCGTTCCTAGCGAACCATAGATTGCCGAGAAATTGGCGAGATTACGCGCGTACCAGAAGAAAAGGATTGATGCACTGACCCACAAAGTAGCGCTCACTATGCTGCCTATGACGATCGCCCCCCAGTCATTCTCCGCGCGGCTCGGTCCAAAACGCAGCAACAGTGCCGAAGCGAAAGCTGTGATCAGCAGCAGCACAGGCCAGCGGCCCAGATCGAGCACCCGGCTGCTCGCACCATCAATATTTAGCAAGCGTAATGCGGCAGGCCATACGATTACGCCGGCGATGGCAAGGGTCATAAACGCAATCGCCGCGATCGTCATGGTCAGCGAGATCGCAATCTGCTGGAGGAAGCCGCGCTGTTCGACGCGGTCGTAGATGATGTTCAGCGCATCGACAAAGGCCATCATGCCTCGGTTTGCAGACCAGGTCATGAGGACGAGCCATCCGACGGATCCAGCAGAAACGCCAGAGTTGCTCGACTGTTGATCGGCCAGTCGGGAGACCTGCTGCGACAGCATGTCGGCGAAATTTGGAGGCACCAGCCCATGAAGCGATTTCGCCAGCGCCTGCAATCGTAGCGGATCGGCGAATTCTCCGTAGATCAGAATCGCTACTGCTAACGCCGGCACGCTGCCGAGCAATGCATAAAAGGCGACGCTTGAGGCGGCTGTCGTCAGCCGGTCACGAAAGAATTGCCTGACCACCCGACCGGCAATACTTGTCCAGCGGTTGCGAGAAGACTCTGACCTTCGCATCTAAATCCTTCGAGACGTTCAATCGAAATCGACGGGACCGCATCAAAGAGCGGAAAGTTTACAAAAAGCGATGGACGAGCGATGAGGGTTACATCCCGTCCCGAATGCTCCATTCCGCTCCAGCGTATGTTCTACGTATATCATACGGATGGCTGTCACCAGTGCAGCCGTTAGGAGAGTTGTAACTATCAAAGCCATGGGCCTGCTGGTCTGCGACGTCGACGTCGAAGACGGCAATCCTGAGCACGCCAAACGCCTGGGCGCCGATCTGGTCATCAACGCCGAGACCGACGATCCGGCCACGATCGTGAAGAAGGAAATCAGCGGGGGCGCATATAGGGTGATGATCACCGCACCTTCGTTGCCGGCGTTCAAACAAGGGTCGCCATTACCTCAAACGCGGGACGTGCGTACTGGCCGGCCTGCCGCCTGGAGCCTCCCCGTTAGAGATATTCGGCCTCGTAGCCGGCGCCATCACCTTGTGCTGCTCGTTCATGTCGACGCGCGATGACATGGCCCAGTGCCTAGATCTCGCGGCCAGCAGCAATGTAAAGACCCATATCGAACTGGCTCCGCTCTCGTCGATCAACAAGATCTTCGAGCGACTGCAACATGGCGACGTTCCGTAACGCGCGGTACTCGACTTCACCTACACGAAAAGTTAGGAGACCAACGGTCAGGGCAAGGAAACGGTCCATGGTGTAACGGCTGAGGCCTATTACCCAGACGCGTCAAGCAGGCCGAAGGCCGCGACCGGCCCGACGTCGCTTTGCGTCCCCAGAGTCCCGTTTTC
>JACMOT010000079.1 GCA_014377915.1 Tardiphaga sp.
CTGACGGCCGCCCGCAACGGCGCGCGCATCGTGCGCGAGATCGCCTGGACGCTGCGCGAATGCGGCGCCGATGTGCGGATCTGCGATCTGCTGGACACCCAGGTTACGGCGATCGAGGCCGGCCAGCCAAATGCCGGCGACGACGGCCGCGAAGCGGTGCTGGCGAGCTACGACGTCTTGATGCAGACGATCGAACAGCTCGCTGACGGCCGCACGACGGCCGCGGGCGCAGAAGCCGATACCCCACCCGCCGCCGAGATGCCGACGCCGGAAGAAGCGCGGGCCTCGGTCACCCCGCTGTTCAAGGCGCCGGCGCCCGATCTTGTCGCCGAAGCCGCGGAGCTGCCGGAGTCTGTCGTCGAGCAGGCGGCCATGCCCGAGCCGGCGGTCGAGCGGATGACCGCGCCGGCCGTTGAAATGGCCCCGGCCGCCATCGCACCGATCGCGGAATCGACGGCCGAGCTAGCCGTGAGCATCGCCGAAACGTCGCGGGCAGAACTGGCCGGTGAAAGTGCCGTCGCCGAAGCCGAGACGGCGTTGGAGACGGCGCTCGAAGCCGATGCCTATGATCTCGCGGTGCTCGACCGGGTAGCGATGGAAATGGCCGTGCAGGACCCGAGCGAGCCGGAAACCTCGGAGCTCGATACGCTCGAGCCGGAGATGGATGCTCCGGAGATCGACGAGTTGCAGATCGACGAGCCGGAAATTGCGCCCCCCACAGCCGTTGCCGCCAGACTGCCGGCCGTCATGCCGACACCAATCCCCGCAATCGTATCCTTGGCGCCGGCGCCCGAACCGATCCCGGAGCCCGCGCCTCAGCCAAAGCCTCAGGCCGAGCCTGCCTATCATCCCTCGCTGGGTGCGGCGCTGATCGCCAGTGGCGTGATCTCCAACCCCAACGCGCCGGCCGCCGATCCGCTGGCCGCGATCCGCCGCATGAGCCAGTCCGAAAAGATCGCGTTCTTTTCATAGTCGGTCGGAAGTGCACGGGCTGCGGTGGACTACTTCCGCACCAGATGTTTGGTCGGCGTCACTGTGGTGGCGGGGACGGCCTCCGAGATCGCGAACGTCAGCCAGGTGTTCCAGCCGGATGGCCGGTTTTCGGCGGCAAACTCGCCATATCCTTTCAGTCCGAGAAACGCTTGATTACTTGCGATCGGGAAAATATAGCCGACTTGCGGGCCGACACCGAAAACCCGGGAGCGGAAGCTGCCGAGAATGGCCGGCTGTCCTGAGTCGTCCGTAATCTGCTGATAGGCGTAGCCGACGAGGCCGACGAAGACCTGCTTCGACAAAAATTGCGACGCTCCCCAGTCGAAATGGAAATCGACGCCGCTCTGGTACTGCGTATCCGGGTTCTTGAAGTTGTAGGTCAAGCCGCCGACGCCGGAAAACTCGATCCCGGTTGCGGGATTGAAGTAGGTGTAACCTCCGCCGAGGTCGAGCGCACCGTGACCGAGACCGATATTGGAGAGACGGCCGGGACTGTAGTCTCCGACCGGTATGCCGCCAGCAGCGTAGGCCATATAGTTGTGAACGCCGTTATTCCATTTCAGCTTCAGGGTCGGAAAGAGGTCTCCATAGGATGTGAGATCGTCTTCCAGAAATCCATTTCGCGTGGTCACGATGGGGCCAACGGCAGACGTCAGGGTACCCGAGAGACTGGCAGCGTTCCTGCCGTAGACGCTGGCGAGCGTTGCCGACAACTGGCCGCCGAGAATCGGGGTCGCGAAGGTGTAGGTCGGCGCAAGGAGCACGAGGTCGGCCTGAGCGCCCAATGCCACATTCAGATTGATATTGACGTTCGGCGAAAGCCGTCCGGCCTGGAATTGCCGCGACGCCGCAGTGGCGCCCGATGCATCCAGGCTCGCATGGTAGTAGATCGCGCCTATGGACCATCCTGGCGTCGTCGGTGTTGCAGCAAGGCTGCCGTACAGCCCCGGCAACCAGAACGAAATGCCGTTCTCGTCGGCGACAGACATTTTCGGAGCAAGCAAGGCAAGTGCGGCGGCAACAGCGCCAATCAGCCGTGGCCAGCTAAGAAGGTCGCGTTTCATGGTTATCGCCTTTCAGATTTAACGGTCTTAGCTAATCCCTTTGGTACACAATCAACTGCTTTCAGACTCTGTGCGATCAATCGGATCGGCCTCTGCTTCAGCGCCACCTTTTAACCCTTGTCAGCGAAGACGAAGCTACTTCTGCAACTCAATTTCTCCGGGCCGCCAGGTCTTGTCGAACCACGGCTGTGTCGGCCCATAGAGGCGCAGAAGGGTATTCCAGCTCGTCCCAGGGGCCGTCTGCACCCAGTTCTTTTCCAGTCCCGCGGGAGCCGTCGGGCCGAAGAAGACGTCAACCGAACTGTCGGCGTTCACCTTGAGGCCTTCGGTCTGGCTGCCGACTGTCGGGAATTGCTGGTCGATCTGGATCATCGACCGGGTCTGGTTGTCGTAGAGGATCACCGACCAAAAGTTCTTGATCGGAATGTTCGGCGGCAAATGCAACTTGTACGACTTGCCGCCATCAAGCGCATCGCCCTTCGAATCGACGAACGCCGCCATGTATTGCGATCCTTCACCAACGGTTCTTGAATCCATCGCTGGTGTGACCCCTGTGGCGTAAAAGAAAAAGCCCGAGTAGCCGTTCAATTGGCGGGCACCTTTTTCCGCGAACTTATAGCCGCCAATGAAGCCAAGCCGCCAATTGCTCTTGCTGTCAGGGTAATAATAGCCGTCTGGCCCGCGCCACTTGTACATGATGGTGCGCGCTGTAGCGTCGCCAACGACTGCGGCTTCCGTCAGCATTTTCTTCATGCGGTCATCGGGCGCAAACGGCTTGCCTTTCGCAATACCGATTGACGCCCAGAATCCGAGCGTCGTCGCATCGACGCTGTCAGTTGGCTCGTCCTGCACGACCTTGTTGAGAAGCTCCCAGAACCGATAGTCCGCGGGTCCGACCATGTTGAACGGCTTGCCGGACATATCGATGAAAGTCAGCTTTGGCGGATTGGCCGCCTGCTTGAGCGGGTAAATCTTCGTGAATTTCTTGACGGCCTCTACACCCGGCTTCGGATCGCCATTCACCAGGAAAGTCCGCCATGCCGTCCAGACGCTGAACGAGTTTGGACGAATGATGAAGTAGCCTTTCGGCACCTCACCCTTGTAGCCCGGCGGCAGGAAGAGATATTTCCCACCTGCTCCGCGATCCGGACCGGTGAGGCCGATGTCACCATTCCAGTTATACCAAATGTCATCAGCCAGCCCGAGCACCTTGGGGGGCGCTTCGACGACAACAGGCCCGTCACGAAGGTTCAGCCAGAACCAGGTATAGGGTGTGTTGTTGTTGGCAGTGAGTTCAGTGGTACGAGAGTCGACCAGCTTCTCCCAGATCGGCACAGTCCTGTTGGCGGGGCCGAGCTGCAGAATGTTGTCGCGGTTGGCGACCTGATTCACCACGGGAAGCGCGAGCAGATAGGCCTGGACAGCTCGCTGGAAGTCGAGATTGTCGTATAGCTTGTCGACGGTCGCCGCGTCAGGGAAGCCGCCGAAGAAACTCAGAGTCCCAAGGCGGGTTTCCACTTTGTCGGGAATAGCGACGCCTGGAGGGACCGGCGTTTGCATCTTGTACTGCTGGCCATGTACAGGAAATCCGGAGAGCGCCATCAACGATAGTACGGAGAATGTCAGTCCAATCGATTTCATCGCCATCCTGCCTTTCAAACGCCAGCCAACTCCCAATTCTAAAAGGTATGCGCGGCGCCAAGAATCCGGTCAGGGCACGCTGCGCGTCTCATCAATCGGACAACCCCTTCTTCAAGACGGCTTCCTTTCCGGCCCGCACGGCTTCTTCCCCATCGGCCTTTTTCATTTCCTTCAACTCGATCGTCACCTGGCTGATCTTGCCGGTGAATTTGAAAGGCACCTTGTAGGCTTCGGTGACCGGCGTGCCTTCATCGGCGCCAACATCGGCGCCTTCATCGGCGGAGAATCCACAGCATTGGGTACGTTCGATACGTCCGGTGGCGACACGCTTGCCGTTGACAAACAGCGAACCGATCCCGCCTTTACCGATGCCGCCGCCGTCATAGGCAAACTCAAAGCGGATCGTGGCTTTCCCTGCAGGCAACGCCTGCTTGGCTGCTACCGTAAATCGCTGCAAACCGAGGAAATTGTAAGTGTATGTCGGCTTGCCGTCCTTGATATAAAGGCTCCAGCCGCCGAACCGGCCGGCCTGCGCAAGGATGGCCCCGCTAGCTCCTGCCTTCGGAATTTCCACATCGGCGGTGATCGTGTGCGAGCGGTTCTTCGTATTCATGAAGACATTCTCGGACATTCCGAGCATGCCGTCGTGCACCGTCAGCGAGGTGCGGCCGGCCATCAGGTCGGGCCGTCCGACAAGAGCCGGATTAAGACGCTCCAAGGTTCTATCGTCGAGCGGCAGCACCGAATACTTGACCGCTTCTTTCAGAAAGAGCTCCTGAAGCTCCTTGAGCTTGTCGGGATTCCTGGCGGCCAGATCGTTCGCAAGGCTGAAGTCCGACCGCGTGTCGTACAATTCCCAGACATCTTGCTCGAGCGGCCTGCGATTCTTGGTTTCCCACGCCGCCCGGTGGATTGTGCCGGCGAGCCAACCATCGCTGTAGATGGCGCGATTGCCGAAAATCTCGAAATACTGGGTAGTGTGCGTGCTCGGTTCCCTGGCGTTGGCAAAGCTATAGGCCATGCTCACGCCTTCAATCGGCGTTTGCACCGTTCCGTTCACGCTCTTCGGCTCCGGCAGCTTCGCGGCTTCGAGGATGGTCGGTACAATGTCTATGACATGATGCCATTGCGACCGCACCTCACCCTTCGCCGCGATTCCCTTCGGCCAATGAACCACCATGCCGTTGCGGGTCCCGCCGTAGCTTGAGGCGATCTGTTTGGTCCATGTGAAGGGCGTGTCACCAGCGACCGCCCATCCGGCCGCGTAATGGCTGTAGGTCATCGGGCTGCCGAGTTCATCGTAGTGCTTGAGGATGTCTTGGACCGTCTCCTGTACACCGTTGAAATAGGTCATCTCGTTGAACAACCCGTTCATGCCGCCTTCCGCACTCGCGCCGTTGTCGCCGAGGATGTAGAACACCAGCGTGTTATCGAGTTGCCCAGTCGCCTGGATGGCATTGACCAGCCGTCCGATTTCGGTATCGGCATATTCGGCAAAGCCGGCGAACACTTCCATCTGGCGCGCGAAGAGTTTTTTCTCGTCAGGGCTTAACGTCACCCAATCCTTGATGGCTTCGGGTTTGGGAGCGAGCTTGGTACCAGCCGGAACCACGCCGAGACGTATCTGACGGGCCAACGTTTCCTCGCGGAGTTTGTCCCAGCCCTGGTCGAATTTTCCCTTGTACTTGGTGATCCATTCCCTCGGCACGTGGTGGGGGGCATGGGTAGCGCCGGGCGCAAAGTACATGAAGAACGGCTTATCGGGTGTCAGCGACTTCTGGTACTGCATCCAGTCGATCGCCTTGTTTGTCATGTCAGTCATGAAGTTGTACTTGGGATCTTTCGACGGCTCGACCTGGGTCATTCCGTCATAGATCAGCGGCGCCCATTGGTTGGTCTCGCCGCCCATGAATCCGTAAAACTTGTCGAAGCCCTGACGGGTGGGCCACCGGTCGGTCGGGCCGGATGGGCTTACTTCCCATGCCGCGGTTTCGTGGTTTTTTCCGAAATGAGCGGTGCTGTAGCCATTGAGCCTCAACATCTCTGCAACAGTGGCTACGCTGTTCGGGCGCTGCCCGGTCTGTCCCGGAAAGGTCGTCGCAGTTTCGGCAATCGATCCAAAATTGTTCATGTGATGGTTACGGCCGCTCAGCAGCGCCGATCGGGTCGGCGAACAGAGCGCCGTGGTATGAAACTCGTTGTAGCGAAGACCCTCACCAGCCAGACGATCTACCGTCGGCATGCTGATCGGACCGCCGAAAGCACTGGATTGCCCAAAGCCCATATCGTCGATCAGAACGATGAGAACGTTGGGCGCTGCTGCAGGTGGCTTTACTTCGAACCGGGGCGGCGGCGTTGCATTTCGGGCGTCGAACTCAGTGGAGTGCGGATACTGCGGCTCCGGAATCGGGAGCACGGTTCGATCGGTCGGATACACGACACTTGGAGATTTTGTTTGCTGCGCATTCGCAGGAATTCCCAATGGCGCGAGCAAGGGCAGCGCGACGATAGACGTGATAAAAATACGTCTCATATCAGCGACCTCCAGAATGTAGATAAACAAAAAGTTTTTTCGCAATATGCAGTAATAGTATGCGCATTCGCGCGTCTCGTCAGTTCGGCAACGGACACACTGACCGGAATCAGCAATCAGCGACGGCCAATGCGATTGACGGGACCGCCGCGATTCATCGGCGTTCGCCGCACCGCAACGCCGGGAGTGACGACAGCGCGCGCCACCGGTCGCGGCCCTAGCACGACGCCGGGTCTCACAATGCATCCGACGGGGTATGCAACGTACTGGCAATATACTACTGCATGCGCGTCTACCGTGCTCGCTGCTACAAATCCCGTGACGACCACAGTCGTTAGAAATGCCGAAAATGCGACTGATAGCTTCATCTTGGGTACCTCCAGTTTCATTTTTTCTCAAACTGCTACGATCCGAACGACCTAACATTGACGTGTGTCAACGATCCGGCGCGAGCGCTCTGCGCCGATGCTTGACTTGAAGCCGAGTTAGCCGATGATACGGACGATCTTCGTGGGAACGGCTTGGTCATAGCCTTCCGTTCTCAGCGCTAGGCGGTGTCGTGGCACGCAGAAAACGCAGATCAGTCTCTAAATCTGGATCGGAGAGAGGGCCGTCTGGAGAGCCGTCGCCGGTGGTATTGGCGTCAGCGCGAGCTCCAGTGAACTCAGATGGCGAGTTGATGCCGAAGCGCGCGATATGGACTGCGGTGACAGTCATTGCGGCGGTTGGGTTCGCCTTCTGCGCTGTTCTCTATTTCCTCGGCGGCAGCGAATGGGCCTTGAACCGAAAAGAGTCTTCGGTCGCGACCTTCGTCGGGAGTGAGACATGCGCTGGCTGTCACCAGGGGGAGGCCAAGCTGTGGAATGCATCGCAACATAAGGCGGCGATGCAACATGCGACCGACGCTACTGTGCTCGGAAATTTCAACGATGTAAGCTTCGACCACTACGGAATTCGCTCGCGCTTCTTTCGCAAGGGCAACAAATTCCTGGTCGAGACCGACGGCCCCGATGGCAAGCTTGCCATCTTCGAGGCGAAATACACCTTTGGCGTCGATCCGCTGCAGCAATATCTTGTTGAATTCCCTGACGGTCGCATTCAGGCGCTTCCGATCGCTTGGGACAGTCGGTCCAAGGACAGCGGTGGACAACGCTGGTTGCACCTGTCTCCGGCCGAGGAAATCAAGCACGACGATGTTCTGCATTGGACCAGGCTGAACCAGAACTGGAATTTCATGTGCGCGGAATGTCACTCGACCGGCCTGCGCAAGAATTACGATGCCCGGACGGACCGCTTTGCCACGACGTGGGCGGAGATCAGCGTGGGTTGCGAGGCCTGTCATGGGCAGGGCTCGCGCCACGCCGCCTGGGCGCGCGAGCAAAGCAGCCGGTGGGTATTTCGCCAGCGCCAGGACCCTAGCAAGGGACTGCTGGTTCGTTTTGACGAGCGATCCGGCATCACTTGGCCAATCGATCACCGGACCGGAAACGCACGGCGCTCCGCGGAGCCGGCGACGCTCCGCAAGGAAGTCGAGACCTGTGGCCTCTGTCACGCCCGGCGGGCCGGGTCTCATGAGGACTGGATACCCGGTGAATGGCTCTCGCAAACCCACGTGGTTGAGCCGCTCGCGCGCGGCACCTATCATGCCGACGGGCAGATCCGCGACATCGAGGAGCCGTATAATTATACGCCGTTCAAGCAAGGCAAGATGTTTGCTGCCGGCGTCACCTGCAGCGACTGCCACGATCCGCACAGCGCAAAGCTTCGGCTGTCGGGCGAGGCTGTCTGTCTGCAATGTCACGCGCCCGACAAATATTCCGACTTGAAACATCGCCGTCACGCCGCGGGCGACGCGGCGCCGACTTGCATTTCCTGCCACATGCCGGTCCGAACATACATGGTGGTCGATACCAGACACGATCACAGCTTCAGGGTCCCTCGCCCCGATCTTTCGGTCACGCTGGGAACGCCGAACGCCTGCAACGACTGCCACCGTGACAAGTCACCGCAATGGTCGGCTGCTGCCGTCGAACGATGGTTCGGGCCAGACCGCAAGGGATTCCAGGCTTTTGGTGCGGCATTTCACGCCGCCCGCAGCGACCAGGCCGACGCCGCCGCGCTGCTCTCGGTGTTGGCGGCAGATCGCCAGGCGCCGGCCGTGGCGCGCTCCAGCGCACTCGACGAACTGGCCTCGCGCGCTACACCGAAGACCGTCGCGACGGCCCGCACGGCGCTCGTCGATCCCGATCCAATGGTGCGGATCAGCGCCCTTAACATGCTGCAAAACTTGCCCGGTGAGCCGGTCTGGTCGCTTGTGGCACCGCTGTTGTCAGATCCCGTCCGGGGCGTTCGCATCAGAGCGGTTTCTTTGCTCGCGGGCGTCGCTTCCGCAAGCCAGCCTCCACCGGATCGTGCAGGCTTTGATAAGGCCGCGGCCGAATTCATCGCCGATCAGCGCGCCAACGCGATGAGACCGGAAGCCCGGACCACGCTCGGGGATTTTCTTGTGCGGCGGGCCAGGATGCAGGAAGCCGAGGACGAATACAGGGCTGCCCTCAGGCTCAGTCCGCTCCATACCACGGCGGCGATCAACCTCGCAGATCTCTATCGGCAACGCGGCCGGGACGGTGAAGGCGAAATAGTCCTGAACACGGCGCTCGCGGTCTCACCGCGCGACGCAGCCCTCCACCATGCGCTGGGCCTGGTACTGACACGACTGAAACGGCCCGAAAGTGCGCTCGACGAGTTGCGTCAAGCCAGGGAACTCGAGCCGAACCAGCCGCGCTATGGCTACGTCTATGCCGTCGCGCTGCATTCCGCTGGCCGTTATGAGGAAGCGATGACCGTCTTGAAGGAAGCGCTGCGCAACCATCCGACCGATCGCGAGGTCCTTCAGGCCCTCGTCTCGTTCAGCCGCAACGCCGGGGATGCAGCTGCGGCGCTCGGCTACGCGGAACAACTCGCGACGGTCGGGCCACCCGACCCGAATCTAGCTAATCTGATTGAGGGACTTCGCCGAGCTATCCCGCTTAGCAAACCATAAGAGACCGCAATAACTCTGGCCGGCTGTCTCAAGAAGTCGATGCAGGGCTGTCTCTGCCCGCACGTCCGTTGCGGGGCAATCGCAGCACTTCCCCCTGCGCAACTCCGTCCATGTCGGCCGTGCTGCCTAACGGCGAAATTAGATCCAGAAGATCAATTGCCTGGCCAATTCGCGTTGATCACATTCGCATACAGATCCGCATCGACATTGCCGCCGGATAATACGATCACCGCGACCTTGCCGCGAGCATCGATCTTGCCGGTCATCAAGGCCGCCAGCGCCACCGCGCCGCCGGGCTCGACCACCAGCTTGAGATCGCGGAACGCGAAGGCCATCGCCTTGGCAACTTCTTCATCCGTCGCACTGACGCCGCCGGCAAGCAGCTGGCTGTTGACTGCAAACGTCAATTCGCCGGGCATCATGGCCATCAGCGCGTCGCAGAACGTCTTGCCATCATTGGGATGCGCCACGCGCTGGCCGGCACGCAGCGACAGCGTGTGGTCGTCGAAGCCGGCCGGCTCCGCAACAATGATCGACGTCTCCGGAAACTTCGCCTTCACCGATAGGGCAATGCCGGCGATCAGCCCGCCACCCGATGCTTGCGCCGAGACGATATCCGGCGCCACGCCCAAGACCGCCAGGTCTTCGGCGATCTCGCGGCCGACGGTGCCCTGCCCGGCCATCACAAACAGATCGTCATAGGGCGGCACCAGCGTCGCGCCGCGCTTGCCAGCGATCGCGCTGGCGATGGCTTCGCGGTCCTCGGTATAGCGATCGTACAACACGACCTCGGCGCCATAGCCGCGGGTTCGTTCGCGCTTGGAGGCGGGCGAATCGGCGGGCATCACGATGGTCGCCTGCATGCCCAGGATCTGCGCCGCCGCGGCGACGCCCTGCGCGTGGTTGCCAGACGAGAACGCCACCACGCCGCCGCCGCGCGCGGCCTGCGGGATCGAGGCCAGCTTGTTAAAGGCGCCGCGAAACTTGAACGAGCCGGTCCGCTGCAGCACTTCGGGCTTGATGAAGATGCGCCCGCCGGTCAGCGCATCGAGCGCAGGCGAGGTCAGCAACGGCGTCCGCACCGCATAGGGCGCAATCACCTCGGCTGCGGCATCGATATCGGCGACGGAGATCGGCATTGGGGCATGTGTCATGCCGCTTTGTATCGCGCGCCGTCGCAGGCGATCAAGTCGCGATCGCGGGATGCTCCGGCGACGGTTTGGCATTTCCGCCCGGCTCGGCGCGGACCCGGCTGATATTGCCGATGAAGGCCCGGG
Organism: Tardiphaga sp.; assembly: GCA_014377915.1. The sequence goes on from JACMOT010000079.1 coordinate 10,552, forward strand.
CCGAGGCCTCCCAGGTGTGAGAAGCGGCAAACCGCAGGCAGGCCTGCGGCAGCAATTGCAAGGCACCGAGGCAGGCCTCCCGCAGGTCGTCGCTAAGTACGCCGACCGGGGCGGCCCCGATCACGTCGCGCGGTCCCGTCACCGGAAATGCCGCGACCGGCACGCCGCTAGCC
>JACMOT010000080.1 GCA_014377915.1 Tardiphaga sp.
GACCCGGGCCCCATGACCAGCTGCGAGAACGCCAGCCCGACCATATACAGCGACACCGTCATCTGCGCGATCGAGATGTCGGCGCCGAAGGTGCGGGCCAGCTCCGGCAGCGCCGGTACCAGCATGTACAGCGAGATCGGCGCGATGCCGGTCATGGCAACGAGCAGCAGCAGCATCACCCGCGATTTGTAATGGTCGACGGCGTCGAGGACGGCGGCGGGCGGGCTGAAATTCACCGGATGATAGTTCTTTCGTTCATCGCGGCCGCGGCAGCGGTTCGGTGGCCGTCTCCAGCCAGCCGCGGGTCGTCTCGTCGAGCAATGGTGCGACCTCGCGACGGACGCGGGCGTGATAGTCGTTGATCCAGTTGAGTTCGCGCTGGCTGATGCGGCCGGCATTGATCAGCCGGCGGTCGATCGGCGCTAGCGTCAGCGTTTCGAATTGGTTCATCGGCTGCTCGGCGCCCTCGATAGGCGCTTCGACCACCAGTTCGAGATTCTCGATGCGGATGCCGAAGGCGCCGGGCTTGTAGTAGCCGGGCTCGTTGGACAGGATCATGCCGCGCTTCAGCGGCGTGGTGCCGAGCTTGGAGATCCGCGCCGGGCCTTCATGCACCGAGAGGTAGCTGCCGACGCCGTGGCCGGTGCCATGCGCGAAATCCAGACCGGCGTGCCACAGGAATTGCCGTGCCAGCGTATCCAGCTGCGCGCCCGAGGTGCCGTCGGGAAACGCGGCGCGGGCAATGGCGATATGACCGCGCAGCACGCGGGTGAAGCGATCGCGCATCTCGTCGGTCGGCTCGCCGATCGCGATGGTCCGCGTCACGTCGGTGGTGCCGTCCTGATATTGCGCGCCGGAGTCGATCAGCAGCAGATCGCCTGGCGCGATGCGGCGGTTGGTCTTGCGGGTGACGCGGTAATGCACGATGGCGCCGTTCGGACCGGTGCCGGCGATGGTCGGAAACGATACGTCCTTCAGCGCGCCGGTATCGCGGCGAAACGTCTCCAGCGCCTCGACGGCGTCGATCTCGGTGAGGCCGCCTTTCGGCGCCTCGCGGTCGATCCAGGCCAGAAACCGCGCCAGCGCGACGGCGTCGCGGCGGTGCGCGGTCTGGGTACCCTTGATCTCAACCGGATTCTTCATTGCCTTCAGCAGTGCGACCGGATCATTGCCGCGCACCGGCTTGCCGCCCGATGCGGTAATCAGCCGGCTCAGCGCCTCGGCCGCGGTGGCATTGTCCAGCGCGATCGATGCGCCGGTCGCCGCCAGTGCCGCTAGCGTCGTCAGCAACGCCTCCGGCTCCTTGACGTCGGCACTCGCCTGGAGATGATCCCGCGCACTGTTGGATAGCTTGCGGTGGTCGATGAAGATCGAGGGGCGTCCGTCCCTGGGCACCAGCGCGTAGGACAGCGGCAGTGGCGTATGCGAGACGTCGGCGCCGCGGATGTTGAAGGTCCAGGCTACCGCGTGGGAATCCGATAGGACCAGCGCATCGACGCGCAGCCGGGTCAACTCAGCGCGGATCCGGCTGAGCTTGTCGGCCTCCGACTCGCCCGCGTATTCCAGCCCGTGAACCGTGACTTCGCCCAGTGGCGGAGCCGGCCGCTCGGTCCACACCGCGTCGAGCGGGTTGCTGTCGACCGCCACCAGCTCGGCGCCCGCCTTGATGCAGGCTGCCGCCAGTCGCTCGGCTGCCGCGGAAGTGTGCAGCCATGGATCAAATCCTAGGCGGTCGCCCGGCTTGAGCTGTTCCGTGAGCCAGTCTTCCGGTGGCGGTTCGATCAGCGATTCCACACGCCACGCTTTCACGTCGACCTGTTTGGCGGCCTGCAACGTGTAGCGGCCATCGACGAACACTGCGGCATCATGAGTGAGAACGATCGCCATTCCGGCCGAACCGGTGAAGCCAGTGATCCACGCAAGCCGCTCGTCGGACGGCGGCACATATTCATTTTGCTGCTGATCGGCGCGGGGAATGACGAATCCCGTCAGTTGCCGGCGCAGCAATTCCTCGCGGTACGCGGCCAGCCGCGCGGTCAGCGCCACGCCGCCTTCCGGTTCTTCGAACGTCTGGAAATGGGCGTCAAACATTGTCCGATATCCTAGTTTCACACCGCCGCGGCTGCAATCGAGGGGCAGGGTTGCACGCATTTGGCATAACTTATGCTTGATAATTCTGGTACGCTCACGCGGATGGAACGTTTTTGCCTCAGTATTTGTTGCTGACGTAATTGCCTAGCCGTCCAGTGTTTCAACTCAACGACGAGGGGATACACAATGCCTGCCTTTACGTTTGAGAAGATTTCCCCGCCGCAGCGTCGCGGCCCAGGTCCCATCCCATCCATCGAAAAGAAGCAACGCGGCGTTATCGTCCAGGTTCTCGGCCGCTTTGTCGAAGCCCGCGTGCAACGCGCCGAGCGCGTTGAAGAGTCGCGGCGGAATAGCCCCGACAAGACTTCCTCCGACTAGCTGCCTAGCCGGCGCGTTGCATCAGCAGGCTACTCCAGCCCTCAATCTGCTGGTGGCGCAGCAACACCAGACCACGCGCGCGATAGGCGACGATGACGCTCATCGCCTGATGCGGCAGCAGACCGGACAGGATCACCTGCGCTGAAGGCGCCAGATGCGCCGCCATGGCGGTGGCCATCTGTCGCAACGGATTCGCGAGAATATTGGCCAGGACCAGATCGAACGGGGCGCGTTCTCCGAAGGCCGCGGCCGAAAATCCGGTGGCGCAGATTGATTCCACCAGATTGCCGACGCCGTTCAGCCGGGCATTGTCGCGCGCCACCAGTGCCGCCATCGGATCGATGTCACTGGCCAGCACGCGTCGCTTCAGCGCCTTTGCCGCCGCAATGGCCAGAACGCCGGTGCCTGAGCCAAGGTCGAGCACCCGCTTAGGCTTTCGCGAGCGCAGCACCTGATCCAGCAACAGCAGGCAGCCGCGTGTGGTGCCATGATGCCCGGTGCCGAACGCCAGTGCCGCCTCGATCTCGATGCCAAGCTTGTTCAACGGCACGCTGGCGCGGTCATGGGCGCCGTGGACGATGAAGCGCCCGGCGCGCACCGGCACCAGGCCTTGCAGGCTTTCTGCCACCCAATCCTTGGCGTCGACGACGTCGAACGCGATGCTTTCGGCCACCGCCTCGCTGGAGGCCAGTCCGACCAGATTGCGAATCGACGCCTGGTCCGGCGGATCTGCGAAGTGAATGCTGACATCCCAGCGGCCGTCGGGGCGCTCGAAGGCGGCGATCGCAGCCTGGCCCTCCTCAAAACTCTCATTGAGCAGATCGACCACCCGCTTGGCGCCGGGTTCGTCGCCAATGGCGAACAGCGCACGGGCAGTAGAGGGCGTGATCATGGCGGTCATGGCGGATCCGGCGGGTGCGTGGGATGCTGTGTTCACCGCTTATTCGCTGTTTATGCAAGGGTTTTTCACCGGGATGTAGCGGAGTTGCCCTACAGTTCTGCACGGAATACCCACAGGGTTATCCACAGGGTTGTCCCAAATCGTCATTCCGGGGCGCGAGCGGCGCCAGCCGCACGCGAACCCGGAATCCCGAGATCGTTGCACGCTGAACATCTCGAGGTTCCGGGTTCGCTCGCGCTGATGCGCTCGCGCCCCGGAATGACCGTGTAACGCCTACCCGACCAGCGCCCGGTGGTCGCGCAGGATCGCTTTGGCGGCATTGTGCCCGGGCGCGCCGGTGACGCCGCCGCCGGGATGCGCGCCGGAACCGCAATGGTACAAGCCCTTCAGGGGTCCGCGATAATCGGCGTGGCCGAGCATCGGTCGCGCCGAGAACAGCTGGTTCAGGCTGAGCGCCCCATGAAAGATGTCGCCGCCGAGCAGGCCGAAATCGCGCTCCAGATCGAGCGGCGTCAGGATCTGGCGGCCGATCACGCTGTTCCTGAAGCCGGGCGCGTAATTGTCGACGGTGGCGATCATCAGGTCGGCGACCTCGTCGCGGTGGTCGTCCCACGACGCGCCGCCTGGCAATACGGGTGCGACATGCTGGCAGAACAGGCTGGCTACATGCTGGCCGGGCGGGCTGAGGGTATCATCCAGCGTCGAGGGGATCAGCAACTCGACCACCGGCTCGCGGCTCCAGCCGTGCTGTTTCGCATCCGACCAGGCGCGGTCCATATAACCAAGGCTCGGTGCGATAATGATGCCGGCGGTGAGGTGATCGCCGCCGCCGGGCAGCGCCGTGAACGAGGGCAGGGCGTCCAGCGCGACATTCATACGAAAGGTGCCGGAACCGTTGCGCCAGTTGCCGATGCGCTCGAGGAACGGTTTTGGCAGCGCGTCCGCCGGCATCAGCCTTGTATAGAGCAGCTTCGGATTGACGTTGGACGCGACGTATTTCGCTCGTACGCTCTTCCCATTGTCGAGGATCACACCGGCCACGCGATCGCGCTCGACCAGCACTTCGCGCACGCCATTGCCGGTCTCGATTTGCACGCCGTGGCTGCGCGCGGCGCCCGCCATCGCCTGCGTGATCGCGCCCATGCCGCCGATCGCGTGACCCCAGACGCCTTTCTTGCCGTTCACCTCGCCGAAGGCATGATGCAACATCACATAGGCGGAGCCCGCGGCGTAGGGGCTGGCATAGTTGCCGACGATCGCATCGAAGCCGAACAACGCCTTGATCAGTTCACTCTCGAACACATCGTCGAGCATCTCGCCGGCGGAGCAGGTGAAGAGGTCGAGCAGCGTGCGCTGCTGTTCTAGCGACAGATGATTGAGGATTTTCGCGGTGCCAAGGGCGTTGATCGCCTCGGAAATGCTGCCGAGGCCGAACCCCTGAACCACGTTCGGCGGTGCGCGCAGCACGAATTGCCGCAATACGTCGGCGATCACTTCGAGTTCGCGGTTGAAGGTTTCGATGCGTCCGGCGTCGCGCGGGCTGAGCTTCGCCAGCGACTGTTGCGTGCGGCCTTCGCCGGTGAGCAGATGACTGCCGTCCGGCGCTGGCAGGAAATTCTGTGCCTTGCGCTCGACGATGCGCAGCCCGTGCTGCTCCAGTCTGAGGTCGGCGGCGATCTTCGGGTTGAGCAGGCTGACGGTGTAGGCTGCCACCGAATTGCGAAAGCCGGGATGGAATTCCTCGGTCACGGCCGCCCCGCCGACCACTTGGCGACGCTCCACCACTTTGACGCGAAGCCCGCTGATGGCGAGATAGGCCGCGCAGGTCAGCCCGTTATGGCCGGCGCCGATGATCAAGACGTCGATGTCGGAGCTGTCAGACATTCAAGAGAGACTTCATCAAAGGTTCATCCAGCGGTCTTTATCGAAGACGTCGGCGACCGGCACAAGACCTTAGCCCTTAATTGTGGCTCCATCGCCAGCCGCATTGCCCGACCCGGTATCCTATGCTCCATTCCGGCGCCCGGCGATCCGCCGGGC
>JACMOT010000081.1 GCA_014377915.1 Tardiphaga sp.
ATTGAAGCAGCCATGAAGATGGTTGAGGGCTCTGCCCGTTCGATGGGCGTCGAGGTGGCGGGGTAACGGTCATGGCAATTGGAAAACGTTTGAAGGCTGCCCGCGAGGGCGTCGATCGCGAAAAGCTCTACACGATCACCGACGCGATCAAGATGATCAAGGAACGCGCCAAGTCGAAGTTCGACGAGACCATCGAAATCTCGATGAATCTCGGCGTCGATCCGCGTCACGCCGACCAGATGGTTCGTGGCGTGGTGTCGTTGCCGAATGGCAGCGGCCGTACCCTGCGGGTCGGCGTGTTCGCCCGCGGCGCCAAGGCCGATGAAGCCCGTGCCGCTGGCGCCGACGTCGTCGGTGCCGAGGACCTGGTTGAAAAGGTCCAGGCCGGCGAGATCAACTTCGATCGTTGTATCGCTACCCCCGACATGATGCCGCTGGTCGGTCGCCTTGGTAAGGTGCTCGGTCCGCGCGGCATGATGCCGAACCCGAAGATCGGCACCGTGACCATGGACGTCACGTCGGCGGTCAAGGGCGCCAAGGGCGGTTCGGTCGAGTTCCGCGTCGAGAAGGCCGGCATCGTGCAGGCCGGCATCGGCAAGGCCTCGTTCTCGGAAGAGAAGCTGGTTGAAAACATCAAGGCACTCGCCGACGCCGTCGCCAAGGCGAAGCCGGCCGGTTCCAAGGGCACCTATGTGCAGCGCGTCGCCGTGTCCTCGACCATGGGCCCGGGCATCAAGGTTGAACCGAGCACCGTGCTCGTCTAAGGCTTTTTGAACGGCTTGCGTCACAGCTTGCGACACATCAGGGGCGGAATCGGGCAACCGGTTTCGCCCCTTTTATTTTGTGGTTTGAAATCAACAGGATCGCTTCGATGGCTGACACAGTTCTGATCTATTCGCGCTTCCCCAAATCCCTGATGGCGCGGATCGGTGATCGATTCGACCTGATCGATGCCGCCGGCAAGCCGCCGGCTGAAACCTTCTCGCCCGAGCAGCTCAAACATGTGCGGACGCTGATCACCGCCGGCGGTCAGTCGCTGAAAAGCGACGTGATGGACATGATGCCGTCGCTCGGCGCGATCATCTGCTACGGCACCGGCTATGATGGCGTCGACTTCAAGGCCGCCGCCGAGCGCAACATCATTGTCGGCAACAGCCCGGGCGCCAACGCGGCGTCGGTGGCCGATCTGGCGCTGACCTTGATGCTGGCGGTGACGCGACGAATCCTGCCGGCCGACCAGTATCTGCGCGAGGGCGGTTGGTCCTCCGCCAAACCGTCGCCGCTGATGAGCCCGCAGGCCGGCAATCCCGGTCGCAAGATTGGCGTCTATGGCATGGGCGAGATCGGTCGCAAGATCGCCTCGCGCGCCGCCGCCTTCGAGACCGACGTCGCCTATCACAGCCGCAGCCGGCATGACGTGCCGTATCGCTATATCGATACGCTTGCCGGCCTGGTCGAATGGTGCGACGTGCTGATGATCGCGGTGCGTGCTGGCCCGGATACCCAGCACATTATCGGTGCCGACCTGCTCAGCAAACTCGGCCCCCAGGGCTATGTGGTCAACATCTCGCGCGGCTCGGTCATTGACCAGGAAGCGCTGGTGGCGGCGCTCGCCGGCAAGACCATCGCCGGCGCCGGTCTCGACGTGTTCGAGAAGGAGCCGCAGGCGCCGGACGCGTTGACCGCCTTCCCGAATGTGGTGCTGACGCCGCATATCGGCGGCCACACGCTGGACTCGCACGGCGCGATGCAGGACTGCGTGATCGCCAATCTGACGGCCTATTACGCCGGCCAGAAGCTGCCCTATCCGGTCGTTGTCTAATATCGATCGGCGGCCGCTCGCACCTGGTGTAGCGGCCCCCGTTTCGCAAGGCGGAAATTGGTTCCGCGGCGCGACAAAAATATGTGAGTGTGCGAAATCGGAATGTCGATGTAGATATCCATGGTGTTTTAGAAGCAATCGAATGTAGGCGTACATTCGACCACCAGGGACAACAGCGATGGCTGCGTTCGCGCTCAAGATCAACGGTCAGACCCACCAGGTGGATGTCGACCCCAATACCCCCTTACTATGGGCCATTCGGGATGGCGCCGGTCTGACCGGGACCAAATATGGTTGCGGTGTCGCGCAATGCGGCGCCTGCACAGTCTATGTCGATGGCCAGACGGTGCGCTCCTGTTCGCTGCCGGTGTCGGCGGTCGGCAGCAGCGAAGTGACCACGATCGAAGGCCTCGACAGCAAGGAAGCGAAAGCCGTCCAGAAGGCCTGGGTGGCGCTCGACGTGCCGCAATGCGGCTACTGTCAGTCCGGCCAGATCATGAGCGCGACCGCGCTGCTCAATCTCAATCCGACGCCCAATGACCGCGACATCGATCTGGCCATGAATGGCAACATCTGTCGCTGCGCTACCTATGTCCGAATTCGCGCCGCCATCCATGGCGCCGCCAAGACGCTGGAGGGTTGAGCCATGACCATTCATGACAAGACCACGACCGCGCTGTCCCGCCGCTCGATCCTGAAGGCCGGCGCCGGTCTCGCGATCGGCGCCTATATCGCCCGTGGCGGCAAGGCGTTCGCCCAGGCTCCCGCCGCGCCCGCCTACAATATCGCGCCGAACACCTTCGTCCTGATCAAGCCCGATAACACCGTCACCGTGCTGTGCAAGGGCATCGAGTTCGGGCAGGGCCAGTGGACCGGCATGGCGACCCTGGTCGCCGAGGAGCTCGACGCCGACTGGTCGCAGATGCGCGCCGACCATGCGCCGTCGAATCCGGCGCTCTACAAGAACCTTGCTTTCGGCGTGCAGGGCACCGGCGGCTCCAGCGCCGTCGCCAATTCCTATGTGCAGATGCGCCAGGTCGGCGCCGCCGCGCGGCAATTGCTGGTCGCAGCTGCCGCTGAAAGCTGGAAGTTGCCGGCCGGGGAGATCACTGTCGAGAACGGCGTCATCAGACATGCGTCCGGCAAGGAAGGCCGGTTCGGCGAGTTCGCCGACCAGGCGATGCGGATGCCGGTCCCGACCGATCCGAAGCTGAAGGACCCCTCGACCTTCAAGCTGATCGGCTCGGAAGGCATCGTGAAGCGCCTCGACAGCGTCGAGAAGACCAACGGCAAGGCGCTGTTCACGCTCGATATCCACGAGCCCGACATGCTGACGGTGGTGATCGCGCGTTCGCCGAAATTCGGCGGCACGGTGAAATCGTTCGATGCGACCGCGGCGAAGGCGATTGCCGGCGTGGTTGACGTCAAGCAGGTGCCGACCGGGGTGGCGGTCTACGCCAAGGGATTCTGGCCCGCCAAGACCGGCCGCGACGCGCTGAAAATCGTCTGGGACGACAGCAAGGCGGAGACCCGGGGGTCGGAGCAGTTGCTCAATGAATTCCGGGCGTTGTCGAAAACCGCTGGCAAGGTGGTGAAGGCCGAGGGCGATTTCGACGGATCGATGGCCAAGGGTGGCCGCGTCGTCGAGGTCGAATATGTGTTTCCCTATCTGGCGCATGCGGCGATGGAGCCTCTCAATGGCTACATCAAATGGGAGGGCGACACTGCCTATGCCCGCTATGGCTGCCAGTTTCCCACCCCGGACCATGCCGAGATTGCCAAGACGCTCGGCATTGGCATGGACAAGGTCAAACTCGACGTGATTCTGGCGGGCGGCAGCTTTGGCCGCCGCGCCCAGCAAACCACCCATGTCGCGCGCGAACTGGCCGAAGTCGCCAAGGCGATGGGACCGGGGAAGCCGATCAAGCTGGTCTGGACCCGCGAGGACGACATGCGCGGCGGTTACTATCGTCCGTACAGCATCCACCGCATGCGCGGCGCGGTGCGTGACGGCAAGATCGAAGCGTGGAGCGACACCATCGTTGGCCAGTCGATCATGAAAGGCACCGCCTTCGAGGCGATGACGTTCAAGGATGGCCTGGACTCGACCGCCTATGAGGGATCGAACGAGATCCCCTACGAGGTCGCCAATTTCAAGATGGACATGCACCAGGTCGAGGTCGGTGTGCCCGTGCTGTGGTGGCGCTCGGTCGGTCACACCCATACCGGCTACGCCGTCGAAGCCTTCGTCGACGAGTTGCTGGAAGCGGCCGGCAAGGACCCGGTCGAGGGCCGTCTCGAACTGATGGCGAAAAAGCCGCGCCACGCCGGCGTGCTGAAGGCGGTTGCCGAACTGGCCGACTGGAAGAACGCCAAGGTGCCGGAAGGCCGCGCCCGCGGCGTGGCGGTAGTGGAAAGCTTCAACACCTTCGTGGCGCAGGTGGTCGAGCTGTCGATGACCGAGGACGGCCCCAAGGTGCATAAGGTTTGGTGCGCGGTGGATTGCGGCGTTGCCGTCAACCCCGACATCATCCGGGCGCAGATGGAGGGCGGCATCGGATTCGGCCTCGGCCACATCCTCTACGCCGAGCAGAAGCTTGATGCCGGCGTCCCCGTCGCCGGCAATTTCGACAGTTACCGCTCGCTGCGGATCAATGAAATGCCGGAGATCGAGGTCGTGATCGTGAAATCGACCGAGAAGCCCAGCGGCGTCGGCGAACCCGGCGTCCCGCCTTTGGGACCGGCGGTGGCCAATGCGATGGCGAAGCTGGGACTGGGGCGGCCCCGACAGCTGCCGATCGTGCCGGGAGCGTCGGCATGAGCCTGTTCAGGAATGCGATGCTGGCGCTGGCCGCCGGCACCCTCGCGGCTGGCGTGCTGGCTTTCGCGGATCCTGGCTTTCGCGAAGCCGATGCGGCGACGCCGCCGGTCGTCAATGCGACCCGGCTGCAGCCGATCTCGGCCTTTGCCAAGATCAAGAGCAAGAACGAGCGCTCCGCCGCGCTGTTCCAGGAAGTCGGCAAGGTGATCCAGTCGCCGCGCTGCATGAACTGCCATCCGGCGACCGAGCGACCGACCCAGACCGACAAGATGCGTCCGCACGTCCCGCTGGTGGTGCGCGGCGAGGGCGGCGTCGGCGCCGCCGGCGGTCTGGCCTGCGCTACCTGCCACCATGAGGCCAATTTCGACGCCGCCAACGTGCCCGGCAATCCGAAATGGGCGCTGGCACCGGCCGAGATGGCCTGGCAAGGCAAGACGCTCGGCCAGATCTGCGTCCAGATCAAGGACAAGAACCGCAATGGCGGCAAGGACATGGCCGCGCTGGTGAAGCATATGGCGGAGGACGAGCTGGTCGGCTGGGGCTGGAACCCCGGCGGCAACCGGACGCCCGCGCCCGGCACGCAAAAACAGTTCGGCGAGCTGTTCAAGGCCTGGGCAGATTCGGGCGCGGTGTGTCCCAAGGGGTAGTGGCGGACGACCGGTTGGCGAAATCATCACCGTCCGGACCGGCCCGCGACTGACACGCCTGGTCAACGCCCGTCAGCCGAACGATCCACCTGCGAGTTGATACTTGAGAGACCGAGCCGCGGATGCGCTGCCCGGTCTCCTCGTTTTCGGACTCGGCGCCTGTCGAACATGACGGCGGTGAACATCTGCAATCATCACGCGTGTTGATGAAGTTGTTACCTCGCCACGAGGTCGAATTGGCGACGCTTTGTTCAACCAGATAATTCTTGAGCAAGTTCTGTCGCTTCTTTCAACTTGCAGCAAGCGCAATGCGCGGCTTAACTTTTGCTCACAATTTGTCGAAACAGTCGTCAGGAGTGTTGAGTCATGACCGATCGCCTGCGTCGTTATGCCAGCCTGCAAAACATGGCGTTGAGTCGTCGCCGCTTCCTGGCCGCATCGGCAGCCATGGCCGCGGGCGTCAGTGCTTCTTCGCTGACCGGCCTGACAAGCGCCCGCGCGGCGACGTTGAAGACCGTGCGCTTCAGCGAAGCCGTGCATAACCTCGGCTACATCAATCTCTATGTCGGCATCCACGCCGGCATTTTCGAAAAGAATGGCCTCGACATGAAGGTGAGTGCCGCCGGCGGCGACACGCAGACTTTCGCGGCCGTGCTGGGCGGGTCGGCGGACTTTGCCATTGGCGATGCGACGATGGCGCAGATTTCCCGCGAGAATGGCGGTCCGGGCGTGGTGGTCGGAACGGTGGTGCAGCGCGCGC
>JACMOT010000082.1 GCA_014377915.1 Tardiphaga sp.
AGGCCAGCGTCAAGCGGAATGCGGTGGTGCGAATGAGTTTGCCGAAGGCCGTCACGAATGAACTCTCATCGACCGTCGCGACCTGCCGCGCCGATCTCAGATTATCCTAGCAGCCGCCAGCTTACACTGACAGCGCCGGATCATGAGACGTTGGTAATGTATCAGCGGGCAATCGGTACGGCTCCAGCGGGCGCTTGATGCCAGGTTCGCCGGTCGGGTTGGGACCCGCCCAGTTGGGTATGGACTGCCGTTCGGTTTCGGTCCCGGCATCGGACACCGCGACAGAGACGCGCTCCGCGATCACGACCTGATACATGCCGTTGAAACGGGTGCGTTTGCTCCAGCGGAAAGCGGCCGCGCCGGGGCCCGCGAGTTGTTCGATTTCCTGCGACCACATCGCCAGCGCAAAAGGTTCGAGCCATGTGAAGACGAGTTTCATCAGCGGCTTCAGCGGGTGCCAACGGTTTGGCCGATGATAGTCGACAAAGACCACCCGCCCGCCCGGCCGCACCAGCCCAAGCATCGCCGGCACAATCTGGATCTTGATGTCGTCGGGTACCTCGTGGAGCAGGAAAAAGCACGTTACGGCGTCATATTCGCTCTGGTCGGGATCGACCGCATCGCCACGCGCCACATGCGCCTGCGGCAGGTTGGTCAGCTTCTGGCGCGTCAATGCGACCTGCAGAGGGGCGATATCACGGACTGCAAGATGCCCGCGCCGTCCGATCTGGTTCGCGAGTTGGCGGGAGAAGCTGCCATAGACGGCGGCTGGCTGAAAGATCCGGTCGCCGGGCTTCACCGCCGCCAGCACATCCCCGATCAGTCGCTGGGCATTGCCCCAGAGAATCGCCTGAACAACGATCTGCCGATCCAGGATTCCGGTGAGCCACGGTGTCAGATAGGCCCACGTGTAGACATTGCGCAGATAGTCGGGAATTAGCTTGGCGGCCAGTTCCATCGCGGTCAAGTCAAGCAAGTGCATGTCTCCCTGGGGAATGGAATAAGTGGCGAGGCCGATCAAAATCCGATGGCCAGCAGCAGCGCGGCGGTTGCCAGCGTCAGCACGGCCGCGACGCCATAGGTCATCAGGCGCAACACCAGCAGATTGCCGGCGCGCATGTCCTTGAGAGTCAGAAAGATCCGCTCGGCGCCATGCCAGAAGAACAGCACGATCACCGCCAGCAGCACGAGCTTGGCGAACGGATTGCGGGCGAACGCCAGCACATGGGCATAATCGGCAAGGTTCGCGGGCACGCCCCAGCCACGCGGCAGCATGATTCCCGTCACGATGATCAGCGCGGGGCCAAACAGCGCGGACAGCATGCCGCCGGCACCGAACAACAGCCAGAACAGCGGTGCCACCGTTCGTTTCGGTACGCGGTGAACCGCGATGATATGTTTCACGACAGCACTCCGATCATGATGACGGCGGCCAGCAGGCCGATCGAACAGGTACCGGCGAACAGCAGCGCCACCGCGGTGACCCGCGAGGGCGGGATCAGCTGGCCGCCAAGAATCAGCTTCGGCATGGTCTTGGGCAGGATCTGGAACCAGGTGATGACGTGCCAGAGCACCGCGGCGAGCAGGATCAGATGGACCAGCAAGGCTGCGTCGCTGGCGACGACCCGCCGATAGGCCTCGAAGGTTTCCGGCCCACGCCACAGGCAGACAAGAGCGGCCAGCAGGCTCGCGCCGTAGAGCGCGACGGCGACGCCGGTCATCTCGCGCAGCGTATAAGCGAGATAGGGCTTGCGGGCCCACCAGGTGCGCGACTGGACGCGGTGAAACGGGCGACGCTCGCTCATGACCGGACTCCCGGCCGCACGGCGTGCAGGAAGAAATCCAGCGCGCTGTTGGTCTTGTTCTGGTTGACCGCGTTGGCCGGATCGACCTGTTTGGGGCAAACTTCCGAGCAGATCCCCACGGCCGTGCAGGCCCACACCCCGTCCTCGCCATGGATCTGGTCGAGTCGCAGCGGCTGACCGCCGTCGCGGGAGTCGCCGTTGTAGCGTTGCAGCATGGCCATCGCGCCGGGGCCGATGAAATCCGGGTTGGCGCCGAATTGTGGACACGCCGCGTAGCACAGCATGCAGTTGATGCAGTCGCTGAACGATTCATACGCCGCCATCTGCGCCGGCGTCTGCAAATAGGCGCCGTCCTCGATCGGCTTTTCGACCTTGGGTACGATGAAGGGATAGATGCTCTCGATCTTCTTGACGAAATCGCCCACCGACACCACGAGGTCGCGCTCGATTGGAAAATTCTGCAGCGGTTCGATGACCAAGGCGCTGCCGGCGAGATCGCGGATAAATGTATTGCAGGCCAGTTTCGGCTCGCCGTTGATCATCATGCCGCAGCTGCCGCAGATCGCCATCCGGCACGACCAGCGGAACGACAGGCTGCCGTCCTGCGAGTCCTTGATGGATTGCAGCGCCTGCAACACCGACATGTCGTCGGAATAAGGAACGAGATAGCTGACGAAGACGGGCGCTTCGTCCGAGGCCGGACGATAGCGCAGCACGCGCAATTCGATCGTCTTGGAACGGATCATGATATCAGACATTCACGACATCCTTGGGATCTGGAGACGGCGCCGCGGTCGGAGGCATCTGGTTGCGCGCGGCTTCTTCATGCTCGCCGAGCGCGCCATAAGCGCGCTGCGCCGGCGGCGACTTGGTAATTTTCACCGGCCCGTAGGTGATCACGGGCGCCGCGTCGCCCTGGTAATTCGCCAGGCTGTGACGCAGGAAATTGGCATCGTCGCGCTTGTCGAAACCGTCGAGGCGCTGGTGGGCGCCGCGGGATTCGGTGCGCGCGAGACCCGAATGCGCCATCGCCTGCGCGACGTCGAGCTGGAAGCCGAGTTCGATCGCGGTCACCCAATCGGTGTTCCAGGCACGCGACTTGTCTTCCAGCGTGATCCCGGAATAGCGCTGCTTGAGCTCCGCGAGCTTGTCGCAGGTCTGCTGCATTTCCGGTCCGAGCCGGTAGATACCGCAGCCATTTTCCATGCTGGCGCCCATCTCTGCCCGCAGCGTTGCGTGATGTTCGCCACGGCCCTTCTGATCGAGCAGCGCCAGCGCCTTGGCTTCGACGGCCGCGGCCTGGTGGGAGCGGCGGGCCGCCGAACTGCCGCGGGCAAATGCCACCGCCTGTTCGCCGGCGACGCGGCCAAACACCGATAATTCGGCCAGCGAGTTTGAGCCAAGCCGGTTAGCACCATGGATGCCGACGCTTGAGCATTCGCCGGCGGCGAACAGACCGGACAGCGGCGACGCGGTGTTGATGTCGACCTCAATGCCGCCCATCGTGTAATGCACCGCCGGCCGTACCGGGATCGGCGTGACCGCGGGATCGACGGCCATGAATTTCTCGGCCAGATCGTAGATCAGCGGCAAGCGCTCCATGATCTTGGCGCGTCCGAGATGGCGCAGATCCAGCAACACCGCTTCGCCCTGCGGGGTGGCGACCGTGTTGCCCTTGCGCTGCTCGTGCCAGAACGCCTGGCTGAGGCGGTCGCGTGGTCCGAGCTCCATGTATTTGTTGTGCGGCTTGGGCTCGGCTGGCCCGAGCCCATAATCCTGCAGATAGCGCCCGCCGTTCTTGTTGAGAAGAAAGGCGCCCTCGCCGCGGCAAGCCTCGGTAATCAGGATGCCGGTTCCGGGCAGGCAGGTCGGATGGTACTGCACAAATTCCATGTCGCGCAGCGGCGCGCCGTGGCGGTAGGCCATCGCCATGCCATCGCCGGTGACGATGCCGCCATTGGTGTTCTGCCGGAACACGCGCCCCGCGCCGCCGGTGGCGATCACGACCGCGCGGGCATGAATGGTGGTGAATTCGCCGGTCGTCAGCGACAGCATCACGGCGCCCTGGACGCGGCCGTCCTCCACCAGCAGATCGACGCAAAAGAATTCGTCGAAACGCTTGATCGAGGGAAACCGGGTGGAGGTCTGGAACAACGTATGAAGAATATGGAAACCGCTGCGGTCGGCGGCGAACCAGGTACGCTCGATCTTCATCCCGCCGAACGCCCGCACATTGATGTGGCCATCCGGCTTGCGGCTCCACGGGCAGCCCCAATGTTCGAGCTGCACCATCTCGCGCGTGCAATGCTCGACGAAATATTCGACGACGTCCTGCTCGCACAGCCAGTCGCCGCCGGAAACGGTGTCGTTGAAGTGATTGTCGAGCGTGTCGTGGGCTTGCACCACGCCGGCCGAGCCGCCCTCCGCCGCCACCGTGTGGCTGCGCATCGGATACACTTTGGAGACCAGCGCGACGGTCAGTTCGGGCGCGGA
>JACMOT010000083.1 GCA_014377915.1 Tardiphaga sp.
CTCCATTTACCGTCCTTGACCAGCGCGTGCAGTTCAACCGCGCGCTTGGCCAGCGTTAGCATCATGAACATCGCCTGCTCGGCCACCGAGGGCGAGTTCGCCGTGCCGGCGATCATCAGCGGCACCTGGCGCTTGCTGAGCGCCGCGACATCGACGGAGTCGTAACCGACGCCGATCCGCGCCACGACCTTCATGTCACGCGAGGCTTCCAGTTCCGGCTCACCGAACTGCGTCGCACCGAGCGCGATGCCATGGACCGGGGCCTGCTGCTCCAGCAGCGCGGAAAAATCCGCGGCCGAAATCAGGTTTGAGAATTGTACCGTTTCAATATCGCCGCGCTCGCGGAACAGCGCCCAGCCTTGCTGTGACATCGATTCGGTAATCAGAAGTTTCTTCTTGTTGGTCGACATTTCCACCCCTTGCAGCATTTTGTTTTTTCATTCGCACGGATCTATGCCGTGCCTGTCGCATTTAGCAGGATGCGATCGATGAGGTCCACCGTCGTTCCGACGCCGCATCGGCGGGATGCCATGGACTTGGTCGCTTTTACAAAGATAGTGTTGGCCAATGGCCGTGATTTGCCTGTTGCAGTGCGAAGCTGCGCTGGCCTGATGGAGAATAATGGATGATCCGAACGATTCTGCCGATGCGATCGAGTAGGCCGCTGCGTCTGGCCCTTGCTTTGGGCGCCGTCGCGCTGCTCGGCGGCAGCGCGGCTGTCGAGGCTCAGGGGCTGGTGCAGGGCGTGCAGCAGGGCGCCCGCCAGGGCAACCGCGCCGCGGGCCCGATCGGCGGTGTGCTGGGTGGTGCGATCGGCGGCGTGGTCGGCGCGGTCGGCGGCGTGCTCGGTGTCCCCGCCAACAACAATGCGCGCGGTCCGGCGCGGTCCGGCGCCAGGGAGACGAGGGAAACCAGACGCAGCAAGGCCAGGGCCAAGACGGCCGCGGCCGAGCCGGAACTCACGGCCGAGCAGGTCGTCGCCAACAGCGACGCCAACATCGCCCGCATCAAGGCGTCGCTGAACCTCACACCGGAGCAGGAGAAGCACTGGTCCGGCTTCAACAACGCCATGCACTATCTCGGCAATAATGGCGCCGACCGCCTGAAGCTGCGCGTGGCCCGCGCCCAGCGTGATCCGCCGGACGACATCATCGAGCAGATGCGCAACGAGGCCCAGTTTCTCAACGATCGCGCGGTCGATCAGCGCAATGTCGCCGACGCCGCCGAGCCGCTGTTTGCCAGTCTCGACGCGAAGCAGAAGGCGCTGTTCATCGAGGAGATGGTGCGGCTGAGCCGCGAGCGCGGCCTCGATTAACAACATGGAACCTGTCGGTCATGTTGGCGTTCTCCTTCGACAAGGAGGCCATCATGTCCGACAAGTTCGATCCCGCGCCGCATGACAAATATGCGGTTGGCGCCAAGGAAGCGGCGAAAGCCGATCGCAAGACCCACGAGGAACTGACAACCGGTCTGCAAGACTCGTTTCCCGCCTCCGATCCGTTGAGTGCGACGCAGCCCGCGACATCCACGCCCGACGATGACCGCGACAACAAGTCGCTGCTCGACAGGGTGACAGGTCTGTTCAAATAAACCGGCGCGTCGCCGTATTGACCAGGGCGCGGCGGTTAGGGATTGGTTAACCGTGTCGCAGCATCATCTATCCGGGCATACGGCGAACGATGGAGAACTCCGTTGGCGGCGATGATCTCGAATGAAGATGTGGAATTTCCGCTCGAACCGGTTGCGCGGATTCGCGGCGGTATTTTTACCATCCACGCCACGCGCAACGATGAAAGCCGGGTGACGCATCGCATCATCCCGGATGTCGCGGTGGCGCAGGCCAGGGTGCTTAATGATGCTGGTTGGCGCGTCAGTATCTCTGGCCTTGGTGGCCGACAGTTTTCGCCGTCCGAATTCTACCAGTTGCTAAGTTTCGACCGGATCGGCTGATTACCACGGTTTCGTGAACCAGCTCGCGGCCAGGTGGGTTTTCTCCATCGGGCAATATGTTAGCCTGCGCCCGAATTCGCGTTGACCAGTGACACGAGGAAGTCGGGCCAGCTTTATGATAAGGTGCGGTTTTATAGCGGCGGCGCTGCTGTTTCTGGTGCCGCCGTCGGCTTCGCTCGCGGCGTCATCCCGCGGCGAGCAGATGTTGAAATTATCGCCCGAGACCCGGATCGAGCAACGTTGCGATGCCCGCGCCATGGGCGATGTCGGCCGCCAGCACAAAGGCTTCAAGCCGGACGAATTCGTCGCCTACGCCTTTGCCGAGCCGGTGCTGCGCGGCAGCCACATCAGCGCGCCCGGCGGCGCGGTACGCAGCAATGGCAAGTGGTACCGCGTTTCCTACAGCTGCGAGACCAGCGCGAACGGGTTGGAGATCAAGAACTTCGTACATCAACTCGGCGCTGAAGTGCCGCGCGGCGAGTGGGATGCGCATTTTCTGGTGCCACGGTGACGACGGCACCCGCCGCTAGGATGGCGTGTTCGGGGATGTGAAGAAGTGCGACGAAATCTCGCTCAGAAGGCCGCTGCTGAGATGCGTGTCCAGATTCGACCTCACACACAACAACGCCTTGACCGGCGGTAGCTCCGGCAGATAATATTCCTGTGCCCAGACCAGCGGCGGCGGAATCATGCGGCGCGGGATCGCGGTGATCCCGATGCCGGCCTCCACCGCCGCCAGCTTGGCGTGGTAATCCGGGCTGTTGAAGACAATTTTGTAGGCCAGGCCATGCCGCGTCAGCGTGCGGATCATCAGGTCGTCGCCCGGCCAGGTCAGGATCGGGATCGGGGCCCCCGGACTCATCACGAAATCCCGCGCACGCACCCAGACGAATTCCTCATCGGTCTCGTTGACGATGAGATGCGAAATCTCGCTGGTCAATTCGGGATTTTCCAGAATGTAGGCGATGTCGATATAGCCATCGATCAGGCCCTTGGTGATACCAACCGAATTATCGGTTTGGATGACCACGTTGGCGAGCTTCCCGGACGTATGCCGCTCGAGAAACTCGCGCACGAACAGCGTGCTCAGTCCCAGCCGGATCGGCCGCGGCAAATCGGCCGCGCCGCTCATCCGCAACATCTGATCATTGGCTTCCAGGATTCGGCGGGCCTGCTGTAGTACCAGCTTGCCGAGCTGGGTCGCGGTGGTACCGCTCGCGGTCATGCTGAACAGCGCGCCGCCGACCATGACCTGGATACGCTTGATTTGCGAACTGACCGTCGGCTGGCTGATCCCCAGCCGTTCCGCCGCCTTGGTCAGACTGCCGGTCTCGGAGATGGCGACGATCGTCCGGACGATTTCAATGGGAACGTTGAGCGCCTGATATCGCCTGTGCATCCCGCATCCGAATCTCTCAAGTAACAACAATAAATGGACCTCGATTTACAGTTGAGGGGGCCTCGCTCGCAATCAATGAATTGAAATATCCGGACATACACGCCGTCCGGCGAGCAAATAGCCGTGATGACGCTGATAATGGTAGCTGGGTCCGGTTCGTATTCTTCCAGAGTCAAATTTCGTCGGTCGGCGCCGCGTCAGAGCCGGTCGACGCGCAGCAAGCATGCCCAGATCACCGACAGCACGGCGGCGATCACCAGCCAGGAGGGATTGAGGCAGAACAGGTCGCCATAGCGACACACCTGCATCGCCCATCCGCTGTGGTTGATACTGGCGGCGTAGAACAATCCCGCGGCGATGCTTAGAAGGCTTGCGACGATAAACATGACAGCGCTCCGATCGGTTTCGGACAAATCTCCGCCGCATTGCTGAAACGACGGTGAATCCGATCGTCAAAAGCCGGGGCATTTTGCATTTTGCGCCGCATGGCCAGCGAGATGCCGCCGCAATTCAGGTTGATACTTTGTTAACCGCGAGGAACGGAACTTCCGCGGCCGACGAATAGATGTGGAGCTGAAAGTGGCGCAATTTGAAACCACCGACTACGCCCAGATGCGCCGCTGCCGGATGGCGCACCTGTTCCGTCAGCCGGTCAATGAGCAGTTCAAGGATGGCGAAGCAGGCATCGCGGTCAGCGGTTTGATCCGGGCGGTGCGACCGGATCTTACCTGCCGGCCACTGCGCTGGATCATTACCATCGACCGGCAGCAGGCGGATGTGCTCGAGCTGGCGGAATAGCGCCGGTCGAGGACCGAACTCCCGCGCGCGCGGGACTTTATGCGATCAATAGCGCCCCACCGACGGTCCGCCGAAATGATAGTTCAGCCCGCCGCGCAGCGTGTTGGTTTTGAAGTCGGTGTCGTGGGCGATCACGCCGGTGGCCGGGCCGGGCCCGTGAACAACGGCCCGGTCGTGGATTGCTTGCCGAAATCCGAATAGAGATATTCGACCTTGGCGGACCATTCCCTGGTGAAGGCGTGTTCGATGCCGGCCCCGGCAGTCCAGCCCGCGCGGGTTTTGGACAGGCTCGCGGCCTCGTTCTGGCCGGTGCCGTCGACATAGCTCGAGTTGAGTTTGACGTCGGTCAGCGCGAGCCCGCCAGTGGCATAAAACAGGGTGCGGTCGACCACGTAGCCGACCCGCGGCCGCAAGGTGACCAGCCAGTCGGTGGTGACCGAATTGGTGGTCGTGAAGCGGCTGCTGCCGACCGGGAGCGGGCCGCTGACGCTGTTGCGCGCGCTCAGGCCGACATAGTTGGCATCGACCTCGACGCCGAACAGCCAGCGATCGATCTGGTGGTTGTAGCCGAGTTGTCCGCCGCCGCTGAAGCCGCCGGCCTCGAGCCGCGGCGCGGCGGCCGCGGCGGCCTGCTGGTTGGCGATCGGCGCGGTGCCGTTGACAAAGGCGCTGGACGTGTCGGCGCGACCCCAGGCGCCGCCGGCATCCCAGCCGCCCCAATTATACGCCGTATCCGCGGCGGGTGCCTTGCTCCAGCCATGTGCCGGCAGATCAGCCGCAAGGGCCGGAGCCACACCCGCGACGGCCACCCAAATGGCCCATAAAAACCGCTTCATCACCAACGCCCATTATCGCCGCAATCCGCTGGCGAACCGAGTGTTCGTAACGGTATTTTGGCGAAATGGCTGTCACCTCGTGGCCACAGCCGCTGCGGATTGCGCGAACCGACGTGCAAAGCCGGCCAGATGCCCGCAAGGGGGCCTACGGAATATTGCGGCTGGCTCAGGCCGGCTTGCTCGGGCTCGCCTTGGCGGCGGGCTTTTTGCTCGCGGTTGTCCGGGTCGCCGGCGTCTTGGGTGCCGCTTTTTTGGCCGGAGCTTTCGGGGCGGGCGTCTGCCTGGCCGGGGCCTTCGGCTCTGCGGCCTCCGGGGCGGGCGACCCCGCGGCGGTCACTTCCGCCGTCGCCGCGTCCTCGCCGGGCTTTCTGGCTTCCTTCTTCTTTGCCGCGGGTGATTCCGCGGCGCCCGGACGGGCTTCCTGCTTCAGGCGCTTTTGCTCGGCTTCGAATTTGGCTTCGCGCATCTGGCGCAGGGCGTCGGCGCGCGGGGTCGGGTGGGCCATGGCGGTGTCTCCGTTCAGAATCGCTTGACGCCCCGTTTAGCACGGCGCGCGGCCGTCAATCCCCGCTTGGCCCGGCAATCGCCTCTTTCCCTCGCCGGTGCGCTTTGCTAAGCGCATGCAGTCCTGCACGGAAGGGTGGCCGAGTGGTTTAAGGCAGCGGTCTTGAAAACCGCCGTGGGTGAAAGCCCACCGTGGGTTGGAATCCCACCTCTTC
>JACMOT010000084.1 GCA_014377915.1 Tardiphaga sp.
ATCCACCTCGCTCTACGAAGCTGGCGCTGCGCCGGCCGGAAAACGGGATCGCATCCATGATGATGACATTGTTGCCACGACTGACTGCCCTCACGATAGTCGCCACTGCCGCGCTTTTCGGCTCGTTTGCGCCAAGCTGTGCAGCCGACAAGGTCACTATTCTTACCAGCTGGTTTGCCCAGGCGGAGCATGGCGGCTTCTAGCAGGCCAAGGCGACCGGGCTTTACGAGAAAGCCGGCCTCGACGTCACCGTCCGGATGGGAGGACCGCAGGTCAATGGCTCGCAACTGCTGTTGGCGGGCGATACCGATTTCATGATGGGCTACGATATCCAGGTGCTGAAAGGGCGGGAACAAAATCTTCCATTTGTCACCGTGGCCTCCTCTTTCCAGTTCGATCTGCAGGGCATCATGGCGCATGACAATGTCGCCGATCTCGGCAGCCTGAGAGGCAAGCCGGTCCTGATTGCCGGCTCATCGCGGCTGACGTTTTGGCCCTGGCTACGTACTAAATATGGCTTCACTGACGACCAGATCCGGCCCTACACGTTCAACCTTCAGCCGTTTTTTGCCGACAAGGACGTGTCGCAGCAGGCCTATCTGTCGTCGGAGCCGTTCCAGGCGCAGCAGCAGAATGAGAAAGTGAAGTTCTTTCTGCTCGCCGATGGTGGCTATCCGCCCTATGGCTCGACCATTGTCACCACCGAGAAGATGATCGCCGAGAAGCCCGACGTGGTGGCGCGTTTCGTCAAGGCCTCGCTGGAAGGCTGGCGGGACTACGTCAGGAATCCGGCGCCGGGCAATGCGCTGATCAAGATCGACAATCCGAAAATGACCGACGCGCAGATCTCCTTTGCGCTCGAAAGACTAGCCGAAACCAAGGCGCTGATCGGCGGAGACGCCGCGACCCAGGGCATCGGCGTTATTACGACCGATCGCTACAAGAAGATCTATGACTTCCTCGTCCCGGCCGAACTGCTCGTCCCGAAGACCGACTGGACCAAGGCCGTCAACACCAGTTTCGTCAAGGACCTCAGGATCGGCGTTCAATAGGAGCTGCCATGATCGCCCTTTCGCGCAGCGAGCCGGTCGATGACAGCGACAAGCATCCGACCTTGGTGGCGCAGGACAGGCCGCCCGCCGTCGAGGTGCTGTCGGCGGACAAGGTGTTCGCCAACGGCGCGCGCGGTCTGTCGCCGATTGACCTGACGATCGCCGATGGCGAGTTCCTGACGCTGATCGGACCGTCTGGCTGCGGCAAGAGCACGCTGTTGAAGCTGATTGCCAATCTGATCGAGCCGTCGGACGGCAGACTATTGTGGTGGCGCGGCGATTTCAGTCGCGTCGGGCAGGCCGGCCGGCGCTTTGCGTTCGTATTCCAGGAGCCGACGCTGATGCCTTGGGCGCGGGTGGACGCCAATGTAAGGCTGCCGCTCGAACTCGCCAATACGACGAAGGCGAAGGCGGCCGAGGCCGTCACCGAGGCGATCGATCGCGTCGGGCTGTCGGCCTTTGCCAGCCATTACCCCCGACAATTATCGGGCGGCATGAAGATGCGGGTATCGATCGCCCGCGCGCTCGCCACCCATCCCAACCTGTTGCTGATGGATGAGCCGTTCGGCGCGCTCGACGAGTTCACCCGCAACAGGCTGGACAGCGATCTGGTACGGCTATGGTGGGAACGCAAGCTGACGACGGTGTTTGTCACCCATTCGATTTATGAGGCGGTTTTCTTGTCGACCCGGATCGTGGTCATGGCGTCCAACCCGGGCCGGATTTTCCGCGCCATGACGATCGACGAACCGCAACCGCGCGACGAAAGTTTTCGCGACAGCCCACGCTTTGCCGCCTATTGCCGCGAATTGTCGACCTGGCTCGCCGAAGCCTCCTTGCCGGGAGCCGTCACATGAAGCCGCTGCTGCAGTCAGAAGCTTTCGTCCGGATCGCTGCGCCGTTGGCGGTGGGCATCGTACTGGTCGGCCTGTGGGAGGGCGGCTGTCGTTTCGCCGCGGTGCCCGTCTATCTGTTTCCGAAGCCCAGCGACATCGCTCTCAGTCTCTGGCAGCACTGGCCGTCGCTGCTGCGCGCGCTCGGGGTCACGGTGCGCGTCACCTTGCAGGCCTTCGCCGCGGCGGTCGTGCTGGGCACGCTGATCGCGTTCATGTTCGTGCAGAGCCGGGCGATCGAGGTCAGCCTGTTTCCCTATGCAGTGCTGCTGCAGGTCACGCCGGTCGTGGCGATCGCCCCGCTGATTATCATTCTGGTGAAGAACACCCAGCTGTCGCTGACCATCTGCGCCACGCTGGTGGCGCTGTTTCCAATCATTGCCAACACGACTCTGGGTTTGCGCAGCGTCGATCCGGGACTTGCCAATTATTTCAGGATGAACCGTGCCGGCCGATTCAAGACCCTGATAAAACTGAAAATTCCCGGCGCACTGCCATACTTCTTCGGCGGGCTGCGGATTTCGAGCGGCCTGGCGTTGATCGGCGCCGTGGTCGCGGAATTTGTCGCCGGCACGGGCGGTCGCGCGTCGGGCCTCGCTTACGAAATTCTGGATGCTGGCTTCACGCTCGATATTCCGCGCATGTTCGCAGCCCTCGTCCTGATTACTATGACGGGCGTCGCCCTGTTCGCGGCGATGAGCGCGCTGTCGAAGCTGGCGCTCTCGAATTGGCATGAGAGCGAGATGGGGGTCGAGCGTTGACATCATTGCTGATCGAGAACGCCGTCGGCATCTTCACCGGCCATGCGGGGGCCGCGATGCGGACCAGCGGGTCGATCCGGATTCGCGACGGCGTCATTGCCGCGATCGGGGACATGCCGCCGGAGGAGGGCGAACGCCGGCTCGACGTTAGTGGTTGTGTGATCTATCCCGGCCTGATTTCGACCCATCATCATCTGTTCCAGAGCGTGATGAAGGGCGTCCGCGCCGGAATCAATCTGCCGCTGGCCGGATGGCTGCGCGAGGTCCCGCATTGCTATTGGGCGAAGATCGACGAAGAAGCGCTCGCCGTGGCCGCGCGCATCGGCCTCACCGAAATGTTGTTGTCGGGCACCACCACGATCGCCGACCACCATTACCTGTTCAGCGACACCTTCCGTTTCGACCCGGCGCAGGTGATTTTCGACGTTGCCCGCGAACTGGGAATCCGGCTGGTGTTCTGCCGCGGCGGCGCCACCAGGGCCCGCCATTTCGACACCGCCGGATTCGTGCCGGTGCCGACCGAATCGCTCGACCACATGCTGAAATCGGTCGAGTCCTGCGCGCAACGGTTTCACGATTCCTCGCCCGGCAGCCTGTGCCAGGTGGTGCTGGCACCGACCACGCCGACCTGGTCGCTGGACCCGGGCGAGTTGAAGGAAGTGATCGCCGCCTCGCGCCGCATGAAGCTCCGGCTTCACAGCCATCTGTCCGAAAGTACCGACTATGTGGATTTCTGCCTGTCGGTGCACGGCAAGCGCCCGGTGCACTGGCTGGCGGATCACGACTGGCTCGGCCCGGATATCTGGTACGCGCATCTGGTACATCTGGACGCCGACGAGGTCAGGATACTGGCCGAAACCGGTACCGGCATGGCGCATTGTCCACAGTCGAATTGCCGGCTCGGCCCCGGCGCCGCCCCGGCGGACGCGATGGCCCGATTGGGCGGCGCGGTGTCGCTCGGTGTCGACGGCGCGGCGTCGAACGAAGCCGCCGACATGATCAGCGAGATGCACAGTTGCTGGCACACCCACCGCGCGGTCAAAGGCGCCGACGCGGTCACCGCGGAAGACGTCGTGCACTGGGCCACGGCGGGCGGCGCCCGGGTGCTCGGCCTGCCGCAAACCGGTACGCTGGCGCCGGGCCAGCAGGCTGATATTGCGATCTTCGATCTCGATCAGCCCCGACATTTCGGCATGCATGATCCGTTGATTTCGCCGGTGACATGCGGTGGCGCTGCCAGCGTGCGCGCATTGCTGGTTGGCGGTCGGATCGTGGTCGACCGCGGTACGATTCCCGGCTTCGACATTGCCAAGCTTCGATCCGATGCGGCGCATGTGATCGCCCGAATGACAGCCTGACCCAGGGAGACCTCCATGCTCAACACCCAACAGCCCGTTCTGCGCCGCTTCTGGTACGCCATCATGCCACTCGAGATGCTCCGGGATGGCCCGAAGCCGTTTACCCTGCTCGGCGAGCCGATCGTGCTGTTTCTTGACGGCAAGGGCGAACCGGCGGCGCTCGAGGACCGCTGCTGCCATCGCACCGCCAAGCTGTCGAAAGGCTGGTGCAAGGACGGCAATATCGTCTGCGGCTATCACGGCTGGGAATATGACCGCGACGGCAAGCTGGTGATGATTCCACAATTTCCGTTCGAGCAGCCGATCCCTGACGCGAAGGCACGCTCGTTCCGATCACAGACCCGCTACGGTTATGTCTGGGTAGCGCTCGACGAACCACTCAGCGACATTCCCGAGATCCCGGAGGCTATCGACCCGGGCTATCGTCTGATTCATCAATTCTACGACAAGTGGAATACGTCCGCGCTGCGGCTGATGGAGAACTCCTTCGACAACGCCCATTTCGCCTTTGTCCACAAGGGCACGTTCGGCGACATCAACCAGCCCAAACCCGAGAAGTATGAGATCACCGAGACCGATTACGGATTCGAGGCTGAGACCATCGTCACCGTCAGAAACCCGCCAAACGCGATCCGGATCACCGGGAGCAGCGATCCAACGACCAAACGCATCATGCACAACAAGTGGTATATGCCGTTCTGTCGCCGGCTCGACATGACCTATCCGTCGGGGATCCAGCACATCATCTTTAATTGCGCGACGCCCATCTCAGACAGCCAGATCCAGGTCGTGCAGCTGCTGTTTCGTAACGACACCGAAGCGCAATGCTCGGCCCAGGAACTGATCGACTGGGATGCGGTCATCATCGCCGAGGACCGGGACATGCTGGAATCGACGGATCCGGACGCCATCGTCGACATGAGCCGCAAGATCGAGAAACACATGCCGTCGGATCGGCCGGGCATGCTGATGCGCTCGCGGCTGCTCAAGTTGTTGCAATCCAACAATGAGGAGGAGCAGCCGAGACATCAGTTGGCCTGATGAGTCGATGAACGCCACAATTCCGTCAGCTCATGACGGGTGATGTCGAGGTTCGAATCCTGCCGCGGCAGGCATGGTGGCGTTGATTGCCGCCGCTGTGAGGCCTGAGTTCCGCTATTCGCCCTTCGCCGATTTCGCGCACCCGCTCTCGGCGACAACGATCGCGATTTGGCTGAAAAACTTGTGGTCGCCAGTGATCCAACCTCCAGGCAGGCGCGTAGAAACCATGGAAACATGAGCGGAAAGCAGCGCCGAATTCGTAATGAGGGAAGATCCACGCATCACAGGATTGGCTCGCCTGGTCGCGGCGGGCATCCGGCCACCCGCGGGGGTCGGCCGTATCGCGCTGGCGCTGATTGCGGGCGTGGCATGCCACCTCACATTTGCCGCGGCCGTGACCGCGATGATCGTAGCCATGTTTTTCGGTCTGAGTGAAGGATTGGGGCGTGTGCCATGGCCATGGGCGATCCTCGCCAACGCGGCGCTTGTGTTGCAGTTTCCGCTCGCGCATTCACTTTTGCTGACCGGGCCGGGTGGGCGGTGGCTGGCGAGGCTGGTCCCCGGTC
>JACMOT010000085.1 GCA_014377915.1 Tardiphaga sp.
CAGCCCGACACCTACCCGCGTCCCCGCCCATGCGCTGCTGCGCTCCCTGGAACGCGCCGGCGGCCTCGACGTCGAAGTGCTGCGCGCGCCGATCGCGACCTCGCTGGCGCGCCCCCACCCCGCCGCGGCCGCCATGGGCGCCGCCGACATGGTGGTCATTGAAGACAGTGGGTTGCGCTGGATCATCCGCGACAATGTCGTCGTCACCCTGACCGGGCCGCGCCGGCGATGACGCAACAACTGCCCGGCGTGCTCCATGAAATCGCCGAGGTGGCCGGCGAGGCCGCGGCGCTGGCGATCGCCTCGCGCGCCGGCGGCACGCGGATCTATTTGCCGGCCAAGGCTGACGATGAGCACTGGTTGGTGCAGGCGGTCGGCCGTACTCACGCCGACGCGCTGTGCAATCATTTCGCGGTGGATGGCCGCGGGGCGCGTCTGGACATCCCGCTGCATGTCGGCGGCACGTTCCGGCAGCTGCAGCGCGCGATTGCCGAAGTGGTGCACAAGATGGATGACGGGTCCGAGGCGTCTTCCAGGGAGATCGCGCGCAAGGTCGGCATTACCCAGCGCACCGTGCATCGGCATCGCGCACGGCACCGTGGCGGCAGACAGCAGGGACAGGGAAGGCTGCTGTAGGTGGACCAGCCAATTAGAATCTTGGAAGCGGGATTGGGGGACTGATGACAGTCGAGGTGGTAACCAATTCCTAATTGGTCCGCTTGTAAACATATACCAGAAACAAGATTAGAATTTTATCTAGCTCCGGAATATTTTAATCATGCAGCCACGTTTCACCATCGGTCTCCGTATTTATAGCATCGTCGGTCTCAGTTTCTGCGGTCTTGTCGGGCTCGCCCTGTTGCAGACCCTCAATCTGGCGGACTCCCTGAAACGCCAACGCCAGGCTGAATTGACTCATCTTTCCGAACTGGCAATGGGGATCGCTCGCGAGGAATATGATACGTCGTTACGCAATCGCATGCCCGACGAGGTTGCGCGCAAGAGCGCGGCGACCCGCATCTCGAAATTGCGATACGGCAACAATGATTATTTCTGGATCAACGACCTCGGGCCGCGGATGATCATGCACGCTGCCAAACCCGAGCTCGACGGTCAGGACGTCTCGAACATCAAGGATCCCAGCGGGAAACGTTTATTCGTCGAATTCACCGAAATAGTAAAAAGCAAGGGGGCCGGTTTTGTTGACTATCAATGGCCGAAGCCGGGAAACGATGCGCCGCAGCCGAAGCTGTCTTATGTCGCGGGGTTCGAGCCTTGGGGCTGGGTAATCGGCACGGGTGTCTATGTTGACGACTTGCGCGTTCAGGTGTGGGAAAGCGCAAAGACAGCAGTGGGCGTGGCATTAATCATGATTGCGCTCTTGGGCGCCGTTACACTGCTGATGGCGCGAAGAATTTCATCGGCGTTGATCGCGATGACGCGATCCGTGACCGAACTGGGTGAAGGCAATTTCGGCATCACGCTGCCCGGACTCGGTCGCCGCGATGAGCTTGGTGACATGGCCCGATCGATTGAGCAGTTCAAGACAAAATCCGAGCTGAAGGCACGCACCGAGGCGGAAGCCAAGCTGCGACGTGACGAGGTCATCGCGGCTCGGCGCAAGGCGGACATGCAACAGATTGCCGGCGATTTTGAACAGTCGGTTGGTAACATCATTGACACCGTTGCTTCCTCCGCGATCGAGCTTGAGGCCGCCGCCGGCACGCTGACGCAGAGTGCCGACACCGCCCAACAGCTTTCCATTGAAGTTGCTTCGGCATCTGAGGCCGCTTCCGGTAACGTGCAGTCGGTGGCTTCGGCCACGGAGGAAATGTCGTCGTCGGTCAACGAGATCAGCCGTCAGGTCCAACAGTCGGCGCGCATGGCGAATGAGGCTGTCGGCCAGGTACGCAACACGAATGACCGCGTCAACAAGTTGTCACAGGTCGCAGGCCGTATCGGGGCTGTCGTCGAATTGATCAGCAGCATCGCAGGACAGACCAATCTGTTAGCACTTAATGCGACGATCGAGGCGGCCCGTGCCGGCGAGGCGGGGCGGGGTTTTTCGGTGGTCGCCGCCGAGGTGAAGGCGCTCGCCGAACAGACCGCGAAGGCGACCGGCGAGATCGGCTTGCAGGTCGCCAGTATTCAGGCTGCCACCCGAGAGTCGGTGACATCCATCAAGGAGATCGGTGAGACAATCGAAAAACTGTCGGAGATTTCCTCGACCATTGCGGCCGCGGTGGAAGAACAGGGGCAAGCGACCCAGGAGATCTCACGGAATGTGCAGCAGGCGTCGCACGGCACGCAGCAGGTTTCCTACAACATCGCTGATGTGCAGCGTGGTGCCAGCGAGACGGGCTCAGCCTCGTCGCAGGTCCTTTCGGCGGCGCAGGCCCTCTCGGCCGACGGCGTCCGGCTCAAAGCCGAAGTTGCCAGATTCCTCGATACCGTGCGTGCGGCATAGAGCGTGTTGTAATGGGGGGCATCGCGCCGTGCTTGTCCCGGACGTAATGCAGCACGAAGGCTGCGTCGCCGAGCCATGACCTTCGCGAATGCCGGTATATGGTATGATCCCGGCTCTGCGAGGCGCTCCGCCCGATGGGGGCGATGCATCGTGGCTGGACGAGATCAACCAGTAACAAGCTTGATCCAGACCTGATATCTGTCCGCCGGATGAAAGCAGCCTTCCGGTTGGCCGGCGTACAGGCCTGCCGCAACGCGGCGTTTCTCCGAGAGATGCAATCGGTGCTACGTTGACAGCGCGGTGTTTACAGCTTGGCCTTGCGTGAGACGTGATCACTTCGTTCTGATCCGCAAAACGCCGCTCGGCCTGTATGAGCCTGACACCGGTCAGGCTTATCGGCGGCGGCAAATTGGCGGATTGTCGCCTGACCAGTTCAGGAGCATTTCACCTTGCTTCACCCCGCCATCCCTGTCCACGGATCCGAACTGTCATTGCGCCGACCTGTGGCGCCGCCGGCCGCCCTGCGCGTTCCTTTCGGCGTTCGTTTGCGCCTGGCAGCACTGTAAGCGGCTGTCATGCAGACCGATTTCACCAGATGCATGCCGGTGATCCTGCAATATGAGGGCGGTTACAGCACCCACCCGCGCGACCCCGGTGGCGTCACCCTCGAAGGCATCATCCAGCGTGTCTATGACGGATACCGCGACCGCAAGGGCCGGACGCGCCAGCCGCTGGCGCCCGCGATGCGCGGCACCCGCGCCTGGATCACCGAGCGCAACGAGATCTTCCGGCTGCAATACTGGAATGCGATCCGCGGCGACGATCTGCCGGCGGGCATCGACCTCTTCCTGTTCGATTGCGCGGTCAATTCCGGGCCGTTCCAGGCGGTGAAATGGCTGCAGCGCGCGCTGCGCCTGAACGATGTCGACGGCCATCTCGGCGAAGGCACGCTGGCGGCGCTCAAGGCGCATGAGGACCACGACGCCGTGATCGCCGACATGGCCGCGCGCCGGCTCGGCATGCTGCAGAACCTCACCACCTGGGACGCCTTCGGCAAGGGCTGGGCGGCCCGCGTGGCCAGCGTCAGGGCGATTGCCCAGGCCTGGGCCTCCGGATCGATCGGCCCGCGGCCGGTGGAAGCGCATCAGCAGCAGGGCGACGCCAAGGCCTATGCGTCGGACGTGGCGCAGCCGGCGCTGGATGCCGGCGATTCCACCAAACTCGCGGTCGGCAGCGGCAGCGTCTCGGCGGTGGTCGATGGCGCCAGGGATCAACTGGCGCCGCTTGCCGGGAGTTCGGACTACGTCAACCGGCTGCTGATGGCCCTGACCATCCTGGGCATCCTGATCGCCGCCGGCGCGCTGGCCTATTCGCTGTGGGCGAGCCGCAAGGCCAAGCGGGCGCAGCGCGCCATCGACGGCGAGGTGATGGCCCATGTGCCGGAAGGGCAGCCGGCATGAACGGGATCTTCGCACCCGTGCTGGAGGGCCTCGACCGGCTCAACGCCTTGAGCGCTAGCCTGTTCTGGGAAATGGCCACGTCGCCGCTGGTGCTGGCCGTGCTGGCGCTGCTGGCCGTCGCGGCCTTCCTGGTGGCGCATGTGCCGGTGATCGAGCGCCTGGTGCCGGCCATCGTGCCCTTCACGAAGAGCGCGCTGGTCGTGCAGCTGGTTGCGTCGGCGCTGCTGATGTTCCTGCTCGGCTTCGGTTTCGCCGACCAGCGTGCCGAGACCGAGCGGCTGAAGAATGAACTGGCGTGGACGCAATTCCAGCTCGAGGTGCAGGAGGCGTCGGCGGCGGAAGCACAGCGGCTGAAAGCGGAGGCGGAAGCGCGCGCCGACCAGGCGAAGGGGCAACTCGATGATTATGAAAACAAGTTTGGCGGGCATCGCACCGGCCATGTCTGCCCTCCCGCTGCTGGCTATCTTGAGTGGCTGCACGCACTCCAGCGCCATCGGCCCGGCGGCAGCGCCCGCGGACAACCGCGTGGCCTTGTCGCGCGCCTGCGAGCAGCTGGCGGGGAACGTCGATGATCCCGTTGTCGATCAGACCACCGATCCATGGCGCGCGGTCGGAGAATATGCGGTGGCGCTGGGCCGTGCCAACGACGCCCTCGACGCGACGCGGGCGTGCCAGAACGACCAGCGCGAACGGCTGGCAAGGGGGCGACTTTGAGTAACCTCAGCGACTGGGCGCCATGGGTGGCGATCGTCATCTCGATCGCCGGCTTCCTGCATTCGTTCCTGTCCGGCCGCTCGAAGCAGAACGACGAGCGCATCGGCGTCATCGCCGGCAAGGTCGACGCGGTGGAGGATCGGGTGACGCGGATCGAAGGCGAGCTGAAACATCTGCCGGACAAGAACGCCACCCATCGGCTGGAATTGACGCTGGCCGAAATGCGCACCGAGCTGCGCGGCGTCACCGAGAGCATGAAGCCGATCAAGGCGATGGCGGAGCGGATTCAGGAAGCCGCGCTCGAAACATTGGTGCACCGATGAGAGACATCATCCGACAGGAAGCACGGCTGATCATCCTGCGCGAGCTCTATGCGCAGACCAATTACGCGCTCAATGACGCGCTGCTGCAGCAGACGCTGGAGACCTTCGGCATTGCCCGCCCGCGCGAATGGGTGCGCGAGGAGATCGCCTATCTCGAACAGCTCGGCGCGGTGACGAAGACATCGGCGGGCAGCGTCACCGTGGCGCGGCTGGCGCCGAAGGGCGTCGGGCATGTCGAGCGCCGCCAGGGGGTCGGGGGCGTCAAGCGGCCGAGCCCGCCGGAGGAGTGAGCCCATGAAACCGCGCGCGACGCGCGGGCGCATTTCCGCGATCGACCAGCTGCCGGACTGGGCGGACGAAGCCAGGCTGTGGGCGTTCGAGCAGCTCAAGGAGCGCAAGCTCACCCAGCTCGACATTCTCGACGGCTTCAACGATCGGCTGCGCGCGGCGTCCCTGGCACAGGACGCATCCATTGCGCCGCCGGTGATTTCGAAATCCGCCTTCAACCGCACCGCCATGGCCATCGCCGTGCTGGGTCGACGGCTGCGGGAGACGCGGGAGATCGCGGCGGTGCTGGCGCCGAAGCTCGACCGCGCCGGCGACAATTCGCTGACTCTGCTGGTGTCGGAAACCATCAAGACGCTGGCGTCGGAAATGCTGGGCAATGCCGGCGAGCTGAAGGCCGACGGTGACACCGCCGAAATGCTGATGATGACCGCGCGCGCCCTGATGGCCGCCGAACAGGCCAAGTGCATCAGCAGCGATACCAGGCAGAAGATCGAGAAGGAGCTGCAAGGCAGGGCGTCGAAGGCGGTGGATCATATCGCCAGGGCCAAGGGCCTGTCGAAGGAAACCGCTGAGGCTATCAAAGCGCAGATTCTCGGTATTGATCCGCCGAAGCGGGAGGCTACGCCATCACCAAGCAGTTAAACAACTGTCAGCGGCCGAGGAATAATCGATGAAAGGCCACTCTCTGCTTCATTTGAATGTTTCGATCTTTTTCGATCGTCGCAATTTCCGTTGCAACGATCGGCCCGATCGAATGCGCAGCATCTCTGATTTGATTGCAGACCCGCGTCGCGCTCTCTGGCCGAATATCATCGAACGGAACATATCGTTCTTCTTCGGCATATGCGGCCATACCGCTATGCCCATCTCGCAGCCTTTCCACGTGTTCGACAGCAGCCGCCGGCAAAAGCTCGACGTGCGCCCAAGCCTCGTCCACCTCGTCGAACACTTTAGGCCACGCTCGGAGGAGGTCGTAGGTGGCCTCAGGTGTTCGTTTCTCAATTCCGATATAATCGATGAAAGCGTCTGCGGCCTCTCGCAGTCTTGCCGCTCGATGCTGAAGACGAAGCAGAAGCCCCAGTCGGTAACTAAGCTGCGCCAGCCGCGCTGTTTCAGCGTCGTAGATCACTCGCGACATCGCTGCCCGGAAAGCGAGGGTTGCTGCTCCAAGTGCGACCAAAGCAGCAAAGGCAGGCTGGAAGTCTTTGAACAATTCGTACATCGCCGTTCCTTTAAAGCATCAAATATCGTCCACTGTTCGCTGACCCGCTGCAAGGGACCTTGTGATGCCGGTGGTTCGGTCAGCGTCGAGCAACTATCCAGCTCTCAGCGGCCCGAGGATTCATGACGGCTGACCTCCCTATCACCCAAGGCGAATGGATCGCGATCCGCCGCACCGGCATCCTGGCCAATGCGCAATTGGCTACGACCGCCGGCGGCGGCATCAACGACATCCTGCTCGGTTACCAGAAAAAACTGCTACGCTCCACCGC
Source organism: Tardiphaga sp. (assembly GCA_014377915.1). The sequence continues at coordinate 6,746 of JACMOT010000085.1, forward strand.
GCGGCATCCCGTCACCCTCTGCGAAAAATCCCGCCGCATCGGCGCCACCTGGGGCGTTGGCGCAGACGCCGTATTGACCTCCGCCGCGTCCAAAGCCGCCGGCGGCATGGACACCTTCTACATCGGCTACAACCTCGATATGGCGCGCGAATTCATCGACGTCTGCGCGATGTGGGCCCGCAACTTCAACGAGGCGGTGTCCGAAGTCTCGGAATTCATGTTCGACGACGGCACGCCGGACAAGCACATCCAGGCGTTCCGCATCGCCTTTGCCTCCGGCTTCGAGATCGTCGCGCTGGCGTCCCGGCCGCGAAGCCTGCGCGGCCGCCAGGGCTATGTGATCATCGATGGGGCCGCGTTCCATGACGATCTCGCCGGCGTGATGAAGGCCGCCATTGCACTGTTGATGTGGGGTGGCAAGGTGCTGGTGATCTCCACCCATCTCGGCCAAGCCAACATTTTCAACCGCCTGATCGAGGACGCCCGCGCCGGCCGCAACCCGTATCATGTCGAGCGCTACACCTTTGACGAGGCGCTGCGGGACGGGCTGTACCAGCGGATCTGCCTGGTGACCGGCAAACAATGGTCGCCGGAGGCCGAAGCGGCGTGGCGCGCGGGGATCATCGCCTCCTATGGCGACGACGCCGACGAGGAATTGTTCTGCGTGCCCAGCCAGGGCGGCGGCATCTATCTGCCACGGCCCTTGATCGAGGCGCGCATGGTCGGCGACTATCCGGTGCTGCGGCTGGAGCGGCCGGCGGAGTTTACCTATTTTCTGAAAGAATATCGCGAGGCCGACATTCTGGCCTGGTGCGAAATCCATCTTCAACCGGTCTTGAAAGCCCTTGACCCCGATCGCCAGCACGGCTTCGGCCAGGACTTTGGCCGCGTCTCCGACCTCTCCGACATCGCGCCGATCGAGATCGGCCGCACGCTGAAGCGCACGGTGCCGTTCGCCGTCGAGCTCAGAAACATCCCGTTCGAGCAACAGCGCCAGGTGCTGTTCTACATCTGCGACCGGCTGGCGCGCTTCATCGGCGGCAAGATGGACGCCTCCGGCAATGGCGCCTATCTCGCCGTGGTCGCGGCGCAGAAATACGGCGCGCTGCGCGTCGAGCAGGTCAAGATGACCGCCGACTGGTACCTGGAAAACTTCCCGCCGATGAAGGCGGCGCTGGAGGACGGCCACCTCTGGATCCCCCGCGACGCTGATCTGCTCGACGATCTCGCACTGGTGCACACCATCCGCGGCATCCCGCGCATTCCGGATGTGCGCACCATGGGGCAGGACGGCAAGAAGCGGCATGGCGATTTCGCCGTGGCGCTGGTGCTGGCCTATGCGCAGACCCGCGCGCAACTGTGGGAGGCCGGCTACCGTTCGGCCTCCACCGATTCTGCGCCCGCGGACAGCGCATCGCTAGAGGACAATGACCACGACGAGCGCCGCGCCTGGTGGCGCCAGCCGCTCGGCGCGAATTTGCGCGGAGGCCTGTGATGCCAGACACCATCTCGACATTGCTCGATCAATACGGCAACCCGATCAAGCGCGAACTGTTGACGCAGTCCATCGCCGGTCCGTCGCTCTCCGGGATCCGCTCGCCA
>JACMOT010000086.1 GCA_014377915.1 Tardiphaga sp.
CGGAAAAGCCGAGCTGGACATCGGGGAATAATTGCTGCCGCACCGCCGACCGCACGCCATCGGCGCCAATCAGGGCCAGCGCGGACAGCGGCGCGGCACCGTCGCCGGAGCGGACCACGACGCCGTCGCCCGTGACCGCGAAATCCGTGAACGGACAACCGAGGCGAAGCTCGATGGCGGGGGTTGCCTTGACCTGAGCCAGCAACCCGGCCTGCAGATCGGCGCGGTGCAGCAGCCAATAGGGCGCGTCGGTGCGGCAGTCACCCCTGTCGCGCAGCGGCAGCCGGATCACCTCGCCGCCACGGCGCACGCTCATGATGCTGACCGCGTCCGGCGCGGTGATAGCCGGGGCGAGGCGAGGGCGCAGGCCGAGGTCGGTCAGCACCCGGCTGGCGTTCGGCGACAGCTGCAGGCCCGCGCCGGCTTCCTCCAGCCGCTCGGCCTTCTCCACGACAACCACGCGACAACCACGCGCGGCCAGTGCCAGCGCCGCCGTCAACCCACCGATGCCGGCGCCGGCAATGACGATGGGGTGCGACGTCGTCACCAAGACCGATCAGGCGACCTGGTCGTGCAACACGCATTCGGGCGGGCGCGCTTCGCCGGGGCCGAGGTCGGTGGCGAGGCGGTACAGCGTCGAGCAATACGGGCAGATGATCTCGTTGTCGTTGCCGAGGTCGAGGAAGACGTGCGGATGGTCGAACGGCGGATTGGCGCCCACGCACATGAACTCCTTCGAGCCGATCTCGATGATCGGAACGCCGGCATCATTGTGAAAGTGTGGAACGACGTGGTCGGACATCTTCTCTACCTTTGCTGGCATTGTGCGCCGACAACGCGGCCGGCGGGCCATTCAGTGCGGCGCACCATACCGGCGGCCGATGGAGATTCCTAGGCCGTGATAGCCGCCGCAATGGAGCAAATTCGACACAATCTCGTTGCCTCCGAGAAGCCCTTCTTTCGTCGGGGCTGTTGTGTCGGGAAAATGGCGCACCACCTGTCCTAAAGGTGCGGCAATAGGGTTTTGAGCGATGTGGCGGCGGATCGACACGGCACTGACGGGCATCGCGGTGTGCGCGACCGTTGGCTTGCTGTTGTGGCCGCAGGCCCGCGACGCCGGTGCCGTGCTCGCGGCGCAAAATGATCCGGTGGCGCTGGCCAATGCGCAACTTGTCGCCGCGCTCCGCAATGATCCCGCGGTACTGACCCGCAATATCGACGACGCGCTGGCCGCCAACGACGCCGATCTGGCGAAGAGTTTTGTCGACGTCGCCGCGGCACAGAAAATCGTATTGTCCGACGCGGTGTCGAAACGCGTCAGCGATGCCGTCGCCGAGGAAAACTCCGCGTCGCATTTCGCCGGAAAATTCGCCTCCGGTTTCATCACCGGTAATGCCAACGATGTCGGCAGCATGTCCGGCACGGTGGCCGGCGATCTGTTCGTGTTCGGCGACATCCGTGATGTGGTGCGCGAGGGCAAGCATCTCGCTTTGGGCGAGGATACCGATCACCTGATTCTGGGCCTTGCGGCCGTCGGGCTGGCCGTGACCGCCGCCACCTATGTGACGGTGGGCGGCGTGGCCCCGGTGCGGGCCGGTCTGACGCTGGTCAAGGACGCGCGCAAGGTTGGTCGGCTTGGCGAGGGCCTGACCGCCTGGGCCGGCCGCTCGGCGCGCAATGTCGTCGATACGCCGCTGCTGCAAAGCGCGCTGGCGGATGCCTCGCTGCTGCGGCCGGGCAAGACCATCAGCGCGGTGAAGGCCGCGTTCCGCAGCGACAGGGCGGGTGGCCTGGTGCGGCTGGCGCAGGATGTCGGCCGCGTGGGCGAAAAGGCCGGCGCGCGCGGCGCGCTGGATACGCTGCGCATCGCCCAGGGCCCGAAGGATGTCGCGCGCGTCGCCAAATTGGCCGAGACGAAAGGCGGCCAGACCCGCGCGATCCTGAAGATGTTCGGCCGTGGTGCGATCCTGCTGGTCGCGGGCGCCTTCAACATGAGCCTGTGGATGCTGTGGGCGGTGTTGGCGCTGTTCGGCTTCGTCGCGTCCATCAAGGCCACCACCGAGCGCGTCACCTGGTCGTGGCTGCGGCGCTCGAAGGCGCGAAAGGCGCGCCGCGAATTGCAGCTTCGCCACGAAATCGCCTTGCGGCCCGCACTGGCGGCCAATGCGTTGCACGGATAAACTGTGCCTCCCGCCGACCAACATCTTCCATCATAAACGGAATTCTGGATGCCGAGCTTTCACAACGGCGCTGTTGAAATTGCCTATCTCGATGAGGGCGAGGGCGATCCGATCGTTCTCGTCCATGGCTTTGCCTCCAGCAAGAACGTCAACTGGGTGTATCCGACCTGGGTCTCCGAGCTGAAGAAGCACGGCAAGCGGGTTGTTGCGCTCGATCATCGCGGCCATGGCGATTCGACAAAACTCTATGATCCCGAAGATTACCATCTCGGCATGATGGCGGACGACGTCCGTGCGCTGATGGCGCACCTCGACATCGAACGCGCCGACATGATGGGCTATTCGATGGGCGCGCGCATCACCGCCCTGATCGCCGAAACCCAGCCGCGACTGCTGCGCAGCGCGATCATCGCCGGGCTTGGCATCGGCCTGATCAAGGGCGGCGGTCCGGGCGAGAATGTCGCGGTCGCACTGGAGGCTGATTCGCTCGACGACATCACCGATCCGGTCGGCCGCACCTTTCGCACCTTCGCCGACCAGACCCGCTCCGACCGCCGCGCGCTGGCGGCCTGCATGCGCGGCTCGCGGCGGCTGATGACCGTCGAGGAGGCCGCGCGCAACACGGTACCCACCTTGATCGCGGTTGGCACCGCCGACGAGATCGCGGGCTCCGCGCAGGAATTGCAGCAGGTGATTCCCCATTCCGAAGTGCTGGACATTCCGAACCGCGATCACATGCGGGCGGTCGGCGACAAAGTGTACAAGGAGGGCGTGCTGGCCTTCCTGTCGCGCCGGCCTTGATCGGGGCTGCATCTTGTATTGGACGCGCGACCGCCCACTTCTCAGGCACGCCCCGCGCTAAGGCAGTTTCTCGGTGCGCGGCGAAATATCCGCCGAATCAAGGTCTTGGCCGCTGATGCTCGGGTAAAGCCGACGTTCTTTACCGCGCAAGGCGTGCCGCGACAGTCCGCCGCGTTGTGCTATACTGCATGACCGAACCGAAGAATTTGCGAGTCCAGCATGGCCGTGTCGAACGTAAATCCACAGAATGCAAAACTGGCGACGCTTGATCCGATCTGGGACCGGATTCGCAGCGAGGCGGAGGACATTGTCAGCCGCGAGCCGGAACTGGCGTCGTTCGTCTATTCGACCGTGCTCAATCACACCCGGCTCGAAGAGTCGGTGGTGCATCGCGTCGCCGAGCGGCTCGATCATTCGGCGCTGTCCGGCGACCTGATCCGTCAGACCTTTGAGGAGGCGCTGCGCGACGAGCCGGATCTCGGCAATGCGTTTCGCGCCGATCTGGTCGCCGTGTTCGACCGCGATCCCGCCACCACCCGCTTCATCGATCCGCTCTTGTACTTCAAGGGGTTTCACGCGATCCAGAGCCATCGCCTGGCGCACTGGCTGTTGAAGAAGGGCCGCAAGGACTTTGCCTGGTATCTGCAGAGCCGGGCCTCCGCGGTGTTCCAGACCGATATCAATCCGGCCGCCCAGATCGGCCGCGGCATCTTCCTCGATCACGCCACCGGTTTTGTCGTCGGCGAGACAGCGGTCATCGAGGATGATGTTTCGATCCTGCATGGCGTTACGCTGGGTGGTACCGGCAAGGAGAACGAGGACCGTCACCCGAAAATTCGCCGTGGCGTGCTGATCGGCGCCGGCGCCAAGATTCTCGGCAATATCGAGGTCGGCCATTGCGCGCGCATCGCCGCGGGTTCGGTCGTCGTCAAGCCGGTGCCGCACAATGTCACCGTGGCCGGTGTGCCCGCCAAGATCGTCGGCGAGGCTGGTTGCGCCGAGCCGTCGCGCACCATGAACCAGATGCTCAACGCGACCGGGTTGTGATCGCCGCGCCGTGGCAGCCGTTTGAGCCGGGTCTGTGATTTTTCGATAAACCGCCTAGCGGCGCGCGCCGGCACGCTTTAAAGCTTCGCCGTCAGCTCAACCAACATCAATTGCATTGGAGATCCCTGTGGACGTTCAGGAAGTCAGAAAGCTCGACGCCTATCTCAAGCGTATCTTCGGCAATCAGAAACTCCGCGTCGTGCCGCGGCCGAAGAAGGACGATTCCGCCGAGGTCTATATCGGCGAGGAATTCATCGGCGTGCTGTTCGTCGACGACGAGGATGATGATCGCTCGTTCCAGTTCCAGATGGCGATCCTGGAAGAAGATCTCGTCGAGAACGACTGAGTTGATCGCTGACCGGGTTTACCGCTTCGGTCCGCTCAACTGCAGGGTCAGCGCATCCATCGCATTCCCGACCTCGCGCCATTGCTCCAGCCAGGCGCGGGGAAAACGGAAGACCAGGTCGGGGCCGCCGATGCGGCGCTCGCTCAGGCACATGCCGGGCGTGCGGGCGTCGCGGGTGCAGCGCGCCACCAGCGCCGGCGCTTCGCCGAGAAACAGATCTTCCTGGCTGTAGGGCGAGGCATCGCGGAACGGCCGCGTCGTCAGCCCATCCTGAACCGGCATCAACTGGTCATCATAGCGCGGATACACCGTGCGCAACCGCGCCTCCGGCGACATCGCCTCATGATGCGCCGTGATCGACAGAAAAATCCGATCGATCGGCTGCTGGGTTTCATCGAAATTCTCGATGCTGACATGCGTCGGCACGTCGCTGGCTTCCAGCGAGGGGTAGAGGTAGCTGAGGTCGACGCGTTCCTGCGGCCCGGAATGTTTCTGCACCTTGCGGCGAAACGCATGGGTCGGGACGTTGAACAGAGTGGCGCCGACGCTGACCGGAATCCGGTCGGGATCGCCCGCCCGGCGGCTCTGCCAGGTCGGCCACAGCAGATAGGCGACAAGGGCCAGGGCGGTGGCGCCCAGCAGGGCGCCGGTCGCGATCGGAACCAGATGGCTGCGCCGGCTGCGGCGCCATTGCCGCGATCGGGACGTGGTTGGAAAAAGCAGGGACATGCGCACGCAACTGATGAACGGGAAGGGCGGCCGGTAGCCGTCGAATCAACCTCGAATATGCCAGCGGGTGGTTAACGGCCCTCTTGGTTTGCGGTGGTCGATGTGCCGGTCCGTCATGCGCCAGGCGCGGTCGCCATTAACCGTTTATTAAGGATAGGCTGGCGCGGGTCGGCGGGGTTTGCGATGCAGGGCCGGTGTTCCCCGCAGCGAAAGAGTGCCGATGTCCCCGGACGCGTTGAATTCCCTGTTCCAGATCTGCATCGGCTTCGCGCTCGCGGGCGTGCTGTCCAGCGGCTACCAGGCGCTGGCGCAGCGCCCCGCCGGCTTTGGCCTGCTGAAGCAGGGGCCAGGGCCGCAGGCGCTGGCCGCCGTGCCGTTCCTGGTATTCGCCGCGCCGTTCCTGATCATGCGCAACACGCTGCGGCCCGGCCAGATCGAGCAACACCGCTTTCAGTTCGTGATGATCGCCACCGTGCTCGCCGGTTTCTGGAGCCTGATGTCCGGCACGTTCATCGTCATGACCCTGCGGGCCGTGGGCCTGCTGGCCTAAGTCTGGTGATCCATGGCAAGGTTCTCCGTATAGGGAGAACACCACCACCATGGCGATCTACGAACTCGACGGGCAGGGCCCGGATCTTCCGGCTGACGGAAATTACTTCATTGCCGACAGCGCGCAGCTGATCGGCAAGATCCGGCTGCTGGCTTCCGCGAGCGTCTGGTTCGGCGCGGTGTTGCGCGGCGACAATGAATGGATCGAAATCGGCGAAGGCTCGAACGTGCAGGACAATTCGACCTGCCACACCGACAAGGGCTTTCCGCTTGTGATCGGCAAGAACTGCACGATCGGCCACAACGTCATCCTGCACGGCTGTACCATCGAGGATGGCGCGCTGATCGGCATGGGCTCGATCGTCATGAACGGCGCGCGGATCGGTCGCAACAGCGTGGTCGGCGCCGGTTCGGTGATCACCGAGGGCAAGCAGTTTCCGGAAAATTCGCTGATCATCGGCGCGCCGGCGCGGGTCATTCGAACCCTCGACGACGCGCAGATCGCCCTGATGAGCGGCGCGGCGCGTTCCTATGCCGTCAATGGCCCACGCTTCAAGAACGGGCTGAAGAAGATCGGCTGAGGCCGCTCAGCCCTCGGCTTCATTGGCTTCGACCTCGCCGGCGACGCGTTCATGGCCGGCGCTCCACAGCGAATGTTCGTCGCTGCCATCCTGATACGGATTGGCCTCGGCGGGAATGCCTTCCCGGGCGGCGCGTTGGCCTTCGTCAAACGGATCTTTTGCCATGTCTGTGCTTTCAGGCTGGAGGCGCCGCGACGTTGCGGCGGGAGGTTGGCTGGCCGGAGTTCGACGCGCTCTTGCGCAGCGCATCTTTCAGATCGAGTGGTACGCCGTGTTTTTCAGCAGGTCGGCGAAAGCCTCGTCGGCCAGTTGCCGCGGCGTACCCATCCTGTCGCGGCCAGCGTATTGGAGTCGAAGCCGATCTGTTTACGCATGGCGCGGCTTTCGCGGCGCCGTGCGCCAGCGCTGCTTGCGTGAATCATCATAGGTCTTCGGCTGAGGTCGATGCGGCGCCCGCGCCTCGCCGAGTCGCGTCGGGCAGTTCGATGGGTCCACGAAACGGCTTGTCCCACGACACAACCGGGCTTTATTTGCGAAAAACTTTCACTGCATCAAGTGCGGCGTCGCCAAATCGTTCCAGTCGGGGAACTCGCGGCGTTCCGGCCCGTTGATCGCCGAAGGAAGAATTGCCATGACCCATGCCTCAAAGCCGATCATCTGCGCTGCTGCCATTGTCCTGCTGTTGTCCTGCAACGCCTTTGCCCAGTCGGGTGACGCCGTGGATGACGTGACTGGCCGTCTCGTCAGCACCACCAGCCCCGGCACCGCGAATTCAGGCGTCGGCATCGGTATTGCCGGCGGCGTCACCGCCGGCGGAACCTTGTTCTATGACAAGCCGACCACCGGCGATGCCGCGGTGGATGCGCAGGACCGCGAGGTCGACCGCAAGCTCAACAGCATCTGCAAGGGCTGCTAGCAGGCGACGCGGGAGCTGGAAAACCTGTCCCGCGGCATCCAGTCGCGATTTGTTGAGCGGCGACACGGCATGGCTGGTGGCTATTTGCCGCGACCATATTAATTGTGGAGCGTGGTTCGGGATGGGCGCGTCTGATTGACGGAGAGTGGTTGATGTTGCGGAAGATGGTGTTGGCGGCGCTCGCGGTGGCGGCGCTCGGAATGGCGGCCCCGAACGAGGCCTCGGCGGGCGGCGGCTTTGGCGGCCATGGCGGCGGATTTCATGGCGGCGGATTTCACGGCGGTGGGTTCAGGGGCGGCGGCTGGGGCGGTCGCGGAATTGGCTTCGGACTGGGATTGGGTCTGGCCGGCGCCGGCCTGTATGGCGCTTACGGTGGCTATGGCGGCTATGGCTATGGCGGCTACGGATATCCGGTCTATGGCGGCTATGATGACGAAGGCGGCTGCTATCTGGTGCGCAAGCGCATTCGCACCCCGGCCGGCCTTCGCTACCGCCGCGTCGAAGTCTGCGAATAATCAGTTCGACTGATACGGAGTTGAACGAGCATGCGGCCGCGGTTTCTATCCGGGGCCGTCTTCGCAGGGGCGGCAAGCGGTCCGGCGATCAGCTGAGCACGTGGTCTTCCGTCAGCCAGGCCTGCATCTGCTTCCAGCCAGCTGCGGCAGCTTCCTAGCGATAGCTCGGTGTGTAGTCGGCGTGAAAGCCGTGCGGGGCGCCGGGGTAGATTTTGACGTCAGCGATTTTGCCGGCCGCCGCCTGCGCCGCCTTCCTGGCCTCGACCTGCGGCACCAGAATGCCAGTATCGGCCTCGCCATACAGGCGAAGCACCGACGCCTTGATGGCCGTAGCCAATTACGACGGGCTCTTCGGCCACGCCGGATTGGGCGCGTCGACCAGCGGGCGATAGAACTCCATCCCGGCCCTCAGCGCCGAACCGTAGGCGGCGTATTCGCACACATTGCGGCCTGGAGCAGGGTCTGATTCATATTGTTGATTGTTGAGATTGCTTGAAAGCTTGTCAGGCCGATCGCCGATCGCCGCCTCGACTCGGACCTGTCGGTCTTCAGTTCTGTCAATGCGAGACGTCATGAACACGCTGGTCGTGGCGATCAGCGCTGCCAGACCGAACGCAACGGTCATGAGAAGACCAATGCCCCAGCGGAAATGCGTCCACTGCTCACCTTCGATCGCGGAGAGCCGGATTTCAATCTTGTCGAGGCGGCCATCGTCCATGCCATCAAATGGGCCGCCCGATTTCAATCCCTTGCCCATGCCGGATTGGTGCTGCTCCATCGCAGCGAACTGGTCCAGCTTCGGCCTGGGTTCGGCGGGCATCCATTATCCTCGCGACCGGTCCAGAAGCAGGGCCGCCGGGGCGTTACGTTGCAGGTGGATCGCAACCGCCAGCTTCAATGTTCGCCAAGCTCGAATTGGGCGCCGATCTTGGCGAGCTGCCCAAAAAGTTGCGGCCAGCTCTTGGGGGAGAGCTGGCCGCGCGCGATCCGGTCTGGGACGGGGAGGGGTGGGGATGTGACCGGGTCGCGTGTCTCCGAAACGGTTGTCGTTCAGCGCGAGCGGGCGCTGGCGGTGGCCACCGCGGGGCGGGAGTCACCGAGCGAGACCCAGACATTGGGATCGCTCTGCGACTGGCGCTTGACGAAGCGGTAGCCGGTGTCGGTCCAGGCCACCACGCTCTCGTTCTGATTGTCGAGAACGAACTCGCCCTTGTCGGTCTTCACCGTCAGCACGGCGTGGCCTTCGCCTTTCTTGTCGCGCACCACGGTGATCAGCAGCGCCTCGCGGGGCCAGCCGGCATCGATCAGCATCTTGCGCTTCAACAGCACGTAGTCCTCGCAATCGCCGTAACCATCGGTCGGCAGCGACCACCGCTCGATCACGCCCCAATGATCCATGTCGGTCATCGGCTTGACGGTCTCGTTGACCCAGCGGTTGACGCGCAGCAGGTCCTTCCAGGCGGTCTGCGTGATCACGATGTCGCGCGCCTGGCTGGCGCCGCCGTTGCAATCGCCCGGGTTCTCCGCGCAGAATTCAACCCAGCCGATCGGCGACCGCGTGGTGTCCCCGAGGCTCGCATAAAGTCGCTCGTCGCCGGCCTGCGCCGCCGCCGAAAATCCGAACAGGATGGCGGCGACCGCCAGTCCCGTGATCCGCCCCTTGCTACCAATCATCATAGCCCCCGCTTCTTGTTGGGACCATGTTTTGCACAGAGGATTTGTCGCGCCGCTAAATCGCGCGGCGACATTTGAAGCGAATATGGCTCAAACAAAAGTCGAATGCGAAATGTAGTTGAATCGAATTTGATTCAAGTTTGATCGACTGTCATTGATTCAAATTTTACATATTAAGCCGGCACGCGCCGCAAATGCTGCGGTTGTGGCCGCAAAGGCCGCCGGCGTTAATTGATGGAACCCGCGCTGCAAAAGCAAAAGGCGGTATCCGCTAACGCGGATACCGCCTTTGAATGTCGGGGAAATCGCCCGCCGGGGCGGTCGGCCGTTTACCGGGCGTTGACGCTATCTTCCAGCGTATCGGCGGGCTGCTCGTGGACGAACTCCAGCGCGAAGCCTTCCTCGAGATGACGCACCACGCGCGACCGAACCCGGCCGAGCATGACCTGCATGTTCATCGGCGGACGCTTCTCGGCGGCCAACGCCGCGCCGGACAGCGACAGATCGATGATGCGGCAATGCATCTTGGTGCCGTCCTCGAGCGTGAGCACGGAAAGCGGGTTGCGCGGCACCACGCGCTCGTGGCGGCGGTCTTCCGGCAAATTGAGAATGTCGCGGTTGGCGAGCCAGGTCAGCTGCGCCGCGAGCTTGTCGCGTTTGCGCGGCGTGGCGCCCACGCTCATCGCAAAACCATTGTCGATGATCCGGGTCAGCTTGCCTTCGACGCGGCCGACATGGTCGAGATAGGCGATCACGCGGTCGCCGACATTGCCGATGCCGGGGCCGAGCAGCGCCAGGCCGCCCGGCGACATGTTGATGACCTGGCAGGGGAACTCGCGGCGATCCGGCAGCATGTAGCGACCCAGCAGATGAACTTTGACCCGCTGGTAGCGGCGTCGTTCATCGGGAGATGGAAGAAGGGATCGGGTCTGCGCAAACGCCATCAATGCCGTGCCGGTTATGCGGTTCAAAGCCAATCATGACCGTACCACCGACAGGGTTAACGCTGGGTTAGCATATACCGACAGCGCAATCTTCCGGAGACAGGCCACGTGCCGATATCCATACGACTTTATCGCAGCCCCTCATAGACGATTAGTCCGCGCGCCGCCCGCAGCTTGCGCAGGGCGCGCGGCGCAAAGCGCTGTGGCTGGTGTGCCAGATAGCGGAACGAGGTCATCTCCAGCGGTCCAAGCGTGCCGCGCACCTCGCTGAGTGGTGCCAGCAGGCCGGTCAGGCTGATCGGCGTGTGGGCGCGAATGTTGAACGGCAGCAGCAGCAATTCGAGATGCGCCTTGTCGCCGGTGTCGGTGGTCGCGGTGATGCCGGCGACGGCGACCAGCATTTCCTCCGATACCACGGTGATCATGTCGTTGATCTCGGCGCGGCTCCGCGGCCCGAACAGCGTCGGAAACGGTTGGCCCTTGAGGTCGCGGGACAGCAGCGCGCAGACCCTGGTGCCGGCGACGCGAAACGGAAACCCGGCCAGCCTGTCATAGGACAGCACAAAGATGTCGCCGAGCAGCTCGCGCACCGGGCCGGGCTCGATGTCGCCGCGCTCCGGCGCGCGCGCGAAACCGCGCTGTTCGTCCCAGTAGGCAAAGAACTCTTTGCTGGATGGATGCTTCATTGACGCTAAACCCTGACCCCGGCGCGGAATGTGGGAGACAGCTGTGTCCCGAATCCACGCACCGCGTGACTGCTACATGTTGTGCAGATCAGACATTGCACCGTCCATGCCGCAGCGGCGTTTTCCACCGTGCTGGCCGGTGTTCCCGCCGTTAACGTTAAAGTAACCATGTTATTGCCGCGCGCGGGATCAACGGTATGGTCCGCTCACGACCGGGCGTCGCGGCTCTCTCCAACGGGCTGCGATGCGACGTTGAGACAGGTGGCTGCGAACAGGTGTGGTCGTCGTGCGGGGAGGGGTGGGGACTCCGGATGGTTCGCGGTGCGGGCCGTCCACCCGGCACGGGAAAGATCGGGCCGGCAAGGGAGGGCGTTCTCAGCGCTCTCCCTTTTTCATGGCCGCCGCCCGGTTCCTGCCCCTGATGGCGATCCGCCGCTTGCGCCGGTCCGCGAAAGCCGGGTATTTGAGGGCTTCGCTCGCTTGAGCCCGCTGACCAGGCTGTGACCTTTGGATTCCCCTGTTTCCCCGCGTGAGCCGATCCTGACCTTGCCGGGCGCCCTGACCGGCTATGTGGCGCTGCTGGCGGCGATCCATCTCGGCCGCATGCTGCTGCCCTATGATCTCGATGACACCGTGATCGCGATGTTCGGCTTCATTCCGAAACGTTACGACCAGACCCTGCTGGCGATGCCGTTTCCCGGCGGTACCGGCGCCAAGGTCTGGAGTTTTGTGACCTATTCGCTGCTGCACGCCAATCTCAGCCATATCGGCTTCAACGTGTTGTGGCTGCTGCCGTTCGGCAGCGCGCTGGCGCGCCGCTTCGGCGCGGTCCGGTTCTTTGCCTTCATGGCGGTCACCGCGATCGGCGGCGCCGCGGCCCATCTGCTCACCCACGAGCACGCGCTGGCGCCGATGATCGGCGCCTCGGCCTCGGTGTCCGGCGCGATGGCCGCGGCGATCCGCTTCGCCTTCGTGCGCGGCAGTTTCCTGTCGTTCAACCGCGGCGATGCCGACGAGGCGGCGCGGGTGCCGGCGCTGCCGCTGCCGCAGGCGTTGCGCGATCCCCGCGTGATCGGTTTTCTCGCGGTGTGGTTCGGCGTCAACATCATCTTCGGCGTCGGATCGATTGCGATCGGGGCCGACGGCGCCAGCGTCGCTTGGCAGGCGCATATTGGCGGCTTTTTCGCCGGCCTGCTGCTGTTCTCGCTGTTCGACCCGATCCCGCGCGCGCAACGGCCCGAACCGGACGTCTCCGCGCCGGATATGTCCGACCTGCATTGAGCCGGAGTCGCCGCCTTGCGGGGCGGCCGGGTTTCCTTCATCATCCGTCAACCGACAGGTGATCGCGCACCTGTCATGTCTCGATCCAAGAACCAATGACCCGCCTGTTCAAGGGCCGGCAGATCTAGGAGGCGACAATGACGGTACGTTCAATTCTCGATTCAAAGGGCCACCAGATTATCCATGTCGCGCCCGGCGATACCTTGTCGGTGGCGGTCAGGCTGTTGTCGGAGCGCAAGATCGGCGCGGTGCTGGTGATGACCGATCACCACCTCGATGGCATCCTGTCCGAGCGCGACATCGTCCGCGTGATCGGCGAACGCGGCGCCGGCGCGCTCGACGAGCCGGTGAAGGCGGTGATGACGCGCAAGGTCATCAGTTGCAAACCGTCCGATACGGTCGGCGCCATCATGGAAAAAATGACTTCCGGCAAGTTCCGGCATCTGCCGGTGATGGAAGGCGATCGGATCGTCGGCCTGATCCCGATCGGCGACGTCGTCAAATGGCGGCTGCGCGAATTCGAGCACGAGCAGGAAGCGCTGCGCGATTATATCGCCACGGCGTAGCTCAAATCTTGTCCCGGACGCGGCGCGGCATTCTTCATGCCGCTCCGCAGATCCGGGATCCCGGTTTCTTGTTCGCACAACCGGGGCCCCGGCTCTGCGGCGCACCACGCCGCCCAAAAGCGGCGCAGTGCACCGCGTCCGGGGAACGAGGCATTGCGCTGAACCCCTTCTTGGCTACGGCGCGACCGGGTTCTGCGCGATCTCCGCCGGTGACTTTGCCGGATCCGGCGCCATGATCTCGATCGCTTCCTGGATCGATTCGATCGCGCGCTCGGTGGCACGGGCGCCATGGGCGATCATCTCGTCGGCGCGGTGGAAATCGAACCAGCCGATATGGCCGATCCGCGGCGCGATCAGCATGTCCGGTGGATCGCCGGCCAGCCGCGCCCGGGTGATGCGGTCCTGCATGATGTTGAAGGCGTCGACCATCACGCTGGAGATGCCGGGCCGGCCGCCGCTGCCGAAAAATTCCCGCTTCATGGTGCGTTCGGCCGAAAAGAACCGGCCAAGACCGCGCTTCGGCGGCTCGACCTCGACCTCCGGCTCGACCACCTCCGGACCGGTGCCATGGTCGAAGATCGTGATGCTGTGGCCGAACACGTCATTGCTGAGATTGACCGCGATCACGATTTCGGCGCCGAGCGCGCGCGCGGCCGACACCGGCACCGGATTGACCAGCGCGCCATCGACCAGCCAGCGGTCGCCGATCAGCACCGGCGAGAAGATGCCGGGCAGGGCGTAGGAGGCGCGCATCGCATCGACCAGCCGGCCATGGGTCAGCCAGATCTCGTGCCCGGTGCGGACCTCGGTGGCGACGCTGGCGAATTTCAGTGGCAGGTCCTCGATCACGGTTGGGCCGAGCGAGGCTTCCAGCTGGGCGGCCAGCTTGTTGCCGCCGATCAGTCCCGAGCCGTTGAGGCGAATGTCGAGATAGCTCAGCACGCTGCGCGGCTGCAGCCCGCGCGCCCATTCCTCCAGCGTGTCGAGATGGCCGGCCGCGTAGGAGCCGCCGACTACCGCGCCGATCGAGGTGCCGACCACCACATTGGGTATGATGCCATGGGCCAGCAACGTGCGCAGCACGCCGATATGGGCAAAGCCGCGCGCGGCGCCGCCGCCCAGCGCGAGCCCGATCACCGGACGCCGGACGCCGCCCAGCCCGGGTTTGTCACGGCCGTTGGTCCCGTTCGGGTTGCGTCCCATCAAACTCTCCAGCATCCACAAACTTGCCAGCGGAACCGGTAAGCATACCGGACCTATTTACGCGCTGTGGCCGCGCCACGCCAGTCGGTGTTGATTCCCTGGTTGATCCCGCGCCGGGCCGGGGTAAGCGAGAATTGCGACGGTTAGGCGAAGCCGGCGAATATCTGCGCCGCTTTTGCGGCCGGGTTGTCGTAAAGGCGCGCGATTATGCGCGGGGCCGATAGCGAGGCTTGAATTTGCCTCGTTTTCGGTGAAAAGCATGGCGATGATCGCATTGCGCCATGATTTGCAAGCAGCCGCCGGCGGCCGACGCGCGTTGCGTTCGCGGGCGCTGCTCCTGATATGCGTTCTGGTGCTCCCCAACGCCGCCTCGGCGCAGTTTTTTAGTGACCGGCCGCCGCCGGTTCCTCCGGGCACGATCCCCGACATTCCGTCCGGTCCAGCCATCAGCCTGGCGCCGCCGTCCGGCCCGGCCGCGGCGCCGCTGTTGCCGGCGCCGCTCACCCAGCCGCCGGTCGCCGCCGTGACGGCACCGGTGCCGTCGCCACTGCCGCCGGCCGCGCCCGGGCAGGGCGTGCTGGCGCTGACCGCGCGCTATGGCAAGGACATGGCCGTGATCGGCAGCGGGCTGGTGTGGCGGGTCTATTCCGACCGGCCCGACGAGACCGGGGCTTTCAAGCTGATCCGCGAGGACCGCGGTGCGACGCCGAATATCGTGCTGCCGCCCGGCAGCTACGTGGTTCATGTCGCGCTCGGCCTGGTCAGCGCGGTCCGGCCGGTGACAATCAAGTCCGACACCGACCGCGAATCCTTCGTGCTGCCGGCCGGCGGGCTGCGCATCGAGGGCCGCGTCGGCAGCACGAAAATTCCGCAGAACCAGATCTCCTTCAGCATCTACAAAGGCAGCCAGTTCGAAGCGGGTGAGCGTTCGCCGCTGCTGCCCAGCGTCGCCGCCGGCGACGTCGTGCTGCTGCAGGAAGGCACCTATTACATCGTCTCGAATTACGGCGACGCCAATTCCACGGTGCGCTCCGATATCCGCGTCCAGGCCAGCAAGCTGACCGACGTGATCATCACCCACCGCGCCGCGGTGATCACCATGAAGCTGGTCAGCGACAAGGGCGGCGAGGCGCTCGCCAACACCGCGTGGTCGGTGATCACGCCGGCCGGCGACGTCATCAAGGAATCGATCGGCGCGTTCCCGCGCGTCGTGCTGTCGGAAGGCGAGTACCGCGCCATCGCCAAGAACGAAGGCAAGGTGTTCGAGCGCCCGTTCAAGGTCGTCAACGGCGTCGACGGCGAAATCGAAGTGATCGCAAGGTAGCGCGCCCTGTCGTTCCGGGGCGCGAGGGCGCAGCCCGGGCGAACCCGGAACCCCGACATGTTTTGAACATTTCCGGAATACTGCTCCGCCAGCGGTCAGGGCTGTCGCCTATGGCCAAACTGAAGCCGCGGCCGCTCCGTCTGCGGCGGTCATGTCGTCGGTGCCTGGGCGGCGACGATTCGTGGTGACGGATGTGCACGACAGATCCAGATGCGATAGTCTTGGCCGTGCCAGCCGACACCATGAACACCTGATTTCGATACCAGATCCGCGCAAGAGGCCTGCATGAAGAAGCCATCCCGGCGTGATGCCCACCTTGCTTCGGCTATCGCCGGCACGGCGGCGCCGACCCCGCTGAAGCTCGACACCGCGCCCATGAGCGATATCATCGAGGCCTTGGCCGACGGTCGGATCACCGCCACCACGCTGATCCAGGCCTATCTCGCGCGCATCGAGGCCAATGACCGTGACGGGCCGATGCTCAATTCAGTCCGCGCGCTCAATCCCGACGCGCTCGCGATCGCGGGCGGGCTCGACGGCATCAGGCCGACGGCCGAGCGGCCGCTGGCCGGCGTTCCGATCCTGGTGAAGGACAATATCGCCACCGGTGACCGGCAGCCGACCACGGCGGGCTCGCTGGCGCTGCGGGGCGCGCGTGCCAAAAG
>JACMOT010000087.1 GCA_014377915.1 Tardiphaga sp.
AGCACCGGATTGTTCTTGGTCCGGCGCGACAGCACCTGGATGGTACGACGGATTTCCTCGTCGCGGCCGATCACCGGATCGAGCTTGCCGTCGCGCGCGGCCTGGGTGAGGTCGCGGGCATATTTCTTCAGCGCATCATAGGCGTTTTCCGCCGTCGCGGAATCCGCGGTGCGGCCCTTGCGCAGCGCGTTGATCGCGGCGTTGAGGTTTTGCGGGGTAATGCCGCCCTTGGCGAGCAGAGCCCCGGCCTCCGAATCCTTGTCGAGCGCCAGCGCGAGCAGCAGCCGCTCCACCGTGACAAAGCTGTCGCCGGCCTTTTCGGCGGCCTGTTCGGAGGCCTCCAGCGCCCGCGCGGTCGGCGGCGCCAGATAGACCTGGCCAGCCCCTGCCCCGGATACCTTGGGCATCTTGCCCAGTTCGGCCTCGGTCGCCTGCAGGATCATGCGGGAATGGCCCCCCGTCCGATCGATCAGGCCGCCGGCCAGACCTTCGCTGTCGTCGAGCAGCACTTTCAGGATATGCAGCGGCGAGAATTGCTGATGGCCCTCGCGGACGGCCAGCGACTGCGCGGACTGGATGAAGCCGCGCACGCGTTCGGTGTATTTCTCGATATTCATCGTTCGATTTCCCTCGGCCTGCTGGTTCCGCCCCGAAGGCACGAAGCCGGCATCTTCACTGGGTTGGCGCGGATCGCATTGACTTTCGTCAAGCGACCACGATTGTCGCCGGCGTCAGAACCGGCTTGACGCAAATATGGGCAGCCGAACGGCAAGCGGAAGAGACCGTACGCAAATTTTGCGGGATGTGGCGCGGCGGGCCGGAAAGTTTTAAAATAAGCGATGATTCAAAATCCCGCCTCCCTCGCCAGCATCTACCGCTACCCCGTCAAAGGCCTCACCCCGGAGCAGCTACCGCATGTCGCGCTGACGGCCGGGCAGACGCTGCCGTCCGACCGGAGCTATGCCATCGAAAACGGCCCCAGCGGCTTCGACCCGGCGGCGCCACGGCATTTGCCCAAGAGCCAGTTTCTCATGCTGATGCGCAATGAAAGCCTCGCCGCGTTGCGCACCCATTACGACGACGCCAGCCACACGCTGACGATCCGGGAAAATGGTGCCGAGACCGCCCGCGGCGACCTCGAAACCCGCGAGGGACGCGCGGCGATCGAGGCCTTTTTCGCGGCGAATTTTGCCGATGACCTGCGTGGCCCGCCCAGGATTCTTGTCTCGCCGGGCCACAGTTTCTCCGACGTGGCAAAGAGGGTGGCCTCGATCACCAATCTCGCCAGCGTCGCGGCGCTGGAAGACGTGATCGGTCGCCCGGTGCATCCGCTACGTTTTCGCGGCAATCTGCATGTGGCTGGCTGGCCGGCCTGGCATGAATTCGACCTGATGGACCGGGTGCTTCGGATCGGCGAGTTCCGGGTGAAAGTGGTGAAGCGCATTGTGCGCTGCGCCGCCACCAACGTTGATCCCGACACCGCCGCGCGCGACCTGACGATTCCCGCGACGTTGATGCGGACCTACGGCCATGCCGATCTCGGCGTCTATGCCGAGGTGATTTCGGACGGCATGATTTCCGAAGGCGACGCGATCGAAGTCGTCGCGCCGGTGCTGGTCTGATTTCGTTTCCCGGACGCGCTGCGGCATTCTTTATGCCGCTGCGCAGATCCGGGATCCCGGTTACGCGCAAAATTGGGCCCCGGGTCTGCGGCGCACCACCATCGCCGCGCGATGGCATTGCGCCGCGCCCGGGGAACGACCGCCTCAGCTCGCCGGCATCACATAGGCGTAGATGCGACCGCGCGATTAGGTCGCCCCGGCGACGCGATTGCCGTGGTTGCCCGAGACGATGATCGGATTACCCGACGGATCGATACCGCTGACCACGCCGACATGACCGCCGCGCCGGCCACGCGACATCACCGCGATGGCGCCAACCTGCGGGCCCGAGATGCGCTGGCCATAGCTGGAGAATGAACGCGCCATGTCGGAGCCGGTGCCCTGATGGCCGGAACGCTGCAGCACCATGTTCATGAAACGCGCGCACCACAGCCGGCCGCGACCGGTGGGATTGCCGCCAATGTAGCGCCGCGCTTCGGCGACCAGATTGGACGAGCCAAAGCCGCTGTTGTTCGAAAAGGCTTCAGCCGCGCTGTCGGCGCTCCGCAGCGTCGCCTGGCGGCGCGAGGCGCGCACCCGATGACGGCTATGGTGACGACCGTGATGGCGCGCACTGTGTCCTTCATGCTTGTGATGTGATCGGGCGTGATGCCCGTTTTGCTGTGGTCGTGCCGAGGCTGGCGTCGCGACTGAAACAACAACTACCGAAAACAACGCGAGAAAGAAGTAGCGAAATGCACGGCGATACGCATTGAACTGAACCATACCAAGATATTTCCTTGTGAACCCATATCCCGCGACTGGCTGCAAACAGGCAGCCCGCGTCGGGGGGTGGGGTTAAGGAAGTTGATGTGGCCAGAAAAAGACGCGGCTGTTTTACAGAGACCGCGCTCCGGTTCCATGGGTAGCAATGACGTGATGAGTATTACCGCATCTTAATATATCTTGCGAGAAAGGCTTTAAAATCGTGCCATTTTGTAATGAATGGTACGATCTGACGTCGATTTTGGTTTCATCTTGTTTGTCAGGTAGTACGTCAGCGCAGATGTGACGTGCGAAAAAGCCGCACGCCAGTTCGCCGGTTCCAGCCCCAGAAATTTAAGGATTATCGCTTGACCAGCGCTCCGCGCCTTAGCCCGGCATGGATTTTTCCGCGCGGCTGAGCAGGAACACACCCTGTTCGCCAAACATGTTCCAGAACCACCACGGCGCATTCAGACGGAGCGGACGACCATACAGATCAAGCGCCACCGCGCGTTCCATCTTGACGTTGATCTCGTCGCACAACTGCACGAAGTCCTTGATAGTACAGAAATGGATGTTCGGCGTATCGTACCACGTCGCCGGCAGGTTCTCGGTACGCGGCATATGGCCACCGATCAGCAGCTGCAGCCGCATCTTCCAGAATCCGAAATTCGGAAATGACACGATGCCGCGCCGCCCGATGCGCAGCAGGTTCTCCAGCACAACGCGCGGCTGCCGCGTCGCCTGCAGCGTCTGCGACAGGATCACATAGTCGAAGGCGTCGTCCGGATAGTTGTCGAGATCGGTATCAGCATCGCCCTGCACCACCGCGAGGCCCTTGGCCACGCAGCGATTGACGCCCTCGCGCGACAGCTCGATGCCGCGGCCGTCGATGCCGCGGCTCTCCAGCAATTGCAGCAGGTCGCCATCGCCGCAGCCGACGTCGAGCACCTTGGAGCCGGGCTCGATCATGCCGGCCACCAGCAGATGATCGCCCCGATAGTTTTCCGCGCCATCCGGCACGGGTGAGATCAGCGGCAAGGCCTGTTGTCCGGCACTCATGTTATTTCTCCGCGGCGATCAGACCGCGCACCGACGCCGCGGAGTCCAGGAACGCGCGCGCGATGTCGAGGAATTCGGGGACGTCGAGCAGAAAGGCGTCATGGCCGCGATCGGTCTCGATCTCGGCGAACGACACCCGCACTCCCCCCGCATTCAGCGCATGCACCACCGCGCGTGATTCCGAGGTCGGAAACAACCAGTCCGAGGTGAACGACATCAGGCAGAACCGCGTCTTGGTGTCGCGAAACGCTTCCGCCAGCACGCCATTATGATCGGCGGCGATATCGAAGTAGTCCATCGCGCGCGTCAGATAGAGATAGCTGTTGGCATCGAAGCGCTCGACAAAGGACGAGCCCTGGTAGCGCAAATAACTCTCGACCTGGAAGTCGGCATCGAACGAGAAGGTCGGCAATTCCCGATCCTGCATCCGCCGACCGAACTTGCGGTGCAAGGCGGCGTCGGACAGATAGGTGATATGCGCGGCCATCCGCGCCACGCCGAGACCGCGATGCGGGTGGGTACCTTCCTCGAAATAGCGGCCGCCGCGCCAGTCCGGATCGGCCATCACCGCCTGGCGGCCGAGTTCGTGGAACGCGATGTTCTGCGCCGAATGCCGCGTGCTGCAGGCCACCGCCAGCGCGGAGAATACCCGTTTCGGATAGGCCGCGGTCCATTGCAGCGTCTGCATGCCGCCCATCGAGCCGCCGACCACGCAGAACAATTGATCGATGCCGAGCCGATCGACCAGCATCGCCTGCGCGCGCACCATGTCGGGAATCGTGATGACCGGAAAATCCAGTCCCCACACCTTGCCAGTGGCGGGGTTGGTCGAGGCCGGCCCGGTCGACCCCATACAGCCGCCGAGCACGTTCGAACAGACGATGAAATAGCGGTCGGTATCGAGCGCCTTGCCGGGGCCGACCAGCGTCTGCCACCAGCCCGGCTTGTTGGTCACCGGGTGCGGGTTGGCGACGTGCTGGTCGCCGGTCAGGGCATGGCAGACCAGGATGGCGTTGGATTTGTCGGCGTTGAGGCTGCCATAGGCCTGGTAGGCAATCTGGAATGGCGCGAGCTCAATGCCGCAATCCAGCCGCAACGGCTGGTCGGCACCGAACAGTGCGACCGGCGAGGTCGGATGATCCGCTTCCTGCCCGCGCTCGTCCGGTTTTGCCGGGCTTTTGGTCAACTGACAATTTACCATCTTGATACCGGCCTCCCCAGGAGGTTCTCAGCACTGGATCAAGCCATAAAAAAACCCGGCCTGAACATAGGTTCAGCCGGGATCAGAACTGTCCCCGGCCTGTTTAGCGAGTTGTTTAACGTGGCTGCAAGCCGGCCGGCTCAAATGACCACGAAGTCGTAAGACGTTAGTCCCACGGCATGGGGGCGTCAAGATGCGGTTGGCGATACCTCGTAGCGCCCGGCGCCCTTGCGCCGGTAGGGTCCATGATAGAGAACACAGCGCTATCCGCGTCATTGCGAGGAGCCCTTGCGACGAAGCAATCCAGTCCTTGCCGAGCTTGTGGCGCTGGATTGCCGCGTCGCTTCGCTCCTCGCAATGACGGGGGAAAGGCCTGTGTCCCATCGCCAAGGCGTGCCCATGTCCACCAAGCCCCCCGCTCCGCCTTCGCTCGAAGTGCTTCGCCAGGAGATCGACAGCATCGACGCGCAGGTCCACAGCCTGCTGATGCAGCGCGGCGATATCATCGACCGCCTGATCTCGGTGAAGCAGACCCAGGAGGTCGGCTCCGCGTTTCGCCCGGCGCGCGAGGCCGACATGATGCGCCGGCTGGTGCAGCGCCATCGCGGCATCCTGCCGATCGATACCGTCGAGAGCATCTGGCGCGTCATCATCGCGACGTTCACTTACGTGCAGGCGCCGTTCTCGGTGCATGCCGACCTCTCGCTCGGCGAATCCGCGATGCGGGATTCGGCGCGGTTTCATTTCGGCTTCACCGTCCCCTATGTCGCGCATTTCAGCGCCGCCGCCGCCGTCGAGGCTGTCGCCGCATCCAAGGGCGATCTGGCGCTGGTCCCGGCGACGTCCAGCCGCACGCCGTGGTGGGTCGAGCTCGAGCCGCGGGGCATGCCAAAAATCATCGCGCGTCTGCCGTTCATCGAGCGCGCCGATCACCCCGCCGCGCTGCCGGTGTTCGTGGTGTCGCGGGTTGCCGACAGCGCCATGGTGACCGAGGTCGAGATGTGGAGCGTGCGGGTGTCCGGCTGGAATGCCGAGATCGCGCGCGCGCTGTCGCCGCTGGCCGAGATCGTCGCCGTGCCGGATACCGCCTTTGATGGCGCGGCACTGCTGGTCTCGATCACTGGCACCTCCAGCCACGACAAGATCAAGGCCGCTTTGATCGAGGCCGGCGCCTCGGTGCGCTCCTCGGCCCTCGTCGGCAGCCACGCAACCCGCTATACGGTGCCCGGTAATGGTGCGCCGCGTTCCTGAAGCCAGACCGATGATCCGGAGTTGAAGATGTCCCGTCCCGTGCCGAAGCCCGGCATTCTTGAAATTGCGCCCTACACTCCCGGCAAGACCCCGGTGATCGAACCCGGCCGCAAGACCTACAAGCTGTCCGCCAACGAGACCCCGCTCGGGCCGTCGCCGCGTGCCAAAGAGGTCTATGCCCAGGCCGTGGCGAATCTCGAAGATTACCCGGAAGGCACCTCGAAGGTGCTGCGCGAAGCCATCGGCCGCACCTTTGGCCTCGATCCCGCGCGCATCGTCTGCGGTGCCGGGTCCGACGAGATCCTCAACCTGCTCGCGCATGTCTATCTCGGGCCCGGCGACGAGGCGATCTCGACCACCCACGGCTTCTTGGTCTATCCGATCGCCACCTCGGCGAACGGCGCCACCAATATCGTCGCCCAGGAAACCGAATTCACCTGCGACGTCGATGCGATCCTCGCCGTGGTGTCGCCGCGCACCAAGCTGGTGTGGCTGGCCAACCCGAACAACCCGACCGGCACCTATCTGCCGTTCGACGAGATCAAGCGGCTGCGCGCCGGGTTGCCGGAGCACGTGCTGCTGGTGCTCGACGCCGCCTATTCGGACTACGTCTCGCGCAATGATTACGAGATCGGCGTCGAGATGGTGGCGACCACCGAGAACACGGTGATGACGCAGACGTTCTCGAAGATTCACGGCCTGGCCGCGCTGCGGGTCGGCTGGATGTTCGGCCCGGCGCACATCATCGACGCCGTCAACCGCATCCGCGGGCCCTTCAACGTGTCGGCGCCGGCGATGCTCGCCCCGGCCGCCGCGATCGAGGACCATGAACACGTCCAGATGTCGCGCGACTTCACCGAGAAATGGCGCAACTGGGTGACCGAGGAAATCAGCAAGCTCGGCATCAAGGTGACGCCGAGCGTGGCCAATTTCATCCTGATGCATTTCCCGACCACGCCGGGCAAGACCGCGGCCGATGCCGACGCGTTCCTGACCCGGCGCGGCCTGGTGCTGCGCGCCGTCACCAATTACGGGCTGCCGAATTCGCTTCGCATGACCATCGGCACCGAGGAAGCCAACCGCGTGGCGGTTGAGACGCTGCGCGAATTCGTGGCCCAGCCGTGACCGCTGCGCCGCCGTTCAAACGCATCGCGCTGATCGGGCTCGGCCTGATCGGCTCGTCGCTGGCGCGCGGCATTCAGCAGCTTGGCCTCGCCGGTGAACTGGTTGCCACCGACCATTCGCCCGAGGTTCGGGCGCGGGCGGTCGAGATAAAGCTCGCCGACCGCGTCGTCGACGACAATGCCAGCGCGGTGAAGAATGCCGATCTGGTGATCGCCTGCGTGCCGGTCGGCGTTTCCGGTGCCGTGGCGCAAAGCATCGCGGCGCATCTGATGCCCGGCGCCATCATCTCCGACGTCGGCTCGGTGAAGGCTTCGGTGTTGCGCGCCATGGCGGAGCATCTGCCATCGAACGTGCACTTCATTCCGGCGCATCCGGTGGCCGGCACCGAGAATTCCGGGCCGGATTCCGGCTTCGCCGAGCTGTTCAGCAACCGCTGGTGCATTCTGACGCCGCCGGATGGCGCCGACACCGCCGCCGTCGAGAAACTGGCACGGTTCTGGGGCGCGCTCGGCGCCAATGTCGAGCTCATGCAGGCCGAGCACCATGATCTGGTGCTCGCGGTCACCAGCCATTTGCCGCATCTGATCGCCTATACGATCGTCGGCACCGCCGACGAACTCGAGGACGTCACCCGCTCGGAAGTACTGAAATTCTCCGCCGGCGGTTTTCGCGATTTTACCCGGATCGCGGCGTCCGACCCGACGATGTGGCGCGATGTGTTTCTCGCCAACAAGGAGGCGGTGCTGGAAATGCTCGGCGCGTTCCAGGAAGACCTGTCGAAGCTCACACGGGCCATTCGCCGCAACGATGGCGACGTGCTGTTCGAGCATTTCACCCGCACCCGCGCGATCCGCCGCGGCATCGTCTCGATCGGTCAGGATGAAGCGGCGCCAGACTTCGGCCGCAAGCATGCGGCGCTGACGAAGAAGGATTGAGGCCTAACGGCCGTTATTGCGAGCGAAGCGAAGCAATCCAGTAGGCCACAAGCATAGCAAGACTGGATTGCTTCGTCGCAAGGGCTCCTCGCAATGACGCGGAGAGACTGCGGATTGACCTCAAAACAGCGGCGGGATCTGCGCGACTTTCAGCGAACCCATCATGACCGCGCCGTCGACGAATTTCAGCGGGAACGAACGCGCCTTCTTGCCTTCCAGCACCGCTTCGGTACCGAGCGAATTGATGCCGGCGGCGAGGCCGACATTGGCGTTCTGGCGCACTACCCGGCCGAGACCGGGGATCGCGCGGTCCAGCGCGCCGAGCAGGCCGTTGACGTCCTGGCTCTTGACGCCCGGCGCATATTTATCGAGCGCGCTCTGCGAAACCCCCATCTCCAGCAGCTTGTCGATGCCGAGCGCCGGGATCACCTTGTCCAGACCCGTCACCGTCATCTGCAATTCGCCATCGAGATTGCCCGCGGCGGTGAGGCCGAGCGAGCCCGCGGCCAGCGAGATCATCTCGCCCTGCTGGATCCGCGACTGCAGGATCTCCAACCGACCACCGGCGGCCTGGATCGCGCGAAACCGTTCCGGCCAGGGCTTGGGCGAGATGTCGGTCAGACCGCTGATCTGCATGCGGATGTCAGTATCGAACGGGGCTGCCAGCACCGGATGCAGGTCCTGGATGCTGACACTTTGGGCCTGGAACACGGTTTCGATCACCGGTTTGTCTGGCGTCGAGCTGGCCGCCATCCGGCCGTGCAACTCGGCATGCTTGGCCCGCACGGTCGGCGCCTGCACCGAGCCGACGATACGGTCCAGCGAGGCGTCATCAAACACGATATCGGCGCTTTCGGGCGTGCCCGGCAGGCCGACGATGCTGCTGCGGGCCGTCGCCCAGTTCACCACCATCGCCGGCGCGCCGCGATCCGACAGGATCGCTGGCGCCTTGAACTCGGCAATCAGCAGTTTCGGCGTATAGATCTGCGCCACCACGAGAATTTCGCCGAGCTTGGCGGTGATCGGCCCCTGACCGACCGTCTGGCCCGCGGTCTGCGAGCGCAATTCGATGCTGACGCCGCTGCAGCGAACCTCGAGCCGGAACGGGAAGCCGGCCACCGAGCGGTTGGCGCAGTCATAGACCCGCCCGGCCGCCGCCTCGCGGGCGCGCCACAGATCGACATTCTCGTCGACCTTGGAGGCGGCGAAAAACCAGAACGCGCTCCAGGCCGCCGCCAAAATGACGACGATCACGGGCATGATGAAAACGGGCCAGAGACGGCGCGTGCGGGTCGGCATTGCAAAATCGGACATGGCGCGACGTAGATCGCATGATTTTGTCAAATCAGCGATGCCTGACCTGTTTGTCTCGTGCAGGCGTGGATTGCTGGCCATCGCGTCGTATCAAGGCCTTATTTCTGCTACGTCGACGTCATGCCAACGACCTTCCCCCCCGAATCAGAAGCCGCCCCGGACTTGTGGGTATTCGGCTATGGATCGCTGATGTGGCGGCCGGGCTTCGACTTCGTCGAGCAGGTGCCGGCACGGCTGATCGGCGAGCACCGGGCGCTGTGCGTCTATTCCTTCGACCACCGCGGCACCCCGGAAAAGCCCGGCCTGGTGCTTGGCCTTGATCGCGGCGGCGCCTGCCGCGGCATCGCCTTCCGGGTCGCGGCCCAACACCGCGCGGCGACCATCGACTATCTGCGCGAACGCGAGCAGACCACTGGCGTCTACCATGAGGTGATGCGCTCGGTCTGGCTTGACAATGCCGCCCGTGATCGGGTCAGCGCGCTGGCCTATGTGGTCGATCGCGGCCATGTGCAATATGCCGGAAGGCTGAGCCTCACCGAACAGCTGCATTACGTGAAGCAGGGCCACGGCCGCTCCGGCGCCAACCGCGATTACGTGCTGTCGACGGTGAAGGCGATCGAGGCCGAAGGGTTTCGCGACCCGCAACTGCGCCAGCTGGCCTTGCTGCTGCAGGGGTAGCTCCACGATTCTCAGCTCTCCCTGACCGCCACATCCGGCACCCGGCCAAACAAGGTTGCCTGCTCGACGCGCGCGGCGGTGACGATACGGTCGGTTGCGGCTTCGATCACGGTGCTGAGCGCGCCGATGAATTCCTTGCGTGGCAGGCCGGGCGGCAGCGGATCGAGACATTCGACCACCAAGGTTCCCGGATAGCGCAGAAACGTGCGGCGCGGCCAGAACAGGCCGGAATTCAGCGCTACCGGCAGACACGGCACGCCGCATTTGGCATAGATCTGCGCAATGCCGGGCTTGTAGTCCGGCGGCGCCTCGACCGGGCGACGCGTGCCCTCGGGAAAAATGATGAGCTGACGGCCAATTTTCACCTCTTCGGTGGCGCGTCTGGCCATGTCGATCAGCGACCGAGCGCCGCCATCGCGGTCGACACCGACCATCTTCGACTTGATCAGGTACCAGCCGAAAAACGGGATCCGTTCCAGCTCGCGCTTGTAGATAAACAGCGGATTGTCGAAGAATTGCATCAGCGCGAAGGTCTCCCACATCGATTGATGCTTCGACGCCACGATCAACGGGCCGGCGGGGATCTTGTCGAGGCCGCGATAGTCGACATGGGTGTTGCACACCACTTTCATCAGCCAGACGCTGCTGCGCGCCCAGGCCTTGGCGACTGCCATGAAGGCGAGCGGCGGCAGCACGAAGGTCGGGATCGCCACGAGGATCCAGAACACCAGCAGCATGTAGAACAGCACATTGTAGATCAGCGAACGTACGAAAATCGAAACCATGGTGATCCCATCAATTGGAGGCCGTTGCCGGCTTGCGCGTATCGGCCGTATCGCCGGCCTTGGGCATCAGATCGATGCCGATTTCGGCCAGCCAGACCCGGACTTCGGCGGCGAGAAATTTGACATATTCCGACAGCAGCAGCCGCAGCGTCGGGCCGCTGGTCCACCATGGCTCGTCGCGCCATTTGTCGCCGATCACCGAGAACGGAATCAGTTCGATGTCGGGCATCTCGTAGGACAGTTCGACGATGGCCCGCGGCATGTGATAGTTCGAGGTCACCACGATCAGCGAACGGAAGCCGCGCTCATGGGCCCATCGCCGGGTCTCCACCGCATTGCTGCGGGTGTTGACCGCGGAGCGATCGAGATCGACGCAGCAGGTCAGCAACCGCTGGCTGTCCGGCAGCGTTCGCGAGATATCGCTGACGCCATTGGTGGGATGCACGCCGGAGATCAAAAGTCGTCTGCCATAGCCGGCGGCGAGCAACTCGATCGCGTCGGCGACGCGCGACGATCCGCCGGTCAGCACCACGATGCCGTCCGCCTTGCTGGCGGGCTTCAACTCGCCACTGCGCAATTGCGAGAGAAAACCGACGAAGCCGACCGCTCCGCACAGGAAGCCGAGCGCAAAAACGACGACAATTGCCGCGCGCACCACCCCGCGGCGCCGACGCGGCGCGGCGCGGCGAGCTTCGGCTGAGTCCTGGTCGGGCGGCAAGGTCATGGCGTCGCGGCGGTATCCTGTCGAGGCAGTCTAGTTTTTTTCGGCCGCGGTGGCGATTGCCCGCGGCAGGCGGCATCGCAGCGGAGCGATCGCGGCGAAAGCCGGCGCGTTATTCGATATCGTTCAACGTCGAAAACAGCGTGCGGCGCGAGGCCCAGGCGGTGATGCCCGCGATCATCGCGGCCTGCGCGGCCAGCGCCAGATAGCCCGAGGGTCGCAGCGAGAACGTGCCCAGCAGCGCGGCGAACTGGTCGCCGACCGCGGTGCCGGTGGACCAGTTGGCCATCGATTCGGAAAAGCCGAAGGTCAGCATCGCCGCGCCGCCGCCGATCACCCCGCCCTGCAGGCCGAGCCGCAGGAAATGCCGGAAAAACCGGTTGGCGATGAACTGGTCGCCGGCGCCGACGAAATGCAGCACCTCGACGATCGGCTTGTTGGCCGCCATCGCGCCGCGGGTAGCGAACGACACCGAGATGATGGTCGCGATGATGACCAACGCGAGAATGCCCAGCCCCGCGATCACCGTGGCCGAGGTCATCGAGCGCATCCGCCCGATCCAGGCGCGGTGATCGTCGACGCTGGCATTGGGTACCGCCTGCGCCACCCGGTTGCGCAGCGAAACCACGTCGATCGGGGTTCCGGGCACAACGCGGGCAATGATGACGCGCGGGACCGGCAGATCGTCCAGCGACAGGCCGGTGCCGAGCCACGGTTCCAGCAGGGCGGCGGATTCGGCCTTGGTATAGGCGCGGACCTCGACGATACCGGGCTGGGCGCGGGCCGCTTCGGCCACCGCCACCGTGTCGCGTTCGAGGTCGCGGCCGCCCACCGGCTTGACCTGGATGGTGATTTCGCTGGCCACCTCGGACTGCCATTCCGACGCCGAGGCCGAGATCAGCAGCACGCCGCCGGTGGTCATCGAGGCGAGATAGGTCATGATGGCGACGACGGCGACCAGCGCGCGGCCGGCGATCGAGCCGCGCGGCACGATCGGCGACAGGTTGCGCGCCCGGGCCTCGACCTGCGGGGCGTCGTGCCCGAGGTCCATCAAGGCGTCGCGGTTGTCGCCCGATCTACTCATAAATATGCAGCCGTCCCTGATGCAGCACCATGCGGCGGGCATCGTACTGATCCATCAAGGTAATGTCATGAGTGGCAATAATGACGGCGGTGCCGGATTTATTGAGTTCGATGAACAGCCGCAGCAGCCGCCGGCCCAGCGTCGGATCGACATTGCCGGTCGGCTCGTCGGCCAGCAGCAGCAACGGCCGCGCGATCACCGCGCGCGCGATCGCGGCGCGCTGCTTCTCGCCGCCGGACAGGATCGGCGGCAGGGCATCCATGCGCTCGCCAAGCCCGACCCATTTCAGCAGATCGATCACCTCGCGGCGATAGCTGGATTCGTCGCGTCCCATCACCCGGAACGGCAGCGCGACATTCTCGTAGGTCGTCATGTGGTCAAGCAGGCGGAAATCCTGCAGCACGATCCCGATCTGCTTGCGCAAATCGGCGACCTCGTCCTTGCCCATCAGCGAGATATCGTTGCCGAACAGCGTCACCAGCCCGCGGGTCGGCCGCAGCGACAGGAACAGCAGGCGCAGCAACGATGTCTTGCCAGCGCCGGACGGCCCTGTGAGGAACTGGAACGAGTGCGCCGGGACCTGGAATGTGAGGTCGCGCAAAATTTCCGGGCCAAGCCCGTAGCGCAGACCTACATTTTCGAACCGGACCACAGGCAGCTCCGCTCGAGGGGACGCAAAACGGCCAAAAGACCGATGATGAAATTACCGACAATCGTATGTGCGGTCGTTATGGTTTCCGGTTCGTTAACAGTCGTCTTGTAGCCTCCTGGCATGACCTCGGCTATCCAATCCATGCATATCGTTTGCCCGAATTGTACGACATCCTATGCCGTCAATCCGGCGTCTTTCGGCGACTCCGGACGCACGGTACGCTGCGCGCGCTGCAAGGAGGTCTGGCTGGCACGGCCGGAAGACCTCGCGCGCACCGAATTGCGGGCCCCGGCAATGGCTAACCCGGCCCCCGACGAGGACCTGAGCGCCTGGGGAATCACCGAAGACGAGGCCGAATCGACGCCCGAACGGGACATTCCGCGGGTCGAGAGCCCCTCCATCTCGGCCGGCTGGCCGGCCGAAGCCAATGATCCGGTGGCGGACTGGTCGACGGCTTCAGACGACGAACTGGCGCCGTCGCGTTTTGCACGGGCAACGCGGTTCGCCGCGCTCCGCCGATTGGTCCCGAAAATCACACTGCGAATTCCCTTTTTACCGCGGATCAGCCTGCCAGTCGCCTGCGCCGCCATGTCCGCCATGGTGCTGGCGCTAATGATCTGGCGCGTCGAAATGGTGCGCTTGCTGCCGCAGACCGCCACGTTCTATCAGCTGGTCGGGCTCAATGTGAACCTGCGCGCCCTCGCATTCAAGGACGTCAAGGTCAGCACCGAGACCGTCGAGGGCAAGCAGGTGCTGGTGATCGAGGGCAATATTGTCAGCGAAAGCCGCGGCCCGGTGCAGATGCCGCGGCTGCGCTTCGTCGTCCGCGACGACAAGGGCACCGAAATCTACGCCTGGAACGCCGTGATCGAGCAGCCAGGCCTCAATCCGGGCGACAAGGCCTGGTTTCGTTCGCGGTTGGCGTCGCCGCCGGCCGACAGCCGCAGCATCGATGTGCGCTTCTTCAACAAGCGCGATATCGGCAGCGGCGCCTGAATTTCGATGGAGTAATGATGTCGCGCATTCTGATAGCCGATGACGAGGAATCCATGCGCCTGCTGGTGGCGCGCGCCATCGCCATGGACGGCCACGAGATCGTCACCGCCGAGGACGGCGCCGAGGCGCTGGAAATCCTCAACAGCGACCCCTCCGCTTTTGATCTGTTGCTGACCGATATCAAGATGCCGGTGATGGACGGCATCGCACTGGCGCTGAGCGCGGCGCGCGATTTCCCGAATTTGACCATCCTGCTGATGACCGGATTCGCCGACCAGCGCGAACGCGCCTCCGGACTCAACGCCATCATTCATGACGTCGTGACCAAACCGTTCTCGGTGGCGGACATCCGCACCGCGGTCGCGGACGCGCTGTCGTCGCGGACGAGGGAATAGCGAAGCGCCTTCGCGTCCCGTCCCGACTTGAATTTCTAACGGCGCACACAGCTTTATTCCCGCGACGCTGGCGCGTCCGGGGTGTGCTGCATTCCCGCCCTCCGAAGAGGGCGCGCGGAACGCCGGGTGCCCGATGCACCCATGGCCTGTGCGCGAATGCCGTAGTCGGCAAGTAGTGATGCGCACAGCAACTTCCGGATTCACCGGTTTCACCCGGCGTTCCGCACGCGATGAGTCTCCGGCTTGTTTCGTGCTCTTCCCGGCGGAACGATCGTCGCCCGAGGCCTCTAGGAGCAGCGCGCCGGATTTGGCATCGCGCCCCACACCCCCGCGAATGCCGTACGGCATTCAGGAACCACACGACTTGGGCCGGCGCGACAGCGTGGTCGTCAGCCTCGGCTCCCGCCGCTCACGCTCGCCCGTCCTTGAACACTCCCCTAGCCATAAGGGGGCATGTTCACGTCGGGGCTGGCGCCCTGCGACCTTCGCTCCGGCCTGACGCTGCCGCGTCACCGCATCCCGCCCCGCGATCGCCGACGTCGCGAACGCCCCTCTCACCGGG
>JACMOT010000088.1 GCA_014377915.1 Tardiphaga sp.
AGCAACATGGAAACGAATTGGCGCACTCCTAAGCGACTTTTCACCTAAAGAATGCGCCAACTACCTCGTCAATTCCGGATACGCGTCAACCTAGCGTCATCACGCTCTAGCCATAAGGGGGCATGTTCACGTCGGGGCTGGCGCCCTGCGACCTTCGCTCCGGCCTGACGCTGCCGCGTCACCGCATCCCGCCCCGCGATCGCCGACGTCGCGAACGCCCCTCTCACCGGGGCGGGACGGAGGGGATTATAATCAGTAAAGGATTATTGTCAACAGACCCATGGAATAATTTCTTAGCGCCCTGTTGTCGCCCCGGGGCAGCAGCCGCAGCCCGAGCGAACCTCAGCCACTGCGGTTGAAGTGGGGGACCTCGATATGTTTTGAATATTTCGAGATTCCGGGTTCGCTCGCAGCTCGCGCTGCTCCCGCCCCGGAATGACGGCTGCAGCCACCGGCACTTCCTACTGCCCCTGTGGTACCAGCCCCGCGGCGATCTCGGCCCAGACCGGGGCTTCCTCCCGGTACAGCGCCTGGCTGGCGGCCAGCGACATCGCGCCTTCATCGATGCCCTGGCTCTTGAACAATTCCCGAATGCGCTCGCTCTGGCCGGCCGCGACGAACAGCGCCCACAATCTGGCGATGATCTCTGGCGGCGTCTTGGCCGGCGCGACGCAGCCCTGGAAGGTCAGCAGGCCGTGCGCGCGCGAGGTGGCGCCCTGCTCCTGGAAGGTCGCGACATCGGGCAGATCCCTGATGCGGCGCCGCGACACCGCGACGGCGCGCGCCTTGCCGGCCTGCATCACCGGCAGCGCCGCGGCATAGCTGCCAATGCCGCCATCGATCGATTGTCCGGCGAGATCCTGCCACATTGGCGCCTCACCGCGATAATGCACGGCCTCGATCTTGAGGCCATATTGCTTGTTGAGTTCGGCGATCACCATATGCGCGAAGGAGCCGGCGGCGTAGGTCCCGACATTCACCCTCTCGGCCTTGCGCGCATAGGCGATGAATTCCGGCAGCGTTTTGGCGCCGACCTTTTCGCTGACCAGGAAGGGCAGACTGCCGCCCGGCATCACGGTGATCCAGGCGAAATCCTCGGCGACGTTGTACTGGATGTCCTTGATCAGCACCGGGTTGAGCATATAGGCGGTGGTGTTACAGATCATCAGGGTGTGGCCGTCGGGCTCGGAGCGCTTCAGCTCCGCCGCTGGGAGGGCGCCACCGGCGCCGGCCTTGTTCTCGACCACCACCGTCTGGCCGAGCTGGCGCGACAGATATTCGCCATAGACGCGCGCGAACTGGTCGGTCTGGCCGCCCGCCGCGGAGCCCGCCAGTATCCGGATCGGCCGGGTCGGCCAGGTATCGGCCTTGACGAGCGAAGGCGCGCTCAGCCATGCCGCGATCCCCGCGCCGGCGGTCATCAATTGCCGTCGGTCGAGCAGCCGCAATTTTGTCGGCATGGTGATTCTCCCTATCAGCCTCGTCTCTTCGGACAAGTGCGTAACGCGTTCGTCATTCCGGGGCGCGAACGCCGCAAGGCGGTCGCGAACCCGGAATCTCGAGATGTTGAACACGACTGGATTCCGGGTTCGGTCGCAGCTGGCGCTGCTCCCGCCCCGGAATGACAGCTTTGGGTTCGCTTGCAGCTTGCGCTGCGCGCAACCCGGGACGACAGAGTTTTCTACGCCTTGCCGCCGGAGTTCTTGCGGGTGTCGTCGACCCAGTTCTTGGCGCCGGTGGCCAGGATGCCGCTGTCGTTGAGCAGCGTCACCAGCTTGAAGCCCATGGCGATGTTCTTCGCGGCGCCGACCGGACCGGAGCAATGGATGCCCGGATAGATCCCGCGCTTGTCGCATTCCTTGATCAGCTTGTCGTAGATCTTCAGGATCTCCGGCTCTTCGCGGTCGAGTTTCGGGACCAGGCCGTAGGAGAAGCCGAGATCGGAGGGGCCGACATAGACGCCGGCAATGCCTTCGACGTCGAGAATGGCTTCCATGTTGTCGACCGCCGTCTTGGTCTCCAGCATCGGGATGCACAGGATCTCGTCATTCGCGGTCTTCTGGTAGTCGCCGGCGCCGCCATACATGCCGGAACGGATCGGGCCGTTGCTGCGGGTACCATGCGGCGGGTATTTGGCGTATTGCACGAAATTCTCGGCTTCCTGCTTGGTGTTGATCATCGGGCAGATCACGCCATAGGCGCCGCCGTCGAGCACCTTGCCGATGATGCCGGGCTCGTTCCATGGCACGCGGACCATCGGCGTCACCGGATGCGCGCCCATCGCCTGGAAACATTCCACCATCGACATGTAGTCCTGCACGCCGTGCTGGATATCGACGGTGACGCTGTCAAAACCGCATTGCGCCAGCACCTCGGCCGAGAAGCCCGACGGAATCGCCAGCCAGCCATTGACGACGACCTTGCCCGACTTCCAGATTTCCTTGACTTTATTCGCCATTTTAGTTGGTCCTTTTCTCAGTCGATGATGGTCGCCATTGCGAGGGGCAAAGCGACGCGGCAATCCACAAGGCAACAAGGAAAGACTGGATTGCTTCGTCGCAAGGGCTCCTCGCAATGACGGGGGTGATGCCGGTGTTCAGTTTCCGACGTTCTGGATCGTGGCTTCGCTGACGCCGACCTCGCGCGCGGTCTGCACGATCGCGCTCCAGGTCTCGTCCGGCAGCGGCACACCGTTCGCGGTGCGCTCGGCGCGGGTGCGCGCTTCGGTATCGCCGGGGATCAGCACGGCGTCAACGCCGGCGGCCGGCTTGGTGTCCTTGAAATAATCGATATAGCGCGTGACCTCGCCATCGAAGAAGTTGGCGGGATCGATCCGCTTCGGGTCGACATAGATCGCGAACATGCCATTGGCGAACGGGCGGTCCAGCTTGGTGGCGCCGTTGCCGGTCAGCGCGCCGCCGAGCAACTCGCACATCAGGGCCAGGCCCGATCCCTTGTGCTCGCCGAAGGCGCGGATGGCGCCCTTGCCCTTGGAATGGTCGCGCGGTCCATTGGCTTCATGCGGGCCATACAGCACCGCGGGGTCCTCGCTCAACGTGCCGTCGAGATCGATCAGCGCGCCCTCCGGCAGTTTCTTGCCGCCGCGACTGGCGACCAGCACCTTGCCCTCGGCGACGATCGAGGTAGCGAAATCCAGCACCACCGGCGCGTGGCCCGGACGCGGAATGCCGACGCAATAGGGCGCGGTGGACAGCCGGCGCTCGACGCCGCCATAGGGCGCCACCAGCACGGAGCCCGCGGCATTGACGAAGTGGATCGAGATCAGGCCTTCGGCGGCGGCCATTTCGGCCCAGTCGCCGATCCGCCCGATATGACCGGAATTTCGCGTCGCCACCGCGGCGAGGCCCACGGCCTTGCACTTCTCGATGCCGATTCGCACCGCCTGCGGCCCGACGGTCTGACCATAGCCGAAGCGGCCATCGACCACCGCCAGCGACGGCGTGTCGACCGGCACCTCGATGGTCTGGTTGGGGATGATCATGCCGGCATTGCGCCAGCGCACATAGACCGGCACCCGGATCACGCCGTGGCTGTCATGGCCGGTGAGGTTGGCGGTGGTCAGATAGCTGGCGATGCGCTTCGCCTCTTCCGCCGAGGAGCCGGCATGCGCAAACACATCGGCGACAAAATCGATCAGCCGGTTGACTTGAAGTGTAACCATGATTGGACTTTTGCCCTTATTGGATCGTTGTTCTCAGTCAACCATGTCCCGGACGCAATGCGTCACGCCGCCTCGGCGTGGTGCGCTGCAGAGCCGGGACCGTAGCAGGCGACGGCGTTCGTAACGGTCCCGGCTGCGCGAAGCTATGCGACGCTTCGCTCGACCACACCGGGTCCTGAACAAGTATCAGTGCGCGGGCAGCTCCGCGAGCGGCTTTCTCGCATGGCCGCCAAGATAAGCCGCCGCGATGGCCTCGTTGCCCCACAATTCGTCGGGCTTGCCGCCAAGCACGATACGACCGGTTTCCAGCACATAGCCATGATCGGCGACCGACAGTCCCATCCGCGCGTTCTGCTCGACCAGCAAGACCGTGGTCTTCAGCCGGATCTCGGAGATGATGCGGAATACCGCCTGCACGATCACCGGCGCGAGGCCGAGCGACGGCTCGTCCAGCAATAGCAGCCGCGGCCTGGCCATCAGGCCACGCGCCACCGCGACCATCTGTAGCTGGCCGCCGGACAGCGTCCAGCCCAGCGATTCGGAGAATTTTCGGATGTCGGGAAACAGGTCGAACATCGCGTCGGCCTCGCGCGACAGTTCCGCCTTGGAGGCCCGGCGATTGGAGCCGCCGAGCATGATGTTTTCCTTGACGGTGAGACCGGGAAACACCCGCCTGCCCTCCGGCACGTGGCTGATGCCCTGGCGCACGATCACTTCCGGGCCGAGGCCGGCGATCGACTGGCCGTCGAACAGGATCTCGCCGGCCGCCGGTTTGGCGAGTCCGGAGATCGCGCGCAAGGTGGTCGACTTGCCGGCGCCATTGGCGCCGAGCAGGGTCACTACCTGGCCCTCCTCGACGCTGAAGGAGATGCCGCGCAGGGCTTCGATTTCGCCGTAGCGGACGTTGAGATCGCGGACTTCGAGCAGCGCCATCATTCAGTTCCGAGATAGGCGGAGACGACATCCGGATGGCGCAGCACCGCCATGGATTCGCCGTCCGCGATGCGACGACCGAAATTCAGCACGGTGATGTGCTGCGCGGCTTCGGAGACCAGCGTCATGTCATGATCGATGATGAGAATGGTCAGCCCCTGCGCCGCGATGCGCTTCAGCAATTCGTGCAGTTCGAGTTTTTCGCTTGAGTTGAGCCCCGCCGCCGGCTCGTCGAGCAGCAGCAGGGTCGGATTGGCGGCCAGTGCCCGCGCGATCTCGATCAGCCGCTGATGGCCGTAGGAGAAGCTGGAGATCAGCTCGTTGGCACGCGGGCCGAGGCCGACGAAAGTCAGCGCCGACATCGCCCGCGCCGTCAGCGCGGCCTCGCCGCCATTGCCGATCAGCGTGTTGCCGGGCCGCTCGGCGCCGATCATCACATTCTCCAGCGCGCCCATCGAGCGGAACAGGCGAATGTTCTGGAAGGTGCGGCCCAACCCCGCCGCCGCGCGCAGATGCGGCGGCATGATGGTGACGTCGGTGCCATCGAGCAGCACGCGGCCGGCGGTGGCGCTGTAGAGGCCGGACAGCACGTTCAGCGTGGTGGTCTTGCCGGAGCCGTTCGGCCCGATCAGCGCATGCACGCCGCCGCGCCGGACCTCGATGTCGACCTCATCGACCGCCTTGAGGCCGCCGAAATGCTTGGCGAGGCCGGTGACCTGCAGCACCATCTCGCCACCCGTGCGGGCCGGCGACAATTGCAGCGGCAGGCCTGGATCGGGAATCCGGACCTTGCCGCGGAAGCGATCGAGGAAGGCGGTGACAAAGCCCCAGATGCCGTCCGGCATGTAACGGATGATCAGGATCACCGACAGGCCGTAGATCGCCAGATACAATCCCGGCACGCTCTTCAGAAAGCGCAGCCATTCCGGGATCAGGATCAGGAGGCCGGTGCCGATCGCCGAACCGATCGGCGACGCCACGCCGCCGAGCAGCGACATGGTGAGGAAGATGATCGATTCCGCGAAGGAGAACTGGTCCGGGCTGACATAGGCGAAACCGCCCGCGAACAACCCACCGCCGAGACCGCCGAGCACGGCCGAGATCGCAAAGGCGTAGACCTTGGTGCGGAACACGTCGATGCCGGTGACGCCGGCCGCCAGCTCGTTGTCACGCACCGCGCGCATGGCGCGGCCGAGCCGCGTTTGCGGCAGATGCCAGACCAGATAGCCGATGATCGCCAGCATCGCGACGCAAAACGCCAGATAGGATTGCGACGACTGGAACAGTAGCGGCCGACCGATCTTGCCGACGCCGTCGGGGCCATGGGTCAGCCAGATCGCGTTGATCATCACCAGGGTCACGATCTGCTGGAACGAGATCGTCACCATCGCGAGGTAATGTCCGCCGAGCCGCAGCGTCGACATGCCCAATACCGCGCCCGCCAGCAGCGCCATCACGCAACCGGCGATCAGGCACAGCCAGTAGCTGATCTGATAGTCGGAGGTGCCGATCGCCACCGCATAGGCGCCGAAGCCGAAGAACGCGGCCTGCGCCAGATTGATCTGGCCGCACAGGCCGAGCACCACCGAGAGGCCGAACACCGCGATCGCGAAGGTGGTGGCCTGCATCAGGATGTTGAGCACGTAGCCGTCGAAACTGGCCGACGCGGCCAGCGCGACCAGGATCGCCGCGCCGATGAAATATGGCGCGTGGCGGATCAGCATCGGCGTGGAACGCGGCAAAGCGGCGACCGACGGAATGTTTTCGCTGGGGGCGCTCATGCTTTTTCCGCCACGCGTTCGCCGAAAATGCCCTGCGGGCGGAACACCAGGAAGGCGACCAGCACCATGAAGGCAAAGGCGTCCTTGTACGGCACCGAAATATAGGCCGCGCCAAAGGTCTCGATGATGCCGAGCGCCAATCCGCCGATGATGGCGCCGGTGACGTCGCCGAAGCCGCCGATGATGGTGGCGGCAAAGGCCTTCAGCGCGATGGTCGAGCCCATCTGGATCGAGACGAACAGGATCGGCGCCACCAGAATGCCGGCCAGGCCGCCCAGGATCGCCGAATAGATGAAGGTGATCATGATCATGGTGGAGACGGAGATGCCGAGCAGCGACGCCATCTCCTTGTCTTGCGAGGTCGCCTGCAGCTTCTTGCCGAGCATGGTCTTTTCAAAGAACCAGTAATTGAACACCACCAGGATCATGGTGACGACAATGATCAGGAGATACTGGCTGTCGAGATAGACCGGGCCGACCTGGATGCCGGGGGTTTCGAACCAGCCCTCCAGCACCTGCGGCTGCGGGCCGTACAGCGCCAGCACGCCGTTGGCCATCAGGATCGAGGCGCCGATGGTGGCGATGATCACCGGCAGATAGGTGCGGTGGCGTAGCGGATAATAGACGCCGAGGTTGAACACCGCGCCGAGCAGCGCCATGCCGCCCAACGCCAGCAGGAACGACAGCCAGTATGGCAGCGCCAGATCGACGGCGAACACCACCATCAGATAGGCCGCCACCATGGAGAATTCGCCTTGCGCGAAGTTCACCACATTTGTCGCGCGAAAAATCAGTACGAAGCCGAGCGCCACCAGCGCATAGACAGCGCCGATGCCGATGCCGGTGAAGAGAAGTTGTAGCGCAAGGTCCATCGGGGGTGCTCGGTGGGAGGGTGTCAGGCGATTGGGTTACAAGCTCGTCGTTCCGGGGCGCAGGACAGCGGCAAAGCCGTCTGGCATGCGAACCCGGAACCTCGAGGTGGCTAGCGCTGCAACAGGCGCTAACCGTTTTCGGGATTCCGGGTTCGCGATCGCCTTGCGGCGTTCGCGCCCCGGGATGACAGTTTTGGATTGGCTCACGCGCGAAGGCGCGCGTGCCCATGAACCACAGGCTCAGTCGGCGAATTCGATGTGCTTGTCGAAGACGATGTTGCCCTTTTCGTTCTTCACGATGTTGTAGCCGTGAAGACCGTCGCCCTTGTCGTCGAAATTGTACTCGCCCTCGGCACCGGGATATTTCTTGATGGCGACGATCGCTTCGCGGATCTTCTGCGGATCGGTCGAGCCGGCATTCTTGATCGCCTGCGCCAGCACCATCACCGCGTCATAGGGCCACGAGCTCTGGTTGTCGGGCGCCACCTTGTAGGCATCGCGATAGGCCTTGCCGAACGCCTTCGAGGCCTCGGAGGAATCCTCGGCGTAATCGGCGACGCCATAGGTGTTGTACAGCGCCGGTCCGGCGAGCTTCAGCGCGGTGACGTTGACGATCGAGGGCGAGCCGACCCAGGGAATCGTGACGCCGAGCTGACGCAGCTGGCGGGCGAAAATGCCGAGATCGTTCTCGAAGGTGAAGTAGGAGCCGAGAACGTCGGCGCCGGACTGCTTGATCGCCAGCACCACCGGGGTGAAATCCTGGCTCTGGTTGGCATAGCCCTGATCGATCGCGACCGTCGCGTCGAGCTTGCCGAGCGCTTCGGTCAGCGCCTTGCCGCCGGCGGTGCCGAATGCGTCGGTCGAATGCAGCACGGCCCACTTCTTCTTGCCGAGCGTCTTGACGCCATAATCGGGGATGACGCGGCCGGAATAGGTATCATTCGGACGGAAACGGAACAGCCAGGGATTGCCTAGCTTGGTAAGATTCGGATCAGTGCCGCCGAACAGTACCGGCTTGCCGAGCTTCAGCGCATCGGGCGCCATCGCATGCACCTGGGTGGAGCGGATCGAGCCGAGGAAGGCGACGATCTCGGACTGCGCGGCGAGTTTCGAGAAGGCCAGCACAATGCCGGGGTTGGTGGTCTGGTCGTCCTCGACGATCAGCTCGAGCTGCTTGCCGAGCACGCCGCCAGCCTTGTTGATGGCCTCGACCGCGAGCTTGGCGCCGCCGGTGGCATATTTGCCAGCCTCGGCCGCGGGACCGGTGATCGGCGCGCACATGCCGACCTTGATGGTGGCGCCCTGCGCCCGCGCCGTGCCGATCAGATAGGGCGCGGCGATGCCGGCGGCCAGACCGGTGGCGAAATCACGTCTCGTCAGCTTCATCATATCCTCCCGTAGAGGCCGGACTTGAGCGCCGGCCTTCTATTGATCTCGCGAGTTGAGCGAAAAACGCCCCGCGTGTCTACCGCCCCTCTTAGGCGTCGATCGCAACATGATCAAACGGTCTTTCGACCAATACGGGCGACCGATTTGCTGCGTCGCAATACGAGTTGCCGCTATTAACCTCGTCCCGGCTTCCGTAGAATCGCCGCGCGCAGCGGTCGCAGCCGCACCAACAACAGTTTCGGATCAACGAGACGCCCATGCCGCATTTCACCATCGAATATTCCGCCAATATCGAGCCGTCGGTCGACATCGGCGCGCTGTGCGAGGTGGTACGTCTGGCGGCCATCGAAACCACGATCTTTCCGCTCGGCGGCATTCGCGTCCGCGCCATCCGCTGCGATCACTACGCGATCGCCGATGGACGGTCCGGTGCCGGCTTTCTCGACGTGCTGCTGCGGATTGGCGAAGGCCGCGATCTGGCGACACGGAAGCAGGCCGGCGATCATATCTTCAAGGCGTTGTCGGCGTTTCTCGATCCTCACTTTGCGAAAGCCAGCTTCGCCTTGTCATTCGACATCCAGATCAACGACAAGGACACGAGCTGGAAGCGCAATAACATTCATGAGGCGATGAAGGCTGAGGCCAATGGCTGAGCCCTTCCCCGTCATTGCGAGGTCAGAGAACGCCAGTGGCTTTCCCTGACCTCGCAATGACGGGGGGAGGCCGGAAAACCACGACAAATCAACCAGGAAACGTCCATGCCGGTCCCGTCGCCCGTCTTCGATCCGCCGTTCAATATCCTGCGCGCCAGTCATGCCGTGCTGGACGTGACCAACCTTGAGGCCAGCCGCGCGTTCTACGAGACCACCATCGGCCTGCATGTCGAGGACGACGACGGCCAGACCGTCTATCTGCGCGGCAGCGAGGA
Source organism: Tardiphaga sp. (assembly GCA_014377915.1). The sequence goes on from JACMOT010000088.1 coordinate 9,586, forward strand.
GCATCAGCATCACTCGCTGGTGCTGCGCCAGGCGACCGCCGCCGCCTGCCACCGGCTCGGTTTTCGCGTCGGCCATGAAGACGACCTCGACCGGGCCGCTGCGTTCCTGGCCGCCAGCGGCATCATCTACGCCTTCGTCGAACGGCCGTTCCAGGGCCGCACGCTGCACTTCAGCGATCCGTTCGGCTTTGCGATCGAGCTCTACGCAACCATGGAGAAGCGCCCGCATCTGCTACGGCGTTATGATCTCTACAAGGGCTGCCATCCGCAGCGGCTCGATCATTTCAACGTGTTCGCCGCCGAGGTGCAGGACACCGTCGATTTCTACGCGCGGCTCGGCTTCCGGCTTACCGAATATGCCGAGGAGGACGGCGAAGCCGGCCGCATCGCCGCGGCCTGGATGCATCGCAAGGGCAATGTGCATGATTTCGCCATCACCAATGGCCGCGGTCCGCGGCTGCACCATTTCGCCTATTGGGTACCCGGTCCGATGAACATTTTGCATCTCTGCGACGTGATGGCGTCATCAGGCTATCTCGCCAATATGGAGCGAGGCCCCGGCCGCCATGGCATCTCCAACGCCTTCTTCCTGTATGTCCGCGATCCCGACGGCCATCGCCTGGAACTCTATTCGAGCGACTACCAGACCATGGACCCTGACCACGAGCCGCTGCGCTGGTCGCTGCGCGATCCACGGCGGCAAACGCTGTGGGGCGCGCCGGCGCCGCGCTCGTGGTTCGAACAGGGTTCCGGCTTCGCCGGGCAGGATGTGCGCGAGCCGTTATTCGTTGCGGATGTGACCATTGCGGATTGAAACAACAATGCCCCTTCCCCGCCTCGTCACCTTCACCGTCAACGGCGCGCAAAAATACGGCGCCATCACCGAGAGCGGCGCCGTCGATCTATCGGCGCGCTATGCGCGGGACTATCCGACATTGCGCGAGGCGATCGAGCACGGCGCGCTGCGCCGGCTGGCCGACGCGGCGGAAAACCTGTCGGGTGACTTCGCGCTCGAGGACGTTACCCTGCGGCCGCCGATCCCGTCTCCGGAAAAGATCATCTGCGTCGGCGTCAACTATCCGGACCGCAACGCCGAATACAGAGACGGCCAGGAGGCGCCCAGATTTCCCAGCCTGTTCATGCGCACGCCGCGGTCCTTCGTCGGCCACGGCACGCCGTTGGTGCGACCGCGCGCGTCGACGCAGCTCGATTACGAGGGCGAGGTGGCGCTGGTGATCGGCAAGGCCGGACGCCACATCGCCGAGCGCGACGCGCTGGATCACATCGCGGCGCTGACCTTGTGCAATGAAGGCACCATTCGCGACTGGGTACGGCATGCAAAATTCAATGTTACGCAGGGCAAGAATTTTGACTCGACTGGCAGCCTCGGGCCGTGGATCGTGCCCTACACCGACGAAGCGCAGATCGCCGACATTCGTCTCACCACTTGTGTCAATGGCGAGCCGCGGCAGGACGACCGCACGTCCCGGCTGATCTTCGGCTTCCGCTACCTGCTCAGCTACATCTCGACCTTCACGACGCTGATGCCGGGCGATATCATCGTGACGGGCACGCCGACCGGCGCCGGCGCCCGCTTCGATCCGCCGCGTTTTCTGGTCCCCGGCGACGTCATCGAGGTCACCGCCGACGGCATCGGCACGCTGCGCAATGGTGTCATTGACGAATGAATTCACCTCACCACGATCGGACCACCTCATGACGGCACTCACCGGCGGCGAAGCCATCGCGCAGGGGCTGGTCGCGCATGGCGTCGATACCGTATTCGGCCTGCCCGGCGCGCAGATCTACGGCCTGTTCGACGCCTTCCACCAGGCTGATCTGCGCGTGATCGGCGCCCGGCACGAGCAGGCCTGCGGCTACATGGCCTATGGCTATGCGCGCGCTTCGGGAAAACCCGGCGTGTTCAGCGTGGTGCCCGGCCCCGGCGTGCTCAATGCGGGGGCGGCGATGCTCACCGCGTTCGGCGGCAATGAGCCGGTGCTGTGCCTGACCGGCCAGGTGCCGACCGCCTTCCTCGGCCAGGGCCGCGGCCATCTGCACGAAATGCCGGACCAGCTCGCGACGTTGCGCAGCTTCGTGAAATGGGCCGACCGCGTCGAACATCCCGGCGATGCCCCGGCCAAGGTATCGCGCGCATTTCAGGAGATGCTGTCCGGCCGCCGCGGCCCGGTGGCGCTGGAAATGCCATGGGATATCTTTACCCAGCGCGCGGACGTCAACGCATCGCAGCCGTTCGGTCGGCTGCCGCCGCCACCGCCCGACAGCGCGCGCATCAAGGCCGCGGCCGCGCTGATCGGTGCCAGCAAGAATCCGATGATCTTTGTCGGCTCCGGCGCCTTCGACGCATCGGGCGAAATCCTCGAACTGGCCGAGTTGATCGACGCGCCGGTGGTCGCGTTCCGCTCCGGCCGCGGCATTGTCAGCAATGCCCATGAACTCGGGCTGACGATGGCGGCGGCGTATCATCTGTGGCCGCGGACCGACCTGATCATCGGCATCGGCACGCGGATGGAATTGCCGCTGTGGCGCTGGCCGTATCGCCCGCAGGGCCAGCAATCGGTTCGCATCGACATCGACGCCGTCGAGATGCGCCGCTTCAATGCCGATGTCGCGGTGGTCGCCGATGCGCAGGCGGGCACCAGCGAGCTGCTCGCCGCGGTGCGCAAGGTCGGTTTCACCAAATCGACCGGGCGCCGGCAGGGCCTCCGCGACGCCTCGGCCAGGGCGAAGCACGAGATTCAATCGGTACAGCCGCAGATGGCCTATCTCGACATCTTGCGCGAAATACTGCCGGACAACGCCATCGTCACCGACGAATTGTCGCAGGTCGGCTTCGCCTCCTGGTACGGCTTTCCGGTGTACCAGCCGCGCACCTTCCTCACCACCGGCTATCAAGGCACGCTGGGCTCCGGCTTTCCCACCGCGCTCGGCGCCAAGGTGGCTTTTCCCGACCGGCCGGTGGTCGCCATCACCGGCGATGGCGGCTTCATGTTCGCGGTTCAGGAGCTGGCCACCGCCGTGCAATACGGGATCGGCGTGGTGACACTGCTGTTCAACAACAATGCCTATGGCAATGTGCGGCGCGACCAGTTGCAAGCGTTCGACGGCCGCGTAGTCGCCGCCGACCTGGTCAATCCGGATTTCGTTCGCCTGGCAGAATCCTTCGGCGCCGGCGCTGCGCGCGTCACCTCGCCGGACAATTTTCGCCCGGCGCTGGAACAGGCACTGGCCAATGGCGGGCCCTATCTGATTGTCATCGAAGTGCCCAGGGATTCCGAGACCAGCCCGTGGGCGTTCATTCATCCGGCGAAGCCCTAACCGTTTGCCGGACGCGGTGCGGCACGAAGGGCCGCGCTACGTTCGGGGAACGATCTCGGTGAACGGCGTCACAAGCCGCGCATAGGCAGAAGCGCGCTACACTATTTTGCGGAACGTCAGATTGATGCGCTGCGGCCCCATCAGCGGATGCTCACCGTCGGCGAGCGGCGCGACGCCGTGAAAGGCGAGGCGCGACGGCCCGCCCCAGACCGCGATGTCGCCATGGTCGAGGCGGAATTTTCGCGGCGTTTCGCCGCGCTGCAATCCTCCGAACAGGAACGTCGCCGGCAGGCCGAGCGACACCGAGACGATCGGCGCGCCGAGATCGAGCTCGTCCTTGTCCTGATGCAGCGACATTTTGGCGCCGGGCACATAGCGGTTGATCAGGCACGCCCGCGGCGCGAAATGGTCGAAGCCGCCCTGCTCCGCCGCGCGCCTGGCGAGATCGCGAAACGATGGCGGCATCGCCGGCCACGGCTGGCCGGACACTGGATCGATATGGTCATAGCGATAGCCGCGGCGATCCGTGACCCAGCCTTTGGCGCCGCAATTGGTCATCGCCACCGACATCGTATGCCCGCCGGGCGTCACCATGTGGCGGAACGGCGCCTGCTTCACGATCGCGCGCAGATCGGCGATCAATTCGGGTTCGGTGGCCGCGAAAAAACCGCGCAGCAGCAGCGCGCCGTCGGCGATGCGCTCCAGCGCAGGCTGAAAACCGGTCATCCCGGCGAACAGATCCGTCATGGCCGCCTTCAATTCGCATCGTGAAAGATCACGCCCAGCGTGTGGCGCTGGCCGGAGCGGATCCGGCTGACGCCATGGCGGAGATTAACACGATAGACGCCGCGGGTGCCCTGCACCGGGCGGTGATGCACAGCAAAGACCACCGCGTCGCCGCGGCGCAGCGAAACCACTTCGGGGCGCGACTGCATGCGCGGTCGCTGCTCGGTCAGCACGAATTCGCCACCGGTGAAATCGCTGCCCGGCTCCGACAGCAGGATCGCCACCTGCAGTGGGAACACGTGCTCGCCATATAGATCCTGATGCAGGCAATTATAGTCGCCCTCGCCATATTGCAGCAGTAACGGCGTCGGCCGGGTCTGCCCGGCATCGTGGCAGCGCTGCAGGAACGCGCCATGTTCGGCGGGGTAGCGGATCGCGAGGCCCATCGCCTCGTTCCAGCGATTGGCCACCTCGCGCAGCGGTGGATAGATCGCCGGGCGCAAGGCGGCGATGATGTCGGGCAGCGGATAGGAAAAATACTTGTACTCGCCGCGGCCAAAGCCGTGGCGCCCCATGATGACGCGGCTGCGGAAGCGGCGGTCGTCGGAGTACAGCGACGCGAGGGCGGCGCATTCCCCGGGACTGAGAAGGCTTTCGAGCACCGCGCAGCCGCGTGCGTCGAGATCAGCGCTGATCCGCGGCCAGTCGATCGCGGCGATGCGCGGCATCACGGAAAGCGCCGGCACGATATCGGTGCGCGTGGCTTTGCTTGCGAGAGATACCATGTCGTCGCTCCGTCACCGCGGCCGCGATCATCATGCCATGGCCTGTTCGGCCATGATGGCGAAAACGCGGGGGGTGAGCCACCCGATTTCCGAAGCAGCGCCTGTTTCCCGGATGCGGTGCGGCATTCTGATGCCGCTCCGCAGATCCGGGATCCCGGTTGCTTGAGTGAACCGGGACCCCGGATCAGCAGCGCACCACGGCGCAAGCGCGCCGCGCTGCGCAGCATCCGGGGAACGCAGTCACCCCACCACCGGCAGCGTCACGATGTCGTAGCCCGAGGCGATCCTGCGCTTCAGGACGGGGTCCTCGATCTCGTAGTCGAATCGCGCGGCCGGGCGGATGCCGCCCTTGGCGGCAAAGGTGCCGCCAAACATCGCGGTGCCTTCGGGCAGCGTGGCCGCGTTGAAGCCGAGCCTGATCAGCTCGGCCACCGGCAGCATGCCGCTCAGCGTGCCTTCCTGGTACAGCACGCGGCTGCCGTCGATGGTCGCCCAGGAGCGCAGGATGATCTGGTCCCAATGGCCCTCGACCTCGGCCAGGTCCCACACCGTGGCTGCGATGGGCTTGTCGCACATCTGCTTCGACACCGTGATGTTGTAGGTCTCGACCTTGCGGTCGGTGTGGTCGGAGCCGACCCCGACATAGGTCTTGCCGCCCGCCGCGAACAGGCAGAATTCGACCTCGCCGGAGGATTCCTCGCCGGTGCACTCGATCGCGCCGTCGGTGGTGAAGCGGCGCGCGCCGCAGCGATAATAGATCGGCGTCGAGGCCGGCGGCGCGATGCCGATCGCGGCGAGTTCGGCGATGTGATGATCACGCGCGACGGGATCACGGCCGGTCCAGCCGGCGATCACGCCCTGGGTGATAGTGACGGTCAGCGGCGTGGTGGCGCCGCGGGCGTCCAGCGTCAACGCGATGGTGGTGGTCATGAGAATGGTCCTCTAGTTAGAAATCTGGCACCGCCCTCTCGCCCCCTCTCCCCATTGGGGAGAGGGCTGGGGTGAGGGGCACAGGCCTATCGGTAACCCACAGTCCCCTCACCCGGATTGCTTCGCAATCCGACCTCTCCCCATCGGGGAGAGGTGAAGCAAGGGCTACCGCGATTGCATCACCCCCGAACGGCATTTTCCATGCCGGCGGCGAGTTCGAAGATGCGGCGGTCGGAGCCGGCGGCGCCGGCCAGCATCAGGCCGACCGGGGCCTCGCCGTCGCGGTGGATCGGCAGCGAGATGGCGCAGCCGTCGATCATGTTGATCAGCGTGCAATTACGCAGGCTCATGATGTTGGCCTTCGCAAACACCTTGTCGTCCTCCATGTCAGCGATGAGGGGCGGCGTGATCGCGGCGGTGGGCATCACCAGCGCGTCATAGGGCGCGATGCGGGCTTCGGTGCGGGCGATCAGCGAGCGCCGCGCCGGCAGCAGGTCGATATAGTCGGCGGCGCTGATGGCCTCGCCGCGCAGGATGCGGACCGAGACACGGGGGTCGTAGATGTCGCCCTTGCTGGAGATCAGATAGCGGTGCCAGGCATAGCTTTCGGCCGCGGTAAAACCGCCCTTGACGCTCATCGGCCCGATGTCGAGAAATTCAGGCACCGCGATGCGCTCGATCAGCGCCCCCTGCTCGGCCAGCTTCTTCAGCGCACGCTCGAAGGCGTCGGCGACGATCGGCTCGAGATCGTCCATCGCCAGCGTGGTCGGCACCGCCAGCCGCATGCCCTTGATCGGGCGCGGCACCAGCGGCACCCAGGTCTCGTTGGCCAGCACGGAATCCATCACCGCGCAGCATTCCACCGTGCGGGCCAATGGCCCGATGCTGTCGAGCGTGAACGACAGCGGCACCGCGCCGTCGAGCGGCACGCGGCGCTGCGTCGGCTTGAAGCCGACAATGCCGTTGAACGCCGCCGGAATCCGGCAGGAGCCACCGGTGTCGGTGCCGAGCGCGCCATGCGCCATGCCATCGACGACGGACACCGCGGCGCCCGAGGACGAGCCGCCCGGCACATGGCCGATCTCACGCTGCCACGAACTCTTCGGCGTGCCGTAATGCGGGTTGGTGCCGATGCCGGAATAGGCGAATTCCACCATGTTGGTGCGTCCGATCACCACGAAGCCGGCGCCGCGCAGCCGCGCCACCGCCGTTGCATCGGCCTCCGCGGGCGCGGAATCCTCCAGCGCGCGCGAACCGGCGCGGCTGACCTGGCCCTTGATGTCGAACAGGTCCTTGATCGAGATCGGGATGCCGGCAAAGCGCGACGGCGCGGCGTTCACGGAGCGAAGCTGATCCATCGCGTCGGCGGCGGCCAGCGCGGCCGCCTTATCAACCCGGAGAAAGGCGCGCACGCCCTCGCCGTGCGGATCGGCAATCCTGGCCAGACATTCCTCGACAAGCGTGCGGGAGGTGGTGCGGCCGGCGGCGAGATCGTCGGCAAGGCTGGCGAGGGTCGGCTGAATCATGTCGCAATGTCCTGTTTCAGGCCCGACCGAGCTGGTCGGTCACGGCGCCGACCGGGTATCGCCGAAACCGCCGTCGATTTCCAGATCAAGCAGCGCGGAGCTCAGTGATTTGCCATGCGCATCAAGCGCCAGCGACCGAGTCACGCCGCCGCCCAGCGCCTGGTCCATTACGAAGTTCAGGGCGGCGATGGCCGGCAGTTCATAACGGACCACGGAGCCCTCGACAATGCCGGCAAACAGCGCCTTGACCCGCTCTGGCGTCACCTGCGCCAGCAGCAGCGGATAGTGTTTTTCGTCGAAGGCGATCACCGAGATGTTGGAGATGTTGCCCTTGTCGCCGGTGCGGGAATGGGCGATGTCGCGCAGTCTCATGATGCCGCCTCCACGAACTGGACCGAGGGTGTGGCGAGCGCGCGCGGTAGCAGCACCGAGGCCACTGCCACCACGTCGCGCGCCGATTTGGTGACGCCGCCGCCGGCCGCGGGGCCGTTGGTGTAGAGCGTCTCGACCTCGTTGCCGATCCGCACCGCCTCGCGCAGGCTCTCGGTGCGGCCGGTGACGCGGACGCGGACCTCGTAGGGGTCGCCCGCGCGGACTGACAGCGTCTCGCCATGTAGCGAATCGATGCCGATCAGTTCGAAACGCGTTTCGCTGGTCGCAACTTTGGTCAACCGCATCCGCTCGCGGACGATCTCGAGCGCGAGGCGCCCGCGCGCGACCGCGCCAGGGCCGGCATAGGAAATCTGCCCCTCGCCGATATAGCCGTCGATGTAGCCGACCGAGACCTTCAGCGTCTCCGGACGCGCGGTGCCGCGGCCGCCGCTGACCCTGACACGATCGGGCGCGAGCTGCTCGATCTTCACCTGTGAAAAATCCGCGATCACATCGGGCTGGATGTAGCGTTCGGGATCGTGCACCTCGTAGAGCAACTGTTCCTTGCAGGTGGCCGCCGTCACGGCGCCGCCGGAGCCGGCCACTTTTGTGATGACCAGCGAGCCGTCTTCGCCGACTTCGCCGATCGGAAAGCCGAGCCGCGCCAGACCGGGGACGTCCTTGAACCCCGGATCGGCGAAATAGCCGCCGGTGACCTGCCCCGCGCATTCCAAGAGATGGCCGGCGACGGTGCCCTGACCGAGCAGATTCCAGTCGTCCATCGCCCAGCCGAAGGCATGGATCATCGGTGCCAGAAACAGCGCGGGATCGGAAGCGCGGCCGGTGATGACCACGTCGGCGCCGGCGCTCAAAGCCTCGGCCATCGGTGCGGCGCCGAGATAGGCATTGGCCGACAGCACCCGGTTGCCGAGCTGTTTCATGGTGCCGTCGATTTCCATGAATGGCAGGTCGCCATCCTTGCAGGCGTCCAGCACATCATCGCCGATCACCGCCGCGATCTTCAGCGACAGCCCGAGCGCCTTGGCGATCTCGGCGGTCTTGCGCGCCGCGGCCAACGGATTCGCGGCGCCCATATTGGTGACCAGCTTGATCCCCTTGACGGCGCAGATCGGCAGCACCGCGCGCATGCGATCCTCGAGCAGCGGATCGAATCCGCCATCGGAATCCTTCATCCGCGCCTGCTGCGCCAGCGCCACGGTGCGTTCGCCGAGGCATTCGAATACCAGATACTGGATGTCGCCACGTTCGGCGAGTTCGACCGCGGGCTCGATGCGATCGCCGGAATAGCCGGCGCCCGAGCCGATCCTTATGCTGCGCAAGTTGATCTTCGCATGTTTGTTTCCCCTGATTTTGCGACAACCTACTCCGTGAGGTCACAGCGGCACAAGCGCGGCGCGGCTGTGCTGCCCGGTGAGCAGATACGGCCATGCAGCCGCGGCGCTGGACCGTTGACCCGGGAACGTGGAATGTCCATCAAGACACAATCAGCGGGGCGGACGTCCTCGCGCAGGGAGAGAACACCAGATGGCCGAAGCCGCGCGTGCGCGCCCAAAACCTACCCCCGAGACCCGGCACTTCTGGGACGGCACACAATCGAACGAATTGCGGCTGCAGCGCTGCGACGAATGCGCCAATGTGTATTTTCCGCCGCGTCCGTTCTGCCCGGCCTGCGCCTCGCGAAAAGTCTCCGTGTTCAAGGCGTCCGGCAAGGCCACGCTGTACTCCTACGTCATCAACCACCGCCCCGCCGCGCCCGGCTTCACGCCGCCTTACGCGATTGCGGTGGTCGAACTCGAGGAAGGCCCGCGGCTGATGAGCAACATCCTCGATTGTCCGCAGACGCCCGAGGCGCTGGTGCTCGACATGAAGCTCGAAGTCGTATTCGAAAAACTCGACGACCAGATCACTTTGGCTCAATTCCGTCCGGCGAAGGCTTAATTCCATGCGCAGAAACGCAGTCGCCGTCGTCGGCGCCGCCGAGACCACCGAGCTTGGCGTCATCCCCAACATGTCGCAGTTGCAGCTCCACGCGGACGCCGCCCTCAACGCGATCGCCGATGCCGGCCTGAAGCTGTCGGACATCGACGGCATCGCCACCGCGGTGGAAACGCCGCAGCAGATCGCGCATTATCTCGGCATCACGCCCACCTGGGTCGATGGCACCTCGGTCGGCGGCTGCTCGTTCATGCTGCATGTCCGCCACGCCGCCGCGGCGATCGAGGCCGGCCTCTGCAAGACCGTGCTGATCACCCATGCCGAAAGCGGCAAGTCGATGATCGGCAAGGCGCCGCGCTCGATTCCCGCCGACAGCCTGCAGGGCCAGTTCGAGGCGCCGTTCGGCGTCTATGGCCCACCGAGCATGTTTCCCATCCCGGTGCTGCGCTACATGAAGACGCATGGCATCACCCATGAGCAGATCGCCTCGGTCGCGGTGGTGCAGCGCGAATGGGCGGCGAAGAACCCGCGCGCCACGATGAAGGCGCCGATCACCGTCGAGGACGTGCTCAACTCGAAGATGATCGCCTATCCGTTCCGCATCCTGCAATGCTGCCTCGTCACCGATGGCGGCGGCGCGCTGATCATGACCTCGGCCGAGCGGGCGAAGGATTTTCCGCACAAGCCCGTGTACATTCTCGGCACCGGCGAGAGCGTGGAGACGCCGATGGTCAGCCAGATGAAGAGCTTCGACTCTTCGCGCGCCTTCACCGTCGCGGGGCCGACCGCGTTCCGCGAGGCCGGCATCGCGCATAGCGACGTCGATCACCTGATGATCTACGACGCCTTCGCGCATCTGCCGTTGTATGGTCTCGGCGATCTCGGCTTCATGCCACACGAGGAAACCGGAAAATTCATCGCCGACGGCCACACCCGCGCCGGCGGCAGACTGCCGATGAATACCAATGGCGGCGGGCTCAGCTACATGCATTCCGGCATGTACGGCATGTATGCGCTGCAGGAGAGCGTGCGGCAGATGCGCGGCATTGCGCCCGCCCAGGTGCCGGGGGCGAAGATCTCGGTCTGCCACGGTGTCGGCGGCATGTTCGCCGCGTCGGGCACGGTGATCTTTACCAACGAAAACTAGCGCGCAACTCTCTCCCCCGTCATTGCGAGGAGCGAAGCGACGAAGCAATCCAGTGCGGAGCTTCCACATGGGAAGTCTGGATTGCTTCGACGCAAGGCTCCTCGCAATGACGAACTGAACCTGCGTACCAAACCCACACCACAGGAAACCAGCATGGCCGACACCAAATCACTGCAGGATAAAGTCATCGTCGTCACCGGCGCCGGGCGCGGCATCGGCCGCGGCATCGCGCTGCTGTGCGCCGCC
>JACMOT010000089.1 GCA_014377915.1 Tardiphaga sp.
CGCCGCGGAGCCGGGACCGCCAGAAACGCGGTCGCCTGATGCGGTCCCGGTTCTGCGGAGCGGCATAACGGCGATGCAAGGGCATCGCCTGAGAATGCCGCACCGGGTCCGGGACACGAACCCTATCTTTCATATCTCAGGATCGGCCAAAAAAGGCCGGTGCCGAACTCGCAAGGACGAGGAGCCGCCATCGCGCTACTTCACGTCCTTCAGCACCAGCATGTTGGCGGCGATTTCCTTGGCCACCATGGCGTCGATCTCGGCCGGCTGCATCGGCATTGGCCCGACGCCGAGCCGCTTCAGGCTGGCCTGCATGTCCGGCGCGGCCAGCACCTTGGTGCCGGCGGCATGCCATTTGTCGACGATGTCGCGCGGCGTCTTCGCCGGCACAAACAGCGCGAACCAGCTCGAGCTGTCGCCGCCGGGGGCGCCGGCCTCGGCCGGGGTCGGCACGTCCGGCAGGTCCGACGCGCGGGTGGCCAAACACACCCCCAGCGCCCGCACCTGACCTCCGCGGATCAGCGGCAGGGCGGTGGAGAGCGGGCAGAAATAGAAGTCGATGCGGCCGCCGAGAATGTCGGCGATCACTTCCGGGCCGCCGCGATACGGCACGTGGGTGGCTTCGAAGCCGGCGGCAGCGCGGAATTTCTCGGCGCTGATATGCACGTTGCTGCCAATGCCCACCGAGCCGAAATTGATCTGCGAGCCCTTGGCGCGGGCGTCGACCAGGAAATCCTGGATCGTCTTCCACGAGCGCGAGGTCGGCACGATCATCACATTGGCGCTCGACCCGATCATCAACACCGCCGAGAGGTCGCGGCTGGTGTCATAGGGCAAATTGGGGAAGATCGCCGGCGTGATGGCGATCGCGGAGGAATGCGCCAGGATCGCATAGCCGTCGGGCTCGGCCTTGGCGACCGCGCCGGCCCCCACCGAACCGCCCCCGCCGACGCGGTTCTCCACCACAATCGGCTGGCCGAATTCGGCGCCGATGCGCTCGAACACCAGCCGCGGCACCACGTCGGTGGCGCTGCCAGCGCCAAACGGGATGGTGGCCCGGATCATTTTGGACGGGAAGCTGTCGGCCTGGGCGGCACACGACACCAGCACACTCGCCAGGGCACCTGCCACAACACGCGACCACCGCACAGACTTGTTCATCAGACACTCCATTCACGCCCCCCATGGGGTGGCGGGCCATCTCACGGCCGAAAGCGAAGTGTATGCAATATCCGGACCGGGGAGCCGCACAGTGGTCGTTGCGGGGCGAGAGCCGCGTGAGCGGCGAGCGAACCCGGAACGACAATATCGAGCCCTAGAGTCTGATGACCTAAAGATGAATCGGTGTCCCATCCCCCCCGTCATTGCGAGGAGCGAAGCGACGCGGCAATCCAGAGCCACGAGCTCCGCAAGAACTGGATTGCTTCGTCGCAAGGGCTCCTCGCAATGACGGGGTGAGTGATTTGAACTAACATAAAGTCATCATGCTCTAGTTCTTCATCGCCCTGAGCGCGTCGCGGACGTTGGGATCGAGGCCTTCGCCGCCGGCTTCCAGATGCGCCAGGATCTGCTTGCGCATCCGCGGATCCCAGAATTTGCGGATGTGCTCGGTGATCCCCGGAACCGCCTTGGTCTGACCCTGGCTATTGAAGAAGGTGCCAATCTGGTTGGCCATGTAGATCAGCCGGTCAGGCGACGTCGATGTGTGCATGGTCGATTCCCTGCGCCTGCGCGTCGGACATGACGCGGTGCGGATGCGTGAAAATTTCAAAACCGTCGGCGCGCGCGATCGCCACCAGCGTGATATTGGCGGCCTCGGCGAGGCGGATGGCGAGCGCCGTCGGCGCGGACACCGAGACCATCAAGGTGGCGCCGATCGCGGCGGTCTTCTGCACCATCTCGACGGAGACGCGGCTGGTGAGCAGCACCATTCCCTCATTGGCATCAACCCTGCCCTGCGCCAGCGCGCCGGCCAGCTTGTCGAGCGCGTTGTGGCGGCCGACATCCTCGCGCAGCCAGACGATGCCCCCCCCCCGCGTCCAGAACGCCGCCGCATGGACGGCGCGGGTCTCGATATTGATCTTCTGCAGCGGCGCCAGGGACGCCATCGCCGCCATGATCTGTTCGGGTGCGAACGCCCTGCCCGATCCCACGATCGCCGCCGGCTTCACCGCCTCGGCGATCGAATCGATCCCGCACAGCCCGCAGCCGGTGGGGCCGGCGATCTGCCGGCGCCGCGCGCTGATGTTCTCCGCGGTGTCCGTCGCCAGCCACATCCGCAGCTCGATTCCATCGTCGAATTCGACCGCCTCGAACGACAGGATCTCGTCGACCGATTTCACCACACCCTCGCTGAGGCTGAAGCCAACAGCGAAATCGCGCAGCTCGGCCGGCGTCCCCATCATCACGGCATAGGTGCCGCCATTATAGGTGATCGCCAGCGCGGTCTCTTCCGGCACCGCGCGCAAGCCCGCGCTGGCGCCATCGCGGCGCCAGATCGTGCGTGAAACCGAGCGGACCGGATCGGACATCGCTACTCCGCGGCTTCCACCACCGGCATCGCGATGCGGCGCGATTGCCGCGCCTGCTCATCATATTCCTTCTGCCATTCCGACGGCCCGTTCGAGGGCGATATCTGCACCGCCGTCACCTTGTATTCCGGGCAGTTGGTGGCCCAGTCCGAGAACTCGGTGGTGATGACGTTGGCCTGCGTGGTCGGGTGGTGGAAGGTGGTGTAGACGACGCCGGGCGCGACGCGCTCGGTGAGCAGGGCGCGCAACGTGGTCTCGCCGGCGCGGCTGACCAGCCGGCACCAGTCGCCGTCGCGCACGCCGCGCTGCTCGGCGTCATGCGGATGCATCTCGAGCCGGTCCTCTTCATGCCAGACGACATTGGCGGTGCGCCGCGTCTGGGCCCCGACATTGTACTGGCTGAGGATACGGCCGGTGGTGAGCAGCAGCGGGAAGCGCGGCCCGGTGCGCTCGTCGGTCGGTACATATTCCGTGAGCATGAACTTGCCCTTGCCGCGCACGAAACCGTCGATGTGCATGATAGGCGTACCGAGCGGCTGCTTCTCGTTGCACGGCCACTGCACCGAGCCGATTTCCTCCAGCTTGGCGTAGGACACGCCCTGGAAGGTCGGGGTCAGCAGCGCGATCTCGTCCATGATCTCGGACGGGTGGTTGTAGTGCATCTCGTAGCCCAGCGCCTTGGCGAAGCCGAGCGTGACTTCCCAGTCCTCCAGGCCATTCTTCGGCGCCATCACTTTTCGGACGCGCTGGATGCGGCGTTCGGCATTGGTGAAGGTGCCGTTCTTCTCCAGGAAGGTCGAGCCCGGGAAGAACACATGGGCATAATTGGCGGTCTCGTTGAGGAACAGGTCGTGGACGATGACACATTCCATCGACGACAAAGCGGCGACCACATGCTTGGTGTTGGGATCGGACTGCAGGATGTCTTCGCCCTGCACGTAGAGGCCCATGAAGGTGCCTTCCATCGCGGCGTCGAACATGTTGGGGATGCGCAGGCCAGGCTCATCGTTAAGCTTGACGTTCCACATCGCCTCGAACTGCTCGCGCACCACATCGCCGGAGATGTGGCGATAGCCCGGCAGTTCGTGCGGGAACGAGCCCATGTCGCAGGCGCCCTGCACATTGTTCTGGCCGCGCAGCGGGTTCACGCCGACGCCGGGACGGCCGATATTGCCGGTGGCCATCGCGAGATTGGCGATCGCGATCACCGTGGTCGAGCCCTGGCTGTGCTCGGTGACGCCGAGGCCGTAATA
>JACMOT010000090.1 GCA_014377915.1 Tardiphaga sp.
ACTGGAAGAAATGACCATTCTGGTCTCGGTCGAATCGCCACAAGACACGCGAAACGCCGTCAATCTTGCGCGCGCGGCGCTCTCGGTTCGGCGTGGTCAACGCCGTTGCCGGCAATATGTCGAAAGCAGCGAAGCCGCAGAACTGGCGGCCCGCAAGCTTGCCGAAACGTTCGAAGCGCGGGTCGAGCAGCGGACCGCAGAACTCGCAGCGGCGCTCAACGTCTGTTCGATCGCCAGCAACAGGTTGAGCGAAAGTGACGAACGCAATCGGGCGGTGATCGAGATGAGCGATCTCATCCTGTTCACCGCCGATGCCGCCGGTCAGGTGACAAGGATCGACGACAGATTTTTTGTCATGACGGGGTATCCACGCACCCAAAAACTGTCGATTCATTCGGACAAGAGAAACGTCCACCCCAATGATCGCGATCGCATTCGCGCCGCCCAGATCGAGTCTTTGCACACGGGCAAGCCGCTCGATTATCAATATCGGGTCCGTGTCGCTGATGGCAGCCATCGCTGGTTGCACCTGCGCGCAAGGCCGGTGGTGGATGACCAGGGCAACGTGCTGCGGTGGAACGGCACGCTCGCCGACATCAATGACCGCAAAGTGGCGCAGGACCGGCTGAGCGCCAGCGAAGCGCTGCACCGCCATTCAACTGCGCTCAGCGACCTTATCGCCTGGACTGCAACGCCGGACGGGCAGATCGAAACCATGCCCGACCGCTTTTTCGAAAAGACCGGATGGTGCCGGGACGATATGCGCGGGCTGGGGTGGGCGGAACGGCTGGTCCACGTCGAAGACGTGCGGCCGTTGCGGGCGGCGCGGTTCAAAACGGCCCGCACCGGGCTGCAACTGGATTGCCAGTTTCGGATTTGTCACGCCGACGGACACTACCACTTTTGGCGAATGCGGGCGGCGGCAGACCGCGACGATGCCGGTCGCGTGATCCGGTGGTACGGGTCATTCGAGGACATCGACGAACTGAAGCGCGCTGAAGAGCGGCTGCGCGAGAGCGAACTTCGGCACCGCGCTTCGATTGCGCTTGGCCACCTGATCACCTTTACGCTCGATGGCAATGGCGTGCTCGATAGCGTCGATGATCCCATCTGCCGGATCACCGGCTTTTCGATGGCCGAAATTCTCGCCAATGCACCCGATGGAATCTGCCATCCCGACGATCTGCCGCGGCTTGAGCGTGCGCGCGACGACGCGTTGGAGACGCATCGTTTTGATCAGACAGTCCGTATTCGCCAAGCCGATACAGACTATAAATGGTGGCGGCTGCGTTCGGCACCGCGGTGGAGCGCCGATGGTCGCATCATCGGCTGGTTCGGCACGATGGAAGATGTCGACCAGTTGTTACGAGCACGCGAAGCCCTGAAATCCAGCGAGGAAATTCATCGGCTTTCGATCGAATTGAGCGACCAGATCGCTTGGTCGGCGCATGCAGACGGCAAGATCGATGTCGTTGGCGAAGGTCTGTTCGACAAGTTGGGGATCGCACGCGATGCCTGGTTGGCAATGACAAGCGCAGAACGGGTCCATCCCGACGATCTCGGCTGGCTTGCAGCGATGCACGGCGACGCGATGCACCGGCGCTGTTCGGCAGATTATCAGTTCCGAATGCGCTGCCACGACGGCAGTTTTCGCTGGTGGCGCGGCCGTTACGCGCCATTGCTCGGCGCCGATGGCGAAGTAACCCGGTGGTTCGGCACGTTTGACGATGTCAACGAGCTCGTGCTGGCGCGCGACGCGCTGAAGGCGAGCGAGGAACTGTATCGGCTTTCGGTGGAATTGAGCGGCCAGATCGCCTGGGTGGCCGGGGCGGACGGCCGGATCACGAACGTCAGCGAGGGGCTGTCGGATCGGCTGGGGATCGCCCGCGTCGACTGGCTGGCGCTGACCGAAGCGGAGCGCGTCCATCCTGACGACGCCGAGACGTTGAACATCGCCGGGACTAATGCCGTAAGGGACCGCACACTTGCCGATTTCCGGGTCCGCCTGCGTTACGCCGATGGCAGTTTCCGCTGGTGGCGTGGTCGCGCGGCGCCGTTCTACAACGAACATGGCGAGGCCGTTCACTGGCATGGCATGATGGAGGACGTCGACGAACTCTATCAGGCGGAGGAAAAGCTGCGCGAGAGCGAGGAACGGTACCGGTTTGCGGTTCAATTGAGCAATCTGGTGACCTATACCGTCGATGCCGAGACGGGAATCGTCAAGATGGACAATATTGCGCCGGCGGCGAGCGGCGTCGCGATCGAGAAGATCGGCGCGAAAGGATCCGATTTCATCTGGCATCCGGACCATTTGCCCATCATTCAGGCGGCACGGGCCGAAGCACGCATGACCGGCCACTATGACCAGACAAGCTTGATGGACAATCGCGACGGCACCTATCGCTGGTGGCGATCGCGCGCCGTGGCATTTCGCGACGCCGATGGCAGGATATTGCGCTGGTTCGGCACGCTGGAGGATGTCGACGAGTTGCGACGCGCCGAGGAAAAGCTGCGCGAGAGTGAAAACCGGCATCGCTTGTGCATCGGATTGAGCAAGCTGCTGACCTATACCGCGGATTTGAATGCCAATATCTTGAGCATGGACGAAGAAGTCACTGCGGCGACAGGCATCGCCGTTGCCGATATTGTCGGCACCATGCCTACCAGCCTCTGCCACCCCGACGACCTTGAAATGCTGGTCAATGCGCTGCTTTCGGCAAGGGAGTTCGACAATTTCGAATGCACCTATCGCATCAGCGACAGTGACGGTCGGTATCGCTGGTGGCGATCACGCGCCCGGCCGTACCACGACGAATCGGGCACCGCCGTGCGTTGGTATGGCACGATGGAGGATATCGACGAACTGAGACTCGCCAGTGAACGGCTGCGCGAAACCGAGGAGCTTTATCGATACACGATCGAGCTTGGCGAACAGATCATCGTGACAGCGGATGCGCAGGGCAAGCTCACGGGCATCGGACCGCGCTGGACGGCGTTGACAGGCGTGCCGGTGGTCACGCTGCTCGGCGACGGTCTGATGGCGATCATGCACCCCGATGACCAGGCCGAAGGCAGAGCCAGTTGGGCCGCGCGAGTCAGCGACGGCGCGGGGGCGGACTTTACCTGCCGGTTCGCAGACGCGGCGGGCAATTTTAAGTGGTGGCGGCTGCGCGCGGCGCAGCGGCGCGGCGACGATGGCAAAATCATCGGCTGGTACGGCACGCTCGAAAATGTCGATGCCGTAGTGCTTGCCGAACAGCAGCTGCAACAGATGCAGGCCGAAATGATCCATATGTCGCGGTTGAACGCGATGGGCACCATGGCATCGACGCTGGCGCATGAATTGAACCAGCCGCTAGCGGCGGTGATCAATTATATCGGCGGCAGCCGCCGCTTGCTCAGCCGCACCGCCGAACCGGCGTTGGATCAGATCGCCGACGCGATGCGCAGCGCCGAGGATTGTGCGCTGCGCGCCAGCGAGATCATTCGTCGGGTGCGCCAACAGGTGTCGCGCGGCGGCGAAGGCCACGGCGCCGTGTCAGCTGGCTCGCTTGTCCATGATGCGTGCAGCATCGCGCTGATCAACGCGCGCGAATTGAGCATCGATGTCGTCATCGACCTTGACCCGGCGGTTACAACCCTTCACGCCCACGCTATCCAAGTGCAGCAGATCCTCATCAACCTGCTGCGCAATGCCGTCGAGGCTGTGGCAGGGCAGCCCGTTCGCAAAATCGTCGTTTCGACATTGCTGGTCGGCGATCATTGCGCCTTTGCCGTCAATGATTCAGGCCCGGGCGTGGCCGAGGCGATGGTCGCGCGCTTGTTCGAACCTTTTGAAACGAGCAAGGCGCACGGCCTGGGGATCGGCCTTTCGATCTGCCGGACAATCGCGGAAGCGAACGGCGGAAAGCTGAATTATAGGCGGTCGGTGCTGGGCGGCGCCGATTTCACGATCCTGCTGCCGATAAATCCGCCGCCATCACTGCCAAGGGCCCGCGTTAACCTGACCCCCTGATTTTCTTCCGCGATCGATCAGAGGCAGGCTCTTGGGTGACGTGCTCCCCGTTTCTGGACTGAACAGCGCCGACTTCGCGGGAGGAGCCAACTCCTGAGTTAATCTCGAACAGGTTGATCGGAACGTCCGGAACTCTGCGAAGCGGCCGTTCGCAGGCGAGGCGGTGAATGGCGACAATTGGGTCGGGAGCGGTCGTTTCAAAGGGGTGCAGGGGGCGAGCCCCCTGCCTGCCGGAGGCGCTTTTGCTTGGCCGGGCCGCGGCAAAGCCGCGTCCTGACGTCAGACGGGTTCAGCGGGGGAAGGCCTCGCCGCCCCGCTGGCCGTCCTTGCGCGAGTCCGCGCACAAGCTGCGCTTGCTCGCAGCCGCGCTGCGACTTACCGCGTCAGCTTCTTGTACGTCAGCGCATGCGGCCGATCCGCCGCATCGCCCAGGCGGCGGCGCTTGTCTTCTTCATACGCTTCGAAATTGCCTTCGAACCATTCGACATGGCTGTTGCCTTCGAACGCCAAGATATGCGTCGCCAGTCGATCGAGGAAGAAGCGGTCATGGCTGATGACCACGGCGCAGCCGGCGAAGCTTTCAAGGGCTTCCTCAAGCGCGCGCAGGGTTTCGACGTCGAGATCGTTGGTTGGTTCATCGAGCAGCAGGACGTTGCCGCCCTTGACCAGCATTTTGGCCAGATGGACGCGGTTGCGTTCACCGCCCGAAAGCTGGCCGACCTTTTTCTGCTGGTCGGCGCCCTTGAAGTTGAAGGCGCCGACATAGGCGCGGGTCAGGACTTCATTCTTGCCGAAGTAGAATTTGTCCTGCCCCTGGCTGATTTCTTCCCAGACGTTTTTGCCGGCCGCCAGCGTGTCGCGGCTTTGGTCGACATAGGCGAGTTTCACCGTGTCGCCGATGCGGATGCTGCCATCATCGGGGGTTTCCTGGCCGGTGATCATGCGAAACAGCGTCGTCTTGCCGGCGCCGTTCGGCCCGATGATGCCGACGATGCCGCCCGGCGGCAGGCTGAAGCTGAGGTTTTCGAACAATAGCTTGTCGCCATATGATTTCGACAAATTGTTCGCTTCGATGACGGTATTGCCCAGCCGTTCGGGGATCTGGATAAGGATCTGGGCGCTGCCGAGCCGGCGGTTCGCCTGTTTTTCCACCAGTTCATCGAACGCCTTGATGCGCGCCTTGGACTTGGTCTGGCGGGCCTTGGCCGACGAGCGGATCCACTGGAGTTCGTCCTTGATGGCCTTTTCGCGGCTTTCGTCTTCGCGGTCTTCCTGCGCCATGCGCTTTGATTTGGCCTCCAGCCAGTCGGAATAATTGCCTTCGAACGGAATGGCGCGGCCACGATCGAGTTCGAGCACCCACTTCACGACATTGTCGAGGAAGTAGCGATCATGGGTGACGAGGATCGCCATCCCCTTGTATTCCTTGAGATGATTTTCGAGCCACTGGACGGATTCGGCATCAAGGTGGTTGGTCGGTTCATCGAGCAGCAGGATATCGGGCTTTTCAAGCAGTAGCTTGCACAGCGCGACGCGGCGCTTTTCACCGCCCGACAGATTGTCGACGCTAGCATCGGCCGGCGGGCAGCGCAGCGCATCCATGGCGATTTCAAGCTGGTTGTCGAGCGTCCAGCCATCGACGGTGTCGATCTTTTCCTGCAGCTCGCCCATTTCCTCCATCAACTTGTCAAAGTCGGTGTCGTCCTTGGGGTCGGCCATTTCGGCGGAGATGGCGTTGAAGCGATCCATCATGATCGCCACCGGGCGAACGCCGTCCATGACGTTG
>JACMOT010000091.1 GCA_014377915.1 Tardiphaga sp.
GTCCTTCGCCGGCCTGGTGGTTCTAGCGAGGAGCTTCAACCCGATCCCATCCCGAACTCGGCCGTTAAACTCCTCAGCGCCAATGGTACTATGGCTTAAGCCCTGGGAGAGTAGGTCGCTGCCAGGCCTGCAAAGGACAAAGATCTCAAAGCTTCACGATGTCAGACAATAACAAAAACGCCGTTCCCCAAAAGGGAGCGGCGTTTTTGCGTTGGTATTAGCTAACAATAACGCCCCGACAGGCCTCGACAACGGTGCATTGGCGAAGTCTCACGCGGGTGCTATATGGCTGTCATGTTCTCAGATCGATACAGGACCATGGCCCGCATCGTGATCGACGATCACTGCCGTCTGCCGGGTCGCTTCTTCGGCCGTTTCACGACAGGGGTCGCAGCCGAGCTTCGAAAGCTCTGACGCTGCCCGTCTAGCTGTTTCCCTGCTGCGCTTCCGCCGCGTCCCGGCAATCATCCCTTCGCGGCGCGCCCTCCGGCTTCATCTCCCTCAAGGCCTGATCCCATGACCGATGCAACAACCGCTTCAACCAAACCGACCACCTTGTACGACAAGATCTGGAACGATCACCTGGTGCACGAGGCCGATGACGGCACCTGCCTGCTCTATATCGATCGCCATCTGGTGCACGAAGTCACCTCGCCGCAGGCCTTCGAAGGATTGCGCGTCGCCAGCCGCAAGGTCCATGCACCAGAGAAGACGCTCGCGGTCGTCGACCACAACGTGCCCACCACCGACCGGAGCAAACCCAATCCGGACCCCGAGAGCACCGAGCAAATCGCGACCCTGGCCCAGAATGTCCGCGAATTCGGCATCGAATATTACAATGAGTTCGACAAGCGCCAGGGCATCGTCCACGTCATCGGCCCCGAGCAGGGCTTTACGCTGCCCGGCACCACCATCGTGTGTGGCGACAGCCATACTTCGACGCATGGCGCGTTCGGCGCGCTGGCGCATGGCATCGGCACCTCGGAAGTCGAGCACGTGCTGGCAACCCAGACGCTGATCCAGAAAAAGGCCAAGAACATGCGTGTGACCGTCGACGGCATTCTGCCCGACGGCGTCACCGGCAAGGACATCATTCTGGCGATCATCGGCGAGATCGGTACCGCCGGCGGCACCGGCTATGTGATCGAATATGCCGGCGAAGCGATCCGCGCGCTGTCGATGGAAGGCCGCATGACGGTCTGCAACATGTCGATCGAGGGCGGTGCCCGCGCCGGCCTGATCGCGCCCGATGCCAAGGCCTATGAATTTCTCAAGGGACGTCCGATGTCGCCGAAGGGTGAGATGTGGGACGAGGCGCAGCGCTACTGGGAGACGCTGCGTTCCGACGAAGGCGCGTTGTTCGATCACGAAATCCGCCTCGACGCTGCCGCGCTGCCGCCGATCGTCACCTGGGGGACGTCTCCGGAGGACGTCGTGTCGATCGCGGGCATCGTGCCGAATCCCGTCGATATCGCCGACGAGGCCAAGCGGCTCTCGAAGGAACGCGCGCTGGCCTATATGGGGCTCACCGCCGGCACCAAAATCACCGACATCAAGCTCGATCGCGTGTTCATCGGATCGTGCACCAACGGTCGCATCGAGGATTTGCGCGCCGCCGCCAAGGTGGTCGAAGGCAAGACCGTCAGCGGTCATGTCAGCGCGATGATCGTGCCGGGCTCCGGGCTGGTCAAGGAGCAGGCGGAAGCCGAAGGTCTCGACAAGATTTTCCTGGCCGCCGGCTTCGAATGGCGCGAACCGGGCTGCTCGATGTGCCTGGCGATGAACCCCGACAAGCTGATGCCGGAAGAACGCTGCGCCGCCACCTCGAACCGCAATTTCGAAGGCCGCCAGGGTCACAAGGGCCGCACCCATCTGGTGTCGCCGGCGATGGCCGCCGCCGCCGCGATCGCCGGGCATTTTGTCGATATCCGTGAGTGGCGATGAGCTACTAACTCGTCATTCCGGGGCAGGCCGGGCCGCGCAGCGGCCGGCATGAGCCCGGAATGACGAAATGCATCCACCTCTTCGTTGCTTGGTGTTGGCGGTAATGAACCTGTCGGGATTCCGGGTTCACGCGCGCGGACATGCGCACGCGCTCCGCAATGACGGCGTTCTCATCGAAGGCCATCCGCGCTAGGTTTGCGCATGCCCCGCCCTGCCGCTGACCCCGTCGCCTTGAGCACCGTTACCGCCCGTCGCATCTGGTTGCGGGCGCAGCGGCTTGACGAGCGCGTGCCGTTTGGCGAGGGCGCCGCCGCTGTCGCCGAGGCCGTCGCGCATCTTGGCTATGTGCAGATCGACACCATCAATGTCATCGAGCGCAGCCACCATCATATCATGTACTCACGGATGCCGGGCTACCGGCGCGCTCACCTGAAACAGGCGCAGTCAGTCGACAAGAGCGTGTTCGAATACTGGACCCACGCTCTGTCCTATGTGCACACAGCGGATCTGCGCTTCTTCGTACCCGACATGAGGTATCACCGCCGCCACGGCCATGGCTGGTTCGCGTCGGTGACGCCCGCGGACATGCGAAAGGTGCTGCGGCTGGCCAAGGCCGGGCCGCTGTCGATCCGCGACATCGATGACGACGTGCTGCGCGACAAGGATCACCAATGGGCCAGCCGCAAGCCGTCGAAACGGGCGCTGCAGCTGGCGTTCTATCAAGGCGTGCTGACGATCTCCGAGCGCACCGGCATGCTGAAGACCTATGAGCTGCTGCTGCGTCATTTCGGCTGGGACCGATTGCCGAAGGCGGCTTCAGCCGCGGAGAAAATCGCCTACGTGCTCGATCGCGCGCTGCGCTCGCAGGGCATCGTCAGCCTGGACTCGATCTGCCATCTTGATGCGCCCAGCAAGGCCGCGGTGCGAAAACTGATCGAGGCGAGGATACGGCGCGGCGAGCTGGTCAGCGTCGCCCTCGACGGCGCCGGCAGGCAAGAGCATTGGGCAGCACCGGCTACGCTGGAAGAAACGACCGGCAACGAGAGCGGGCTGGCGCACATCCTGTCGCCATTCGACCCGCTGGTGATCCAGCGCAAGCGGACCAATCTGTTCTTCGGCTACGAGCACCGCTTCGAGGCCTATGTGCCGAAAGAAAAACGGCAGCTCGGCTATTTCGCGCTGCCGGTACTGGTCGATGGCGCCATCGTCGCCGCGCTCGATCTCAAGACCGACCGGCAGGCACGGCAACTCCTGATGCAGAAATGGAACTGGGTCGGCGAGGGCGCGAAGAAGGCACCCCGCAAGGAATGGAAGCGGCGCATCGAGGAAGAGTTGCACCGCTTCGAGACGTTTCAACTCGATCACTAAAGCCAGTTTGCCAGCTCAGCTACGCCATTGCATCCAGCACGCACGATCTGGCTCTAGCCCGAGCAATCGGCCAGTTGATCGAGCAACTCGATCTGCGCGACAAGCGAGATTTCGATCGATGACGTGACTTCGAGCGCTCGATCCTCGAACACGTCGCGCAGGGGATAGCGTGCCTGCCAGTCGGCAATCGTCTGGTCGCGGCGCAGGATAAGCTGCTCGATCTGCGGCCGGAACAGGATCAGCATGGCCGTCAGCCACTGATTGAGCGGCCATGACGGATAGGCGAGGTCCATCTCGAAACGATCCAGCATGGCTATGACGTCGCTTGCAGCGTACCAGGCCTCGCCGGTGACCCAGCGGTTGGTGGTGAACAAGCGTTCCGGCAGGCCTTCGGGCGTCATCGCGATGGCGATCATGTGACACGACCCGCCAGCTACGGCTTCCAGGCTATCGCCCGTTAACCGTAGGGGACGCAGATTTTCGGGAATTCCGCTCCGCATCATGAAGGTGTGGAAATGCCCGAAGTCGCCAACGCGCGCCTCGTCGGGCGCATGCGCGTGAAAATAATACTGCGCGTGGGTTTCCGGGTCGTGCACATCATCGGGCGGGTAATGCTCCCACTGCGTGAATGCATCGCCGCGGAGCACTTCGCCGATCAGGTTCTGGCCACTTTTCGATAGCACACGCAGGCAGTCGACGACTTTGTTGCCTGCGTCGATCATCCGTTGCAATTGCGCCGCGGAAATCGGTTCGTTCTGGTCCGCAGGAATGTCCATCGAGGCTCGCTCACCTTGTCATGCGCCGACAGGTGTTGCCCGCCGGCGCCGATCCTATCTAGCCGCGCCGTCGCGGCTGAGGTTTATTTCTTCATGGCGCCCTTGGCCGCGCACGGATTGGTGGCCTTGGCCGCGCAGGGGTTGGCGGCTTTTGCCGCGCAGGGGTTGGTCGACTTGGCCGCGCAGGGCTTATGGACGGACTTGGCGGCGCAGGGATTGGCAGCCTGGGCGCGGGCCGGGACGGCGGTGGCTGCGACCATGCCGCTGACGGCGGCGATCGAGCCGAGAACTTGCAGCGATTTCTTGAGCGAGCTCATTGGATTTCCTCCGGAGTAGGTTGAGCGGCGTGGCGCTATAGCCGCGTCGTTACGTTCACCAGCCAGTCCGGCATGGCGCTCGTCAGATGGGTCTCGACGATCTTGTCGAGGCCGGTGATCACAAAAAGGCCGACCGCCAGCATCACGGCGCCGGCCACGGGCTTCATCATCCGCGATACTTGGGCCATCGAATTACGACGTGCGATCATCGCCTGACGCGATCCGTAGGCGAGCGCCAATACCGGCGTCGCGGCGCCGATACCGAAGACCAACAGTAGGGCGAGGGCGCTGAACATGGTGGCACTCTGCGCCGCCAGCCCGATTGCCACACCGAGCGTGGGGCCAGCGCAAGGCGACCACACCGCGCCAAGCAGCAGGCCGAGCAGGAACTGGCCGCGAATGCCGGTGAAGGACAGCCGAGCGAGCAGGCCGTTACCACCCGACGTCAAAGGGGCCGCCACCGACGTCAGCGCCATCTGCAGCGCCGGCACCAGTAACACGATCCCTAACCCCATCATCAATACCGCCACGGCGCTGCGCAACACGCCGGAATCAATTCCCAAGTTGAGTCCGATCGAGGCGATGAACAGGCCTGTCGCGGCGAACGACCCAGCCAGTCCCGCCGCCAGCGCGATCGGACCAAACCGGTGCTGCTCGACCGCGCCGATGACTACGATCGGCAGCAGTGGCAACACGCAGGGCGACAGCGTCGACAGCGCCCCCGCGCCATAACTGAAGGCGAGGCTGACCAGCGGCAATTCACAGCGCCTTCTTGATCAGGTCGGTCACGGCGACAGGGTCGCTGACGCCGGTCGAACGCCCGACTTCCTTGCTGCCCTTGAAGACGATCAGCGTGCTCTGGTACTGCACGCCGAATTTTTTCAGCAAATCCTTCGATGTATCGAAATCGATTTCCAGAACGACGAGCTGCGGGTGGTCGTTTTCGAGACCCGCGATAACCGGGCGCTGCGCCTTGCAGGTCGGACACCACGGCGCCGTGACATCGATCACGATGCCGTGGTCGGCACGCTGCGCTTCCGCGAGCCGTTCCGGGGTGAAGGGCTGGGCCGCCTGCGCGGAGACCGTGAGGACAACAAGGCTCGCGGCCAGAAGCGTTGTGAAAATGATACGGGACATCGCGTGCTAGATCCTTGCTCTGGTCATGAGCGCACAGAGGCGCTCTCAGAGATGTACTTCTCACCGCCATCGAAAAAAGTTACAGAGCAGCCGATATTATTTAGCGCCTTCACCGGCTCCTGACTTCCGGACTCGTCGAACCATGATCTTCTCCGAACAAGGAGAGCAGGAATTGGCCGCGTGGATGCGTGCCGCGCAGGAGGGGGACCGGCTAGCCTATGACAGGCTGCTGCGGAAACTCGCCACCGCCTTGCGTCCGATCGTTCGTTACAAGCGCCCGTTTCTGCAAGGCGTCGATGTCGAGGATATTGTGCAGGATATCCTGCTGTCGCTGCATTCAGTGCGGGCGTCCTATGATCCGGCGCGGCCGTTCGTACCATGGTTGATGGCTATTGTCCGTAACCGCATGGCCGATGCGTCGCGGCGTTATGCACGGCGTGCCGAAAATGAGGTCAATACCGGTGAATCGCCTGAAACCTTTTCGTTAGTTGAAACGAAGGATGTTCACGGCGAGTTGATCGATGAGGAAGCCGTGGCTCGTGCCATCGGTGCGCTGCCGGCGGGACAGCGCGCGGCGGTCGAGATGCTCAAGATCCGCGGATTGTCACTGCGTGAAGCTGCGGCTGCCAGCGGGCTCAGCATCGCCGCGCTGAAAACCGCGGTTCATCGCGCGGTCCATTCGCTGCGCAAGACGTTGAGAGAGAAGATCTGACGATGGACACCGATCAAATTATCGTGCGTTTGGCGCGGGATGCGCCACCCGTGCGCCGGCTAGCGCGGCCGATGATGCGGGCGGCGCTGTGGATGGCGCTCGCGCTCGGCTCCGCGGGCGTCTTGGTCTGGGCGGTGTCGCCGCGTCCGGACCTCGGCGCGAAGATGATCGACTTACGGTACGTCGTCGAGCAGATCGCTGCGCTGTTGACCGCGGCAACAGCCGCCTTCGCGGCCTTCACCACCACGGTACCCGGCCAGCCCCGTGGCTGGATAGCGCTGCCGGCCGTTCCGCTCGCGATATGGTTGGGCAGTATCGGGCTGGGCTGCCTCTCGGATTTGTTGCGGGCAGGCTCCGGCTTCCAATCCGACTGGATGTGCTTTCCGGCCATTATGATGATTGGCGCGGTGCCGGCCGTTGCAATGGTGGTGATGCTGCGGGCTGGCGCGCCACTTTTGCCGCGAACCAGCATTTCGCTCGGCGGACTGGCCGCCGCGGCGCTGGGTGATTTCGGGCTGCGGCTGTTCCACACGGCCGACAGTGGCCTGATGGTGCTTGTCTGGCAAATCGGCAGTGTCTTTATATTCACCGCGATCGCCGGTCGTGCCGGGTCGTATATGATGCGCTGGCAACACCTCAAGGGACTGTCGCGCTGACTGATTTCAAGCCCTGGCGTCTCCGCGCGAAGCTTGGGCTCCGTCGCCGGGGCGGAGGTTCAGCCAGTCGCAACTCACCAGTACAGGCGGAAGCGCCGGTGATGGTGTCGCCGATGCGGATGCCACGGACGGTAGCGGCAGATTTTTCGCGGGCCGTAATAGGTCATCACGATCCGGCAGTAACGCCGTGGATGATAATAGCGCGGACCATAATAATAGGGCTGCGCGTAGCCGTAATAGCGTGGCCGAAAGTGATGCCGGCGATAGCCGTAATAGGCTGGTGCCGCGAAATGGCGCCGCGCCAGCACCGTGCCGCCATAGCGATATCCGCCGCCGTGAAACGCCGGTCCGCGCTGAAATCCACCACCGCGAAACACTGGAGCGGCGGCCCTGAAGCCACCGCCACCACCGCCGCGGAAGGCTGGTGCCGCGCCTCGGAACCCGCCGCCTCCGCCGCCGTGAAAGGCGTGTCCGCCTCCGCCACCACCGCGAAATCCGCCACCACCGCCGCGGTGTCCACCATGTTGCACCTGCGTGACCAGCGCGCCGCCGAGCTGCCCGCTCGCCGCCGCATTGCCCGGGCCGATCAATGACGTCGCGCGCGCAGGCAGCATTGCCGACAGCATCACGGCCGTGGCAACGCCGAGCGTGCGGAGCAGACCGTGGCGGAGACCTGAAACTTCTCTCATGCAACATCCTCCCTGACCATGCCGGACACGGGACAGCCGTGGCGAAGCAATGAACCGCGGCGCCGGATGTCACCCGTGTTGCCGGCGCCCTGGGAAAATTATGGCGGCCGATCTGAATGCGTCATGAATGACGACCCGATTGGCGGTCCGGGCCACAAACAAAAACAGGCGCCCGAGGGCGCCTGTTGTCCGCCGCACGATGCGGCTACTGATTACCAGCGGTTGCCGAAGCCAAAGCCGATGCTGAGCGGCCCGCCGAAGCCGGAACCATGTCCGAAGTTATGTCCGAAGCCTGAACCGAATCCATGGCGACCGTAACTGCCGTAGGAACGATGCCCGCCATAGCTACCGAACGAACCGCCGAAATTCGAACCGCCATAATAGGACGGCCGATAACCACCGCCGTAACCTCCACCATAGCCGCCGCCGTAATAGGACGGCTGATATCCACCGCCATAGCCGCCGGCGTAGCCGTAACCTCCGCCATAGCCTCCCTGGCGATAGCCGTACCTATAGCCGGAATAGGCGGGACGCAGATAATACGACCGATAATTATGGCCGTAGCCTCGCGAATGCATGCCATGGTGCCGGCGCATGTGATGCCGTTGCGAGCGATGATGATGACTGCGTTGCGCGCTGAGGTCGGTCGCCGTCGCGGCCTTCTGCGGCGTCGCTTTTTGCGATGGCTGCGCGGCGGTGGCGGGCGCGGTTGTGAACGCGCCGCCGAGTGAAACAGTAGCGGCCACCATGGCCGCGCCAATCCAGACTTTCATGAAATGTCCTTGTGCGTGATGTCGATCATCGAACTAATGCACGGATGCCACGCGATTTCCCGCGACAGAGCGACGCGGCGATGCCCGTTTTACGCAAACAGGCCCGCCTGAGCGGGCCTGTTTGGCAAGAACACTTCATCGTGACGTGATTACCAGAAGTGGCGACGGTGCCAGTGACGACGGTGATGGAAGCCGTGATGATGGTGCCAACCATAGTGGCGACGCCAGCCGTGATGGCGGCCGTGCCAGCGCACTTCCGTGGCGCCGGTCGCCGTCTCGCGTTGCACCGCCGCGGCGATCGCTGGATTGACCAGCGACATGGCGCTGGCGCGTTCAGCCGGTGCTGTTGCTAGCAGTAGCCCGGCCACCGCGGCCAGTCCCAGAACCGTGTTCATGCTCATCTGCCTTCTCCATGAATCTGACACCATCATGCCAATGTCGCGCGGCAACGCAGGACGATTGGCATCGCGCAAAGGCTAGCGGCGACGGCGTGAATGCGAAATGAATGTAGCGACGCGGATGCCATGGGTTTTGCCACGTGTAAAAAAAACAGGCCCGCGTGAGCGGGCCTGTTGCGACGGAGAGCGTGCCTGGCTTAGCGGCGATGACGACCATGGCCGCGGTGACCGCCATAGCCGCGATGACGCTGTGAAAAATGCGGACGGCGCCATCCGCCGTGACGACGGAAGCCATGATGCGGACGGAAGTAACCGCGGTGGCCGCGAAAGCCGCGCTGATTGCGATACTGTACTTCGGTGGTCACGACAGCCGCGGCACCGCCCTGGACAGCCGCGGCGATGCCGGGGTTGTTCAGCGACATCGCGCTCGCGCGCTGGTTCGGCGCCGCGACGAACAGCAATCCCGCAATCGCGGCAAGGCCGAGAATCTTCTTGATGTTCATGAGGTGGTTCCTGGTTCGGCACCGCTGTGGTGCCGCGCGGCGTGGGCATCGCCGCGCTTGATAGGACGCTAGGTCCACCGAGGTGAACGCGCCGTGAATGATTGGGTGCCACGCGAAAGCCAGACATTGTGTCGCGGGCAATGATGTTGCGTCGCAACTTTCAAAACTCCTGCCGTTGCCGCCCGGAGCTCTGGCGACAACAAGGAGATGACCATGAATCGGATGTCGCACGCCGCCGCGGCTTTCGCAGCCACATGCTCGTTCGCCGGAGTTGCCTCGGCCTCGCAGGGTCCGGGTGTGCTGCCGGGCACCCCCGGAGCGACGATTCAGCTGGCGATGTCGATCATCGTATTCGGCGGTTCCGCATTGCTGGTCGGCATCGCACTGATCGGTGCCATCCGCCGAGCGTCAGCTCAGCCGCGGCGCCAGTAGCAGTTCATCCGCGGAACGATGACGGTACCGCTCGGGCGGAATTCCTGCACCAGATTGGCGGTGCATTCGCGCACCGCATTGGGGCCGGGATTGTAGCTCGGATGCACACCACGCTCGTCGTCATTGCGATAGATGCGCACCCGGGCGCGGGGACGTCGGCTTTGCGCCGAAACGTCGGAATCGCTTCGGACCTGGGGTGCACGCGATGGGGTCTGCGCCTGCGCGGTACCGGCCACCGGCAAGGCTGCCATTGCCGCCGCGAATCCAATTGCCGCCATCGTGATCCGCATCATACGCCCCAGAACCTGACTTCCCGAGGCGGCAACGTCTCCGATTGGTGCCCGGCCGTCAACCGCCACGGCCTCCGGCTTTGCCCAATCCCGCGCAATTCGCTACACCGTTGCCATGTGGCCATCCCTGAAAGCTCCCGACCTCGCCGACATGGAAACCATGGCGCACGACATGTTCGCGCGCCTGCCGGACGGATTTCGTCAGCTCTGCGAGGGCATCATCATCAGGGTCGATGATTTCCCGACCGACGAGGTGCTGGAGGAGATGCAGGCGGAGACCGAATTCGACCTGCTTGGCCTGTTCCAGGGCGTCGGTCTGCCATTCCAGAGCCAGAACAATACAGGCCAGCTGCCCAACATGATCTGGCTGTATCGCCGCCCGATGCTGGATTACTGGGCCGAGCACGATGAAACCCTCGGCCACATCGTCCGCCACGTCCTGATTCACGAGATCGGCCACCATTTCGGGCTGTCGGACGACGATATGGAGGCGATTGAGGCGCAGGTCGACGAGGCCGGGGCGTAGTCCGGGCGCAAATGGCGCTTGGACGCCGCGCCCGATCAGGCTAAAACGCAGCCTCAACCGGGAACAGCATCATGGACAAGTTCACCACGCTGGAAGGCGTCGCAGCGCCGCTGAAGATCATCAATGTCGATACCGACATGATCATCCCGAAGCAGTACCTCAAGACCATCAAGCGCACCGGGCTCGGCAAGGGCCTGTTCGCCGAGGCGCGCTACCTCGACGATGGCAGCGAGAACCCGGACTTCGTGCTTAAC
>JACMOT010000092.1 GCA_014377915.1 Tardiphaga sp.
CGAAGATCGAACCGGGACGCAGGCCGTCGCCCAGGCTGAACGACACATCGTAGGCCTTCATGATGGCGCAGATGTCTTCGAAGTGCGTGTACAGGAACGACTCCTCGTGATGCGCCAGGCACCACTTGGCCATGATCGAGCCGCCGCGCGAGACGATCCCCGTCAGACGTTTGGCCGTCATCGGCACGTAGGCCAGGCGTACGCCGGCGTGGATGGTGAAGTAGTCGACGCCCTGTTCGGCCTGTTCGATCAGCGTATCGCGGAAGATTTCCCAGGTCAGGTCCTCGGCCACGCCGCCGACCTTTTCGAGCGCCTGGTAGATCGGCACGGTGCCGATCGGCACGGGGCTGTTGCGCAGGATCCATTCGCGCGTGTCGTGGATGTTGCGGCCGGTGGAGAGGTCCATCACGGTGTCCGCGCCCCAGCGGATCGACCATACCATCTTGTCGACTTCCTCCTCGACCGAGGAGGTCACCGCGGAGTTGCCGATATTGGCATTGATCTTGGTCAGGAAGTTGCGGCCGATGATCATCGGCTCGAGTTCTGCGTGGTTGATGTTGCAGGGGATGATAGCGCGGCCGCGGGCTATTTCCGAGCGCACGAATTCCGGCGTGACGAATGCGGGCAGCGAAGCCCCGAAGCTTTCGCCGTCGGCCAATGCGGCCTCGGCGCGCTCGAGCTGCACCTTGCGGCCCAGATTTTCGCGCTCGGCGACGTAGATCATCTCCTTGGTGATGATGCCGGCGCGGGCAAATTCATACTGCGTGATCATCGCATCGCCGACGCCACGCATCGGTCTGTGGTAGGCGGTGAAGGATTTGGCGGCATGCGCCGCGCCGACATTGCCATTGTCTTCCGGCTTGACGTCGCGACCCTCATATTCCTCGACGCCGCCGCGCTCCATCACCCACTTCGCGCGCGGCCGTGCCAGGCCGGCATTGACGTCGATGATGACGTTCGGATCGGTGTAGGGACCCGACGTGTCATAGACCGGCAGGTCCGGCTCGCCGGCGCCCTTGCTCAGCATGATCTCGCGGATCGGCACCCGCAGGTCCGGCGCGCTTTCCGGGATCGCGTAGACTTTTCGCGACGACGGCAAGCTGCCGGTAGTGACCGCGGGCAAAGTGGTGTCGGGGTTGGAGCGGATGTTCATGACGTGGCCTCCGGTGAGATGTCGTTCTTGAATGTCGTTGCGTTCGTCATTGCGAGGAGCGAAGCGACGAAGCAATCCAGTCTTCGCTTCCGGCCTTCTGGATTGCTTCGTCGCCAAGGGGCTGCTCGCAATGACGTGGAGAGAGTGGTGCGCATCACGCCGCCTCCGCGCTCTGGCCGAGCCAGGCCCGCACACGGGCGTCGGGATCTGCGTTCTGGGTGACGTCGCTGACGACGGCGATGGAATCGGCGCCGGCGGCGTAGATCTCGGCGGCCTGTTCGAACTTGATGCCGCCGATCGCCACCAGCGGGATGTCTCCGATGCGCTGCTTCCAAGTGGTGAGTTTCGGGATGCCCTGCGGCGCGAAACGCATCGATTTCAGCGTGGTCGGAAAGACCGGGCCGAGCGCGATATAGTCCGGCGCGGCACGCAGCGCGACTTCAAGCTCTTCGTCGTCATGGGTGGACAGTCCGAGCGTCAGGCCCGCGCGCCGGATCGCGGCGAGGTCGGCGACGGCGAGATCCTCCTGGCCGAGATGCAGATGCTTCGCGCCAATGTCGATCGCCACCCGCCAGTAGTCGTTGACGACCAGCTTCGTGGTGGTGCCGGTCGTCACCGCCAGTGCCTCGCGCATCAGCGTCGTCGCTGCCGCATCATCAAGGTCCTTGGCGCGCAGTTGCACGGTGCCGACGCCGAGCGCCGTCAGGCGTTTGACCCACGCGACGCTGTCGACGACGGGGTAGAAGCGGTCAGGATACGGCATGCCAGAACGGGGTCCCAAGGACTGGAGTGGAGGGAGAAGCGAAATCGCGCGCGCCCATCAGGCCCGCCTCGAAAGCAGTGCGGCCGGCGTCGACGCCAAGCCGGAACGCGTTGGCCATCGCGACCGGATCGGCGGCCTTGGCGATCGCGGTGTTGAGCAGCACGGCGTCAAAGCCGAGCTCCATGGCTTCGGCCGCATGCGAGGGTGCGCCGAGGCCGGCATCGACCACCAGCGTGACGTCCGGCAGCCGGTCGCGCATCAGTTTCAGCGCATCGCGGTTGATGATGCCGCGCGCCGAACCGATCGGCGCCGCCCACGGCATCACCACGCGGCAGCCGGCATCGACCAGCCGCATCGCGACGCTGAGATCCTCGGTGCAATAGGGAAACACCTCGAAGCCGTCCTTGATCAGGATCGCGGCGGCTTCGACGAGGCCTACCAAATCGGGCTGCAGCGTGTCGTTGTCGGCGATCACTTCGAGCTTGATCCATGAGGTGCCGAACAATTCGCGCGCCAGTTTGGCGGTGGTGACGGCTTCGCGCACGCTGCGGCAGCCGGCGGTGTTGGGCAGCACCGCGACGTCGAGTTCCCGGATCAGTGACCAGAACGCGTCGCCGGTCTTGCCGCCGGCGGATTCGCGGCGCAGCGATACCGTGACGATGCCGGCGCCAGAGGCGCGGATGGAGTCCTGCATGATGGCCGGTGACGGGTACAGCGCCGTGCCGATCAGCAGCCGCGACGCAAAGGTCTTGCCGTAAAAATCGACCAACGAACTAACCTCCCTGCCGGGGCGTGATGATCTCGATCTCGTCGCCATTTTTCAACGCCGTCTGCGCCCAGACGCTGCGCGGCAGCACGTCGAAATTCAGCGCGATCGCGAAATGCTTGCCCTCGTAGTCGAGTTCGGACAATAGCGCGTCGACATGCGACGCCTGGACGTCGCGATGTTCGCCATTAATGATCACGCGCATTGCATCACCTCATTGTCGATCTCACCGCGCTGCACATAGGCCAGCGTCAGCTCCGCCAGCGCCGGCGCCAGCAGGAAGCCATGGCGATACAACCCGTTGACCGAGATGCGCCGTTGCTGAACCGCGATCCGCGGCAAATTGTCGGGAAAGGCAGGGCGCACGCCGGCGCCGAATTCGAGGATCCTTGCTTCGGCAAAGGCCGGATGCACAGCATAGGCGGCGCCAAGCAGCTCCAGCGCCGAGCGGACGCTGACGCCTTGGTCCTCGCTCTCGATCGAGGTGGCGCCGAGCATGAAGCGGTTGCCGTCGCGCGGGATCACATAAAGCGGCCAGCGCGGGTGCATCAGGCGTATCGGGCGCGACAACTGCACCTCGTCGGTTTCCACGAACACGATCTCGCCCTTGACGCCGCGCAGTGCCGGGTGCTGGTCGCGCGCGCTGAGCCCGCGGCAATCGATCACGATGCCGTCGAGATCCCGCGGCCGCTGTTCGCTGTTGTACTTGATGACGCCGCCGGCGGCGGTGATCTGTGCATGCAGCTGCGGCAGCACGCGGCGCGGTTCAACATGGCCTTCGTCGGGATAGAACAGCGCGTCGCGAAACCGGCCTTCCAGCCCCGGCTCGATGTCAGCCAGCGCGGCGGCGTCGAGCCGGCGGTGTCCCGCGGTCATTTTGGCAAAGCGCTCGTAATCGGCGCGGTCGCGCGCATGTGCGACGACCAATGAACCGTTGAACGGCGTATCGGGAATTTCCTGATGCCACAGCTGCAGCGCCCGCAGGCCGAGGCGGGAGACCACCGGCTCGGACACTTCGGCCTCGCACCACGGCGCCAGCATGCCGCCGGCCCAATGGCTGGTGGCCTGCTGCATGCTTGCGTCGCCGCGCTCATGCAAGGTCACGGCATGGCCCGCCTTGGCGAAGGTCAGTGCCTGCCAAGCGCCGGCAATGCCGGCGCCGATCACGGCTATGGGGGAATCCCCACGCGCAGTTTGCGTATTCTGTAACATCCCTGTCCCTTCGCCGGCATGACCCGGATCAGGTTCAAAGGGTCACCGCGGTCTCGCACGTCTCTTCGGATGAAGAGTGCCAGCTTGCGGTATCTCAGCTCCTCGTCGGAGCTCCCCTCGGAACGATTGCAATGTAAGCTGATGCGCCGAAGTGTCAACGCACGCCGCCTGAATGGCTCGGCTCAGGGCTTAGGAACCTGCGCATTGGCACTGGCAATTGCCGACTCGGCCGGCTTGTCGGCATTTTTGGCAAAGATTGGCTGGTGCGGCGGGCTGGAAGGCTGACTTTGCCGTTTGGCAGCATAATAATAACCACCGGCGTAATACGACACCGTGCGGTTGTGGTCGCCATTGGCGGCACGGAACGCGCCGGCCAGATACTTCACGGCGTAAGTCAGGTTGGTGTCGGGATCGCGCAGCCCTTCGGCCGTGCCGGTGTAACCGAGCCCGCGCGCGGTCGCGAGCTTGATCTGCATCAGGCCGATCGTGCCGCCGCGGCCGATCAACGCCGCATGGTATTTGCTCTCGCGCACAATGATGCGGTGCACCAGCGCTTCCGGTACGCCGTTGGCCTTGGCGTGGGTGGAGATTATCGCATCATAGTCGGCTCGGTTCTCGGCAAAGGCGGTTCCGGGAACGGCGGCGAGAGCCAGTGTTGTCGCCAGCCAAAGAGAACGTTTCATCAAGGGGTCTCGACGTTTCAGGGCATTCAAATCCGGCTGCCATTTGCAGCCCGTAGCCTTTCAGCCAGCCTAATCACGCAGAATCAATTATTGTCGCTTAGGGCGCAAATCCTGCCTTTGTGTGGCGAGCTTTGGCACATACCGCCGGGTTTACCAAGAATTATGCCTGGCCATGGTTGGATCGGCCGGCAACCCATTGTTTTCCGTACGAGCGCCCGATGACGATGTCCGCCACCCACGCCGTCGAAATCCGCAGGCCATTGCATGGCTTGCTGCCGCTGGCTGTCGGCCTTGGCACTTACGCACTGATGCTCGCGGCTGGCAATGCGTTGCTCAATGACCCCGACACCTACTGGCAGGTTGTAGTCGGACAATGGATACTCGATCACCGCGCGGTGCCGCGCACCGACGTCTACTCGTTCACGATGAACGGCCAGCCGTGGATCTCGACGCAGTGGTTGGCGCAATTGCTGTTCGGCGCCACCTACCGCGCCTTTGGCTGGGCCGGGCCAGTGGTGCTCACCGCCGCCGCGATCGCGTCCACCTTTGCAATGCTGGCGCGGTTTCTCAGCCAGCGACTGACCAGCAATGCGACGCTGGTGTTTGTCGCGGTGGCGATCGCCCTGATGTTTCCGCATCTGCTGGCGCGGCCGCATGTGCTGGCGATGCCGGTCATGGTGGCATGGGTCGCGGGCCTGGTGGCGGCGATGGACCGCCGCGGCGCGCCGTCCTGGGCCTTGTTGCCGCTGATGGCGCTATGGGCCAATCTGCATGGCGGCTTCGTGCTCGGCCTCGCGCTGATGGCGCCGATCGGCCTCGATGCGATCTGGAGAACTCCCGCGGCAGCGCAGCGATCGCTGCTGCTGCGATGGGCGACGTTCGGGCTGGCGGCGCTCGTGGCGTGCTGTCTGACACCCTATGGCTGGGAGTCGTTGCTGGCGGCGCGGCGTATTCTCAATCTCGGGCAGGCGCTCGCTTTGATCGGCGAGTGGCGGGCGGCGAATTTCGGCCATGCCGGCCCGCTCGAACTGACGGTGCTGATCGCCTTCGCGCTGGTGCTGTGGCGCGGCGTCACATTGCCGCCGATGCGTATCGTTCTGGTGCTCGGCTTCGTGTTCATGGCGCTCAGCCACGTGCGCAATGCCGAGGTGCTGGCGCTATTGGCACCGCTGGTGCTGGCCGGCCCGCTGGCGGCCCAGATCGGTCGCGGCGACAGCGCGGCGGTCACGCCGCCGCGGCGCCTTCTGATCGCTGCTGTTGCGATCTGCGTGATGGCTGCGACCATTCTGGTCGCATCAACGCGGCGCTTTACCCCAGACCTGCGCAATTCGCCGGTGGCGGCGGTCATCGAACTTCAAAAACTTCATCTCAGCCGCGTGTTCAACGATTATGATTTTGGCGGCTATCTGATCGCCAGCGGCGTGCCGACCTTCATCGATGGCCGCACCGAACTGTTCGGTGAGAAGCTGATGGTCGATCACAACAATGCCAGCGGGCTCGCCGATCCCGACGATCTGTTCCGTTTGCTAGCGGACTACAAGATCGAGGCGACCTTGTTGCGGACGCAGAGCGCGGCAACCAAACTGCTCGATCGCGTCGATGGCTGGGAGAAGGTCTATAGTGACGAGATCGCGACCATCCATCTTCGCCGCGCCGGCGCGTCGCATACGCGGTCGCCGGCGGTCCAGCCGGATCTCACATAGGCTCAGGCCGTCGCCACGGCTGGCTCGCGCGGCGGCAGCGTAATTCTCGCGATCAACCCGTGCGGCTGGCGGTCGTTCAGCGTCAGTTCGCCGCCATGGGCCAGCGCCACCGCCCGCGCGATCGACAGGCCGAGGCCGAAGCCAGCGGATTGATGGTCCATGTTGCGGGCGTCGTCGCCGCGCACGAAGGGCTGCAGCATGGCGCTCTTCTGTGGGTCGGAAATTCCCGGCCCATCATCGGCGACATCGATGCTGGATCCGGCGGCGGAGACCGTCAGCCGAATGTTGGCCTCGGCGCCGAATTTGATGGCGTTCTCGACCAGATTGGTGACGGCGCGATGGAGGTCGTCGGGGCGGGCCATCGCCATCGCATGCGATGGTCCTTCATAGGTCACGGCATGGCCGACATCGACGAACTGGTCGGCGATCAGCTGCAACGTGGTGGCGATGTCGGTGAGTGTCAGTGCCTCGAGCTTGCGGTCGTTGCGCAGGAACGACAGCACGGCTTCGAGCATCGAGCGCATCTGGTCGAGGTCGCGCAGCATGTGGCGGCGATGACCGTCGTCCTCGATGAATTCCGAGCGCAGCCGCAGCCGGGTGATCGGCGTGCGCAGATCATGGCTGATCGCCGCGAGCATCTTGGTTCGGTCATCGATCAGCACCGTGATGCGTTCGCGCATCCGGTTCAGGGCACGCGCCACCGATCGGATCTCCTCGGGCCCGCGCTCCGGCAGTGGTTCGGCGGCGCCATTGAGGCTGAAATCTTCCGCGGCCTTGGCAAATGAGGATAGTGGTGCCGACAGCATCCGCGCTGCCCATAATCCGAGCAGGGTCAGGCTGATAACCACGAACAGCAGCGTCATGAACCAGGGGCCGCCCCAGAACGGACCATTATGGCGCTCCGGCTTTATGTTCAGCGAAATCACCTCGCCATCCGGCAGCGCGATCCCCAGCCGGTCGCGCGGCTCGCCGGAGATGCGCAACAGGCTGACACCCTCCAGAAGCCGATGCAGGCTGCGTTGCGGATAGTTCGCGCTGTCGTCGACAACGGCTGTGGTGCCGGGCGACAGCGTCTGGATATCGAATTGCGGGAAGGTCCGCGCCATGGTCCGCAGCGTCGCGGGCCGTTCGGCCGCCGGCGTCGCAGCGAGCAGTCTGACCAGCGCGACGATTTCGCCATGGCCGCGATCAAACCTCTGATCGCTGGGATCCGGCTGAAACAGCATGAAAGTAGTGGTGACGATCAGATGGATCGCGATGATGGAAACCACCACCAGCGCGGCGATCTGGCCGCTGATCCGCCGGAGATTGACGACGTCGAGAAGCTTCATGTCCGTCGGTCTTGATCAGTTGGTGGTGGCGACGGCTATGGCTTCCAAGGTCGGCGTGAACATATAGCCGCCCGATC
This sequence comes from Tardiphaga sp., assembly GCA_014377915.1. Next base: position 7,689 of record JACMOT010000092.1, read on the forward strand.
GCACCGTCTTGATCAGGGTGGCATCCTGCGGGTCGGCCTCGATCTTGCGCCGGATGCGGCTGACCAGCACGTCGATACTGCGCTCGAACGAACCGGCATTGCGGCCCTGGGTCAGATCGAGCAGGCTTTCGCGCGACAGCACCCGTCCCGAGCGTTCGCAGAAGGCACGCAGCAGGTCGAATTCGGCCGACGTCATCGCGACGCGCGCACCGGCCGGGTTGCGCAGCTCGCGCAGCCGGAAATCGATCTGCCAGCCGGCGAAGGAAAGCGCTGTGGCGCTTGGCGTCGCGCTGGCGTTGAGGGCGTTAGCCTGGCGGCGCAGTACCGCGTTGATGCGGGCCAGCAATTCGCGCGGATTGAACGGTTTTGGCAGGTAATCATCGGCGCCCATTTCGAGGCCGAGGATGCGGTCAACATCCTCGCCGCGCGCGGTCAGCATGATGATCGGCAACTGCGATTCCGCGCGAACCCGGCGGCACAGGCTAAGGCCGTCCTCGCCGGGCAGCATCACGTCGAGGATCATCAGATCGATCCGCTGGTCGGCCAGCGCCTTCTCCATCTCGCGACCGTCGGCCGCCGTGGTGACGTTGCAGGAATTGGTACGCAGATACTTCGCGATCAGCGTGCGAGTCTCGCGGTCATCTTCGACGACCAGGATATTGGGAGAAATTGCCATGGCGACCCTTTTGGCCGGGATTGAAGTCGTCTGCCGAAGTTTTTTGTTTCGGACTATTGCTGAACCCGAATGGGCAACATGCTGCAACATGTCAGCAAGGCAATAAAAAGACCTCGTTAATATCGTTAACGGAATGTGGAAGCGTCTCAAGCACCTTGGAGCTTCCCATGACCTCGATCTCGGCTGCATCCAGCAGCTCCTACCAGACACCGCTTCAGAAGCTGCAGCAGGAGCTGCAAGCCGAAATCACGTCAGGGAAGATTTCTACGGCCGATCAGGACGCGCTGTCTTCCGCGCTCACCGACATCGACTCGTCACTGCAGGCCGGTAAATCGGGGCAGTCAGGCACCTCGGCGAAAGCGTCGCCGGATGACCTCAAGTCCAAGATCAACGATCTGATCGCCGGCGAAGTGTCCAGCGGCAAGCTGACCGCCGATCAGGCCACTGAATTGCAAGGCGTGTTCAAGTCCGCTTTTGCCGGCGGCGCGAATGGAGCGCGCGGGGCCGGTGGCCCGCCTCCCGGCGGTCCGCCGCCGTCCGACGGCACCACCTCCGCCGATAGTGCGTCGTCCACGGACAGCAGCACCACGGACGCCAATGATATCCTGCAGAAATTCATTGCCTCTCTGCAGCAATCCCAGGCGACCTCCAGCTCCAGCCTGTACAGCGCCAATGGTACGTCGTCGGCCTCGGCCAGCAGTCAGGCGTCGTATTCGGCGCTGTTGATCGACTACACCACATAGCCGAGCACCTCCGGTCGTTACTCCGGGCTACTTCTCGCTATTACCCGATCGAAGATGTGGATGTCCGGTCGCCGGACGTCATCAATTTGGCGGGAACCGGAACCGAGTTGATATCGTCGCGTTTCTTCTGCGTCACTCGCAACAGGAGATAATGTATGTTCAGGAAATATATGACAGCTGGTCTGCTTGGATCGGCGCTGCTGACCTCGACCGCATTCGCACAGAGCCCATCGGCCACTACCACGGCGCCGGCCGCGGCTCCCGTGACGGCCTCTGACGCAAACTATAATGGCAATTGGCGAGCCTCCAAGGTCGTCGGCCTCAGCGTTTACAATGAAGCCAATGAAAGCCTCGGTTCGATCAATGATCTGCTGACCGACAAGGCCGGCAATATCAAGGCTGCCGTCATTGGTGTCGGTGGTTTTCTCGGGGTCGGTGAACGGCTGATCGCGGTGCCGTATGACAAGGTCAAGTTCGTGACCGAGCCGGTTGTATCGGCCGCCGCAACGGGCAACCGTCCGGCCCCGCCGAGCAGCACGACCACGGGCGCAGCTCCCGCAACCCCGGCGCCCGCCGCGAAGCCCAATCCCTGGTATCCCGACCACGCTGTTCTGAGTGGCGCGACCAAGGATGAGCTGAAAGCCTTGCCCGAGTTCAAATTCACCACGAACTAGACTGATCTTCTGACCCTTTGAGATGAGCGCGTCCGGTTCCGGACGCGCTCATCTTCGTTGATGATGTCAGGACTTATCCTTGACCAGCGGACAGCCGCCCTTGTCGAGTGGCCGGAACGCCTCGTCACCGGGAACTTCCGCCAGCAGCTTGTACAGGTCCCACTCGCCTTTCGATTCCGAGGGCTTCTTGACCTCGAACAGATACATCTCATGCACCATGCGGCCGTCCTCGCGGATCTTGCCGTTCTTGGCGAAGAAGTCGTGGATCGGGGTCGCCTTCATCTGCGTCATGACCTTCGGTGCCTCGTCGGTGCCGATGGCCTCGATGGCCTTGAGGTAATGCATGGTCGCTGAATACAGCCCGGCCTGGATCATGGTCGGCATGTGTCCGACTTTCTCGTTGAAGCGCTTCGAGAAGGCGCGGGTGCCCTCATTCATGTCCCAGTAGAAGGCGTCGGTGGCGATCAGTCCCTGCGCTTCCTGAATACCCAGCGAATGGGTGTCGGTTATTTCCTGCAACAGCGCGATCATCTTCTGTCCGCCCTTGAGGATGCCGAATTCGGCGGCCTGCTTCAGCGCGTTGGTGGTGTCGCCGCCGGCATTGGCGAGCGCGATGACCTTGGCTTTGGAGGCTTGCGCCTGCAGCAGGAACGACGAAAAATCGGAGGAGTTGAGCGGATGCTTGACACCGCCGACCACCTTGCCGCCGGTGGCCTTGACGATGTTGGATGCATCGCGCTCCAGCGCCGCGCCAAAAGCGTAATCCGCGGTGATGAAGAACCAGGTGTCTTCGCCGCGCTGAACCATCGCCTTGCCGGCGACATTGGACAGCGCATAGGTATCGTAGGTCCAGTGCACGGTGTTCGGCGAGCAGGCGACGCCGGTGATATCCGAGCTGCCGCCGCCGGAATTGATATGGATCTTGTTCTTCTCGCGAGTCAGCGCCGAGACCGGCAATGCCACGGATGATGTTGGCACATCGAAGATCGCATCGACCTTGTCATTGTCGTACCAGTTGCGGGCGATGTTGACGCCGACGTCGGGCTTGTTCTGATGGTCGGCGGAGATCACCAGCACCGGCTTGCCCTTGACCTTGCCGCCATAGTCGGCGACGGCCATTTCCGTCGCGACCACCGAGCCCTTGCCGGTGGAGTCGGCATAGAGGGTGGACATATCGGTGAGGACGCCGATCTTGACGACGTCGTCGGAAATCTGCGCCTGCGCCGCCGTGGCCGACAAGACCAAGGCGAAGCCGGCCACGCAGGTGGCTGTGCTGAATTTCATGGATGGCTCCCTAGACTTTTTGACGGCTTTTGCCGCTTGGTAGTTCGGTCATCCTGACCGCAATCATCTGACCCGGCAAGGCGGAACAGGCTACAGACCCGGCAACGCCGTCACCGCGACATTGATGACGCCGTCGGCCTCGGCGATAACCCGCAGCGTCCTGGAGTCGAAGCTGATGCCGCCGAGGCGGAGGCTGGTGATCTCGGCTCCGACGCGGATGCCTTCCTCGTTCTTCTGGAAATCGGCGACGACCGCCGCGATCTTCTTCTGTGCGTTGGAGGCGAATGGCTTGAGATCGATGGTGGCGCGTTCCGCCAGCGCGTTCTGCAGCAATGGCATCGCGGCGCGCGCCGCCGGGCCGAGCAGGCCGAAGGCAGCTTCGGATTCCACCGCCAGCGCGATGTCGGTCAGCCGGACGATCTGCGAGGCAGGATCCAGTATCGGCTTGCCCCAGACATGTATGGTGGCGTCGCCGCTCAGTCCGAACCAGCTCTTGTTGGCATTGGCGTTGACCAGCAGCGAGATCAGCAGCCGGTCGCCCGAGGCGGCCACGGTGGCCTTCTTGACCGTAATGCCGACCGCACCGGAGCCGTCTTCCGGAAAAGTCTTGCCGACCAGTTGCGCGTCGATGATCTTGTTGATCTCGGTGAATGGCATGTCGACGGGGATGCCGATGGCCAGTCGGCCGGGTCCAGGCGGGACGATGTTCAGCGTCGCCGGAAACGGGCAATCCGGGGTTGTCTGCGTCGCCGTGACCCTGGTCTCGGCTTCGATCCCGAGCGTCAGTGTCACATGGGTGGCGTCGATATGCGGTTGCGCGGCGACCGCGCGGGTCGGTTTCAGCTCCAGATAAAGGCTCTGCAGCGCGCTGGCGCCATGGAGTGGGATCGAGCGGCACAGCTTGGCCCATTCGCGGCGTGCATTCTGCTCCAACGCCGGATCATTGCGCAGCCGCGCCTGCAAAGCGGCGACCTGCTCGTTGACGGCCTTGTCGATCACCGGTTTGACCTGCGCCGGCACGTTGATGCGCGCGCCGGCCATCGACACGCTGGTATCGCCGAGATTGACCAGCGCGGCGAGATTGGGCTCGACCCGCCAGTTCGTTGCCAGTTGCGGCCGCGCCGAGACCACGACATTGCCGCGGATTTCGCCGGAAGCGTTCAGGTTCTTGATGTTGACGCTGCCGATCTGCTTGGCGACATTGCCACCGAGCAGGTTGCCGAGCGCGCCACCCAGCGCGTCGCGAACGTTGGTCGAGAGCGAGCCGGTCACGTTCAGCGTGCCGGTCAGCGGCGTCGACAGCGTCAGCGTGTCCTGGGCTCCCGTCGCGGCGATCGGTCCGCGCGCCGCCGTCCATTTGATATCGGCGTTCTGCAAAATCTGTTGGGCCGGATTGGCGGCCGTCCCGCTGAAGTTTCGTGGCGCGCCGCGGTCGGCGGCATCGCGGATCGCGCTGAGCGAAATTGCCACCGGAACGATGATGCTGGAGGTACGGGAAGCGGCTGGCAGCGGCGGCACATCGACCAGTGTTGGCGCCGAGCTTGCACCGCGCGGCGATAAATAGTCCATCACCTTCAGGGCGCCGATAAAGAATGTCGCGACCAGTACGAACGCGATAAGGATCGTTTTAAAACGCATTGCTTCCCCGCTCATTGGAATGCGGAGGTTACAGCAAGGCGTTCATCGGGCAAAGGCTCCGACGGTCGCTCCGGCGATCTGCAAAATGTCACAATTGAAGCTGCGGGGTGTCCGATGGCGCAGACCGCCACGCGCGACCATTTGCGGCGTCCGGTAGATGGCGCGTTCGCTCTGGGCCGCCAATGGTCGGCCAGCAGGCAGAGGCTATCTAAGGTTTGGAAAACGAGTTTGCAGGCGGATAAGCGGCCGTCTGCCAATCACCTGGTCGGCCGGCCCGATCCTCCGGCATGTTTCTTAAATAAGCTAACGCTTTTGAAAGACGGCACAAATATACCTATGCGGCCTCATATTATTGGTGGGTCGAAGGATTTTTTTGTGAAATTGATTCGCAATCTTTCTATTAGAGCTCTGTTGGGTCTCATCATCGGCGCCATGGGTGTGCTGCTCGTCGTGCGAAGCTCGACGTCGCTCGTTGACGCGGTTGTGGCGAGTTCGAATGCCCGACGAATTGCAACCTCGGCCGTCGTCAGCAAGCATCTGTTTCGTGCGCTGATTGGCATGCGGCTCGACCGTGCCAAGGGCATTGCTGGTCTGGTCGGCGAGGATCCCGTCACCAGCGTGATGATTGCCGATATCGGCAGCGCGCGTGCCGATTTCGAGGGCGGATATCGCGATGCCATGACCGCGCTGGCGGCCCTCGATTCAAGGGAGATGGCGCAGGCCGCCGACCGCCTCAAGGTCGCACATGACGGCGCCGCGGCGCTATGGCCGCGGATGGCGACGGCGACGCGCCAATCGAAGTCGGCGCGTGACGGGGAGCTGCTGGCAGAATGGTCGAAAGCTTCGCAGTCGATGCTGGATGCCCTTCTGTCCACCACGGACCTGCTGGAGGCGTCGCTGATGCTGGTCGATCCGGTCACCGATCATCTTCTCGCCATCAAGCGTGCCGCATGGACAGCGCGGCTCAGCCTTGGCAATGCCTCGTTGATGACTCAGGTCCCGGTAGCCGCCGGCAAGGCGATGACGGCCCCGGAAGTCCTCGCCTGGTCGAAGGAAGTGGCGCGCGCCGGCGGCGCCTGGGTGTTCGTGCTGGAGGCGGCCGAGCGTGCGACTGCGCCGCGCGCGTTGGTCGACTCGATCAAGGTGGCCAATACCAACTTCAGCGGTCCGTCCGCGGAGGTGGTGAACGCGCTCGTCGCGGCGCTCGCGGCTGGACAGAAGCCGACAGTGAGCATTGAAGAACTGCGCAGGCTCAACACGGTCAACACCGGCTATGTGGTCGACCTGATCAACGTGGCGCTCGATCAGATGGTAAAACGCGCTGACGAGCAGGCCAGCCGGGCGACGGCGACGCTGCTCACCGACGTATTGGTGTTGCTGGTCGCACTTGGGCTTTCGACCGGCGGTTTCCTGATCGTGCGGCGCCGTGTCAGTCAGCGCATCCAGGCGTTGACAGCCACGATCGACAGGCTGGCGCAGCAGGATTTCGTGGCAGCCATCCCAACACTGACCAACGGCGACGAAATCGGCCGCATGCAACAGGCCTTGATGGTCTTGCGCGAGAATGGTCGCGTCCATCAGGCCGCGGTGGAGGCCCGCGCCGTCGAGCAGGACGGAATTACCCGACGTGCTGATATCGTCGACCGGAAATGCCGAGCCTTTGATGGTCAGGTTGGCACCACGCTGGCGGCTTCTGAAGCGGCGGCCTTGCGGATGACCGATGCGGCATCCTCTATGACCGAAGCCACGCAGCGATGTACTTCCGAGGCCAGCACAGTGGCGCTCTCTGCCCGCGAGGCATCGACCGGGGCCGGCACGTTGGCCGCCGCGACGGAGCAACTATCGAGTTCGATCGCCGAGATCAGCCGGCAGATGAACCAGTCTTCCGAGATCTCCAGCGTTGCCAAGAGCAAGGCGGAAGAGGCTGACGCGACCATCGCCGGGCTGGCCACGGCGAGCCAGAAAATCGGCGAGATCGTGACCCTGATCAGCAACATTGCTAGCCAGACCAATCTGCTGGCGCTCAACGCGACGATCGAAGCGGCGCGCGCGGGTTCGGCCGGCGCCGGCTTTGCCGTGGTGGCGTCGGAGGTCAAGAACCTGGCGACGCAGACGGCGCGGGCGACCGATGATATCACCAAGCAGATCGCCGACATCCAGGGTATCACGGGTAATGCCGTGGCCGGCGTGCGCTCGATCTCGGCGGTGATCGGACAGATGACCGGCATCACGTCGGCGATCGCAGCTGCCGTCGAACAACAGGGCAGCGCGACCAACGAGATCGCGTGCAATGTTCAGGAGGTTGCGACCGCTGCCAACCAGATTTCATCCAGTATTGTGAAACTCGGCGAAGCGGCGGAACGGGCCAATCATGTGGCAAGCGAGGTCGGTGATGCCGCGGATACGATGTCGGTTCAGGCCGTGGCGCTGAAATCGGACGTTGCCGGCTTCCTCGGCGACATCCGCGCGGCGTAACCCAAAGCCTATCCACGCTTGCCGCTGACATTGTCGGCGCGGCGGTCCATCGGCAGCACGATCACCCGGGTGCCCATATTGACGCGGGAATACAGGTCCGACACGTCCTGATTTGTCAGGCGAATGCAGCCCGAGGAGACCTGGGTGCCGATGGTCTCCGGCATGTTGGTGCCATGGATGCGATAGATGGTACCGCCGAGATATATCGCACGGGCGCCGAGCGGGTTGCCGGGACCGCCGGCCATGTGGCGCGGCAGATAGGGCTGGCGCGCGATCATTTCCGCCGGCGGCGTCCAGGCCGGCCATTCGGCCTTGCGGGTCACCGTCTGCACGCCGGACCAGGTGAAGCCGTCGCGGCCGACGCCGATGCCATAGCGGATCGCCTGACCACCGCCCAGGACGTAGTACAGATAGGTGTTCGGCGTATCGATGATGATCGTGCCGGGCGCCTCGCGGCTGGCGTAGCTGACGATCTGCCGCCGGAACCGCGCCGGCTGTTCGATCACCGCGTTGTCGTCATCTGATTGTGGCGATTGCATCAGCGGCACCGGCGACTGCTGCACCGGTGGCATCATGAAGAACGGAAACAGTGGTAGCGGCGTGGCCGCGGCGGAGCCGGTCAAGGCCAGCGTGCCGATCGCCATCGCGCTCAGGGCGACAGCGCTACGGTGGAGGATTTTTCGGTTGATGAAGTCGGTCATGGTCATTCTCCGTTTGAGCGCCCGGCGAGCGCCGTTGCGGCGCTTCGTTGGGTGACGAACTAGCGGGCGTTAGTTTCACGGCGGTGGCGTTGGACCTGAAAAATGGTTTCGTCCCGATGGGGTTTGTGTCGTCGTCGTGTAGTCCGATATTCCCGTGGTTTACCGGGGTTCCGCACTTCCTTAACCAAAACGGAATTAATCTGACGAACACTGCAACCAGGGGTTAGCTGGTTGGGGGTCGGCAGTGGACATTCTCTTGGTATTGCTGGTGTTGCAGCTCGCGTTGATGGCTTCGGCCTGGTCATGTGCGAAGTCGTACTTCGAGAAGGGGCGCCTGCGTGGTCTGGAACAGGCCACCCAGGAAAGCGTGCGCGGCGCGCAGTCGCATCTGGCCTGCCGGGGCAAGCCGGTTCCCGATGCGGTATCCGCCAGTATCGCGTCGATTGGCGCCATGCTCGATGCCCGTGCCAAGGAAGCCTATGAGCCGCCGCTATGGGCGTTCGGCAATGCGCTGGGCGAGGCCTGCTGGCGAAATGGGTATGACGCGGGAGTTGAGCAGGGGGCGATTCCGGAGGGCAAGATCCGGATCGAGCTGGCGGCTGCCGAACTGCTGCAGGTCACCTGGCTCGCTCATCTCGGCTTCCAGCACATGATGCCGAATTACCGCGGATTTGACGTGCATCGCTTCAGCGGCTCGGACGACGCCCATGAAGGTGCCCGTTCGGTCGCGCTGCTGGAATGCGCGCTGCCGCGCCGGCAGCGCCCCTTCGCCGATATCAAGACCCAGATTTGCGGTCGCGAGAAGCTGATCGCCGACTGGTGGATGGTCGGCGCGGAACGAAGGCTGGCGTAGCTCCGTCGCGGGGCATTATTCGTTGATCGTGGCATCCGGACGCCAGGTCAGCAGCCGGTTCTCGAGCGTGGTCAGCAGCCATTCGGCGACCAGCGCCACCACGGCGATCACGATCATCGCGGCGAACACGCCATTGGAATCGAATGAGCCCTGCGCGGTTGCAATCAGCAGGCCCATGCCCTCGCGCGCGCCCAGAAACTCGCCGACGATGGCGCCAACCAGCGCGAAGCCGAACGACACGTGAAGGCTGGCGAGTATCCAGGACAGTGCCGAGGGAATCACCACCGCGCGAGTCATCTGCCAGTTGCTCGCGCCAAGAATTCTGGCATTGGCGATCAGGTTCTTGTCGGCCTCGCGGACGCCCTGGAAGGCATTGGCGAACACCACGAAGAACACCATCACGACGGCGAGTGCGATCTTCGACGCCGCGCCGAGCCCGAGTGCGACGATAAAAATTGAGCCCAGCACCACGCGCGGGATCGAGTTCGCCACCTTGATGTAGATCGAAAATACGTCCGACAATAGCTGGTTGCGGCCCAGAGCGATGCCGCACAGGATGCCCATCACCGCGCCGATCAGGAAGCCGGCGCCGGCCTCGTAAATGGTCACGGCGATCTGTTTCCATAAGGGCCCGATCGAGGTGCCGTTCTGGAACCAGTCGATCAGCTTGACGACGATGCCGGACGGCTGGCCGAAGAAGAACGGATCGATCAGATCAACGCGAACGCCGAGTTCCCAGCCGCCGATCAGGAAGACCAGCACGGCCAGACGCAGGGTCAGGACCAGCCGGTCATGGCGGCGCATCCGCTCGACGGCGGTTTCGAGTTTCGGCTCGGCGGGCTGTGATGTGATGCTGGTTTCGGTCATGTCAGTGTGCCGCCCGTGCGCGAAGCACTTCTTCGCGAAGATCGTCGGAGATTTTGCGTGCAATGGCGATGAAGCGCTCGTCGTAACGCAGCGTCGCCACGTCGCGCGGTCGCGGCAGGTCGATCGTATGCACCGACTTTACCCGTGCCGGGCGCGTGGTCAGCACCGCGACCCGGTCCGCCAGCAGGATCGCCTCGTCGAGGTCGTGGGTCACGAACAGCACCGCGGATTTGGCCAGCGTCCACAATTGCAGCAGTTCTTCCTGCATCAGCTCGCGGGTTTGCACGTCGAGCGCGGAGAACGGCTCGTCCATCAGCAGCACCTGCGGATTGTTGATGAAGGTCTGCGCCAGCGCCACGCGCTTGCGCATGCCACCGGACAATTGGTGCGGATGATGGCCTTCAAACCCCTTCAGCCCGACGCGGATGATCCAGTCGCGCGCGTCGGCTTCGGCCTGGTCCTTCTTGACGCCGCGAAACAGCGGCCCGGCCATCACATTGCCGAGCACGTCGCGCCACGGAAACACCGCGTCCTGCTGGAACACGAAGCCGACGCGACGGTCGACGCCATCGACCTTCTTGTCGAACAAGGTCACCTCGCCGGCCTGCGGCCGCGCCAGGCCGGCGATCAGGCCCAGCGTCGTCGACTTGCCGCAGCCGGTCGGGCCGACAATGGCCATGAACTCCCCCGGCGCGATGGTGAGGACAAAGTCTTCCAGCGCCGACAGCAATTCGCCATTGGGCGTCACGAAGCGGCGGGCGACATGTTTGAGTTCGATGGCGGAGGGAGCTGCGGACATGATCAAGTTTCGATTCTTCGGTAGCGGTGGTTGCATGAAGCTGTTCCAACCGCCATTGCGAGGAGCGAGGCGAGGCGGCAATCCAGAAAGCCGCAAGCGAAGACTGGATTGCTTCGTCGCAAGGGCTCCTCGCAATGACGGCCGTGACGGACGAAGGGTGGGCACGCTTCGCTGTGCTCACCCTACGATTCCCGCGACTTACGGCCGGTCCATCTTGCAGGTGGTCGGCAGCATGGTCTGGGCCGTTTCGATCTTGGCCGCCAGCTTCCAGCCCCAGCCGGTCTTCTCTTCGTCGAACGGCTCCTTGTCGGTGCGCTCGCCGAACGAGGCGATGTACATCGGCTGGAAGAACTGATGATCGTCCTTGCGCATCATGCCCTTGCCGCCGTTGTAG
>JACMOT010000093.1 GCA_014377915.1 Tardiphaga sp.
GCGAGCAGATCGCCTGCTGGCTCGTGGCGCTGCCGCATGCGGCGAATTCCGGGGACATCTATGCCGCGCTCGCCTGATCGAGCTACGCCATCGCGGCTGCCGCTGCGACTGTCCGTGGCAGCGGCCGCTCTGATCGCCGCTGGCTACGCCCTGACGCTGGCAATCTTCTATCCGGGCGTGATGACCTACGACGCCAAATTCGTTTATGGGGGTATCGGCAAAAGCGTGCTCGGCGACTGGCAGTCCCCCGTCATGACGGTGCTATGGGGTCTGATCGATCCGATCGCTCCCGGCGCCGCCAGCCTGTTCCTGCTGATCGTGACCTCGTACTGGCTGGGCTTCGCGCTGCTGACCTTTACGCTGGCTTACCGATCGAGCCGGCTGGCCTTGTTGGTGCCGCTGCTGGCGCTGGCTCCGCCAGCCTTCGTGCTTGTCGGGATCCTGTGGCGGGATGTGCTGTTCGCCTCGATCTGGCTGGTCGCTGCCACGACCGTGTTCGCCGCCGCGGGCTGCCGCGCCCGCTTTCGCCTGCCCATGCAGGCGCTGGCGCTCGTGCTGTGTGCCCTCGGCGTGCTGCTGCGCCCGAACGCGCTGATCGCCGCACCTGTGCTTGCTGCCTACCTCTTCTGGCCTGCACAGCTATCCCTGAAGCGGAGCGCCGTCCTGTTCGTGCCGGCCGTGGCGGGTTTGTTCGCGCTGGTACAGCTGGTCTATTACGACGCGCTTGGCGCGACGCGACAGCATCCGTTGCACTCGATCATCGTGTTCGACCTCGGCGGCATCAGCCATTTCAGCCAGCACAACCAGTTTCCCGTTACCTGGAACGCGGCGGAGCAGGCGCTTCTGCTGAACGGTTGCTACCAGCCGACCCAATGGGACATTTACTGGCGGATCGAGCCGTGCGAGTTCGTGATGCGCAAGCTGGAACGTGAAGAGAAGCTGTTCGGGACACCGGCGATGGCGGATGCCTGGGTGCGGGCGGTGATGAATTATCCCGTAGCCTATCTGCGACATCGCACGGCCTTCATGTGGAATTTCCTGGCCGGCGACAATCTGGTGATGTGGCTGGCGGACGTCGAACGCCCGACGGAGATGGTGTTCGCCGACAGGCCAGCCTTTGTCGCGCTGGTCGGGCTGCACGACCGGCTCAAGGCGACGCCGTTGTTCCGAACCGGCTCATGGCTGCTGGCTTGTCTTGTCGTCTGCGCGGTGTCGTGGCGACGAAGAGAGACCGCCGAGGGCGCTTTCGCAATCGGCGTGTGCGGATCGGCCGCGGTCTACGTCATGACTTTCCTCGTGATCGGCGTCGCGTCGGATTTCCGCTACGGATACTGGGCTGTTCTGGCGGCTCTCGCAGGTGGTAGCGTGGTGATGCTCGGCCCGCCCCGTCCCCGGACCGGCTGACCAGTTGGAGAACGCTCGCCGCCATGCTGCGAGCCGCGGCGCCGCCAAGGAGATAAAAATGCAGCTTGATACCAATCGTTTCCTGCGGGATCTGCGGTCGCTCCGCGATATCGGCCGATACCGCACCGGCGTGCACCGGCCGACCTACGGCGCCGAGGACATGGCGAGCCGGCACTGGCTGTGTGAGCGGCTTGTTGAAGTGGGTCTCGAGCCGTCGATCGACGGCATCGGCAATGTGTTTGGCCGCGGCCCGGCAACGGGAACGCGCCTGCTGGCGGGAAGTCATCTGGAGACGCAAAACCACGCCGGCTGGCTGGATGGCGCGCTGGGAGTCGTCGGCGCGCTGGCGCTGGCCCGCGCCGGCCTTCCCGTCGATGTCTGCGCCTATGCGGATGAGGAGGGGCATTACGGCAATATGATCGGAAGCCGCAGCCTGATCGGTGATTTGTCCGAGCAACAGATCGATCTGGCGCGCAACAAGAATGACGGCACCAGCCTGCGGGACGCGCTGGCGTCCGCCGGCCTTGCCGGGCGACCGCGGCTGATGCCGGATCTGAGCCGCTACAAGGCGGCGATCGAGATGCATATCGAGCAGGGCACGCAGCTGGAAAGCGCCAATCACCGCGTCGGCGTGATCACCGGGATCGTCGCCATCCAGCATTGGCGGATCACATTCGAGGGTCAGCAGGACCACACCGGCGGTACGACGATGCGGGAACGACGCGATGCCGGGCTGTCGGCCGTGCGCTTTCTCTCCGAGATCGACCAGGAATTTCCGCGCATCTGCGGCGAGCGCACCGTATGGACGACGGGACGAATTGTGCTGGAGCCCAATTCGACCGCGATCATTCCAGGGCGCGCCGAGATCGATTTTTCGTTCCGGGATCTGTCCTCGGAAGTGATGGAACGGCTGCGGGCCTGCCTTCGCCGGTTGCTGCAGGAAAGCAACCGGCGCGAGCGTTGCACAGCGACCATGCAGCAGATCAGCGAATTGCAACCGACATTGTGCGATCCGGCGATTCTCGATGCGTTTTCCTTAGCGGCGGGCGAATTGTGCCCGGA
>JACMOT010000094.1 GCA_014377915.1 Tardiphaga sp.
CGGCGAGGCCTTGCCCTGGCGGATTGATTCCGCAACGATCACTCGACCTTGATGTTGCGGATGGTGATCACGCCGCCCAGCAGCGCGGTGTCGGCCTTGATGCGATTCGCCAATCCTTCAGCCGACGTCCCGGCGGTCTGCCAGCCTTGCTGGAACAGTTTGGCCCGCACTTCCGGCGAACGCGCGATCTCGCTGATCAAACCCGAAAGTTTGGCGACGATCGGCTTGGGCATCGTGATGGGTCCGGCAGCGGCAGTCCAGATCTCCAGCTGAAAACCGCGTACACCGCCTTCGTCGAGGCTCGGATACTCGGGCACCAAAACGCTTCGTCCAACTGAGGTGACGCCAATCGCCTTGAGCTTGCCCGCCTTGATCTGCTGTGCAGCAAGCCCGGGCGGCAGCAGCGCCAGCTGGATCTGCCCGCTGATCATCGCGGTGATCACTTGAGGATTGCCTGGGTAGGGCACATGCACCGGGTCGATATTCGTCTTGGTCTTGAGCAACTCCATGCCGATGTGGCCCACAGTGCCGATACCCGGGGAGCCATAGCTCCACTTGTTGCCCGCATTGCGCGCGGCAACGAAGAAGTCCTGGGCGGTGTTGCCGGGCGCATTGGCCGGGGCAGTGAGCAGAAGCGGCGCGGTCCCGATCAGGCTGATGGGGGCGAGGTCTTTGAGTGGGTCGAAGGGCGTCGCCGGATTCAGCATCTTCGCGATGGTCATGTTCCCGTTGATCATCACGCCGATGGTGTGGTTGTCTGTCGACTCCACAACCATATCGGCAGCGATGTTGCCGCCTGCGCCCGGCTTGTTCTCGACGATCACGGGCTGGCCCAGCGCTTTGGACAGTGGCTCGGCGATCGTGCGCGCGACCAGGTCAGGTGTCGATCCGCCTGGGAAGCCGACGATGATGCGCACGGGCCGTGTCGGCCATGCAGTTTCTGCAGCAGCCTTGCCGGCTTTCTGCGCGAACGCCGCAGTGGAAAGCGCGGCGAAGGCGAGTACCAGCACGGTTCGGCGCAGGGGATGAGTGGTCATGGAGCAGGCTTCCTTCGATTGAACGACAGCCGCCGCAGCGGCGAAACCCAGCATCCTAGCGCGTCCGGGTCACCGGTGTCCTTACCAGCCCTGCGCGAGTTCCTCGGCCCAGGCCAGTGCCTGCAGGTGCGCGAAGTTCACCTGGTGGCTCGAGAGTTGCAGGTGCTCGCAGATATCGGCGAAGCGCGCTTCGTCGGCGCTTTCGCATGCCTCGGTGAGCGCCAGGAAAGGCGCGAACACGCCTTCGCGGCGCAGCAGCGCAGCGCCCACCGACTCGGGCAGGGCGAGCGATGAGAGGGCATCGGCCATAGGCATGCCGAGCATCGCATCCAGCAGCGAAAAAACGCCGGTGACGAAGGCGTTGTCGCATTCCTGCGGCGGCAGCAGTTCGGCCGCGAAGAGTTCCATCAGGCGGCCACGGACCATCGCCGTGGTCGCGATTGCGGGCGCGCCGCCTTCGCGCGACATGCTCAGGAGCATCGACGCCCATCGGAACAGGCGCTTGCGGCCGAAGATCATCACGGCATGCCTGAGCGACGTCACTTCGCAGGACAGGCCCATGCTGGATGCATTGATGGCGCGCAACAGGTTGAACGAAAGCGACGGATCGCTCTTGAGCAGCGGCTCGAGTGCCTCGAACTCCGCATCGGAGCGCAGCAGGTTGATAAGCTGGATAACCACCGCCTGCGACGGTCTGATCGTTGAGGTTGCGACGCGCGAAGGGCGCGCGAACCAGTCGCCCTGGAAGTACGGGAAGCCGAGATCGCGCAGTTGCTCGAAGCGCTCCTTCGTGTCGACGTTGCATGCAATCGACTTCGCGTCCATGTGCGCCCGCACAAACCTGTTCACGGGTTCGAGCAGCAGCGCCTCTTTGGTCGCGAGGTCCAGCTTGACGTAGGAAGCGAGCGGCCACCAGTCGGCGTAGGGCCGGCGGATGGCGGCACGGTCAAGCGATAGCAGAACGCCGCGCTCGCGCAGGGCCTTCATCGAATCGCGAAGAGTGGCGATCAGCGCGGGATCGTCGTCGGCTGGCGTGGGAATCTGCAGCACCAGCAATTGGGGGCGGCCGCAGTCCTGCAGCGCGCTTTCGATCAGTCTGGGCGACGCCCGCACGAAAAGGTTCCGGCGGTCTGCCAGCTGCAGCGTTTCGCGCTGGGCCAGCACGTGCTCCACCGCATTGCCGCCCGGCGAGCGGTCGATCATTTCGTAGCCGTGCACTGCGCCGTTGGCATCCAGCACTGCTTGGCGCAGAAGCCCGGACATGGGGCCGCTTCGGGGAAGTGTGTCAACGGCGGGCGATGCCAGGTCGCCAAGGTTTGAAAGGTCCATGCCCGGAATGTTCGGGCCATACGCAAGATGGCAGTCGCACGAAAAGCCGGGTAGTGCGACGCTATTTCGCGTGAATGCCGGCGAATGCCGGCCGGGTAAAAAGGCAGCCGACCACGATCGGTTTCTCAAAAAAAAGCCCGGCAGATGCCGGGCTTGGTGCCTGCCGCGAACGGCCTTTCGGCCGGTTTACGAAGCGTAGGCGGCGAGCGCTTTTTTCATCTTCTTCATCGCAGCCGACTCGATCTGGCGAATGCGCTCGGCGCTCACGCCGTACTCCGACGCCAGGTCATGCAGTGTCAAGCCGCCCGAGCCGTCGTCGTTCACCTGGAGCCAGCGCTGCTCGACGATACGGCGGCTGCGGTCGTCCAGCGTTGCAAGTGCAGCGCTGATGCCGTCGGTCGCCATCTTGTCGCGCTGGCGCGACTCGATCATCTGCGTCGGCTCATGACCCACGTCTGCGAGATACGCGATC
>JACMOT010000095.1 GCA_014377915.1 Tardiphaga sp.
GCGGTCATAGACATCCCACACCCAGGCAATGCTGGTCCTGCCGCCGCGCACCTGGGCGGCGAGGTAGCTGCGCACGCGATAGGCCGCGCTGTCCTTGCGTGACACAACCGCGAGGTTGCGCAGCCGCGCTTCACTGTCCAGAAGGTTGATCATGCGGTCGAATACTTGCGGCGGCGGGCCATCGACCGATTCAAACGCAACGGTGGCGCCGCCCGGCGTGCCGGCCTGCGCAAAAGCCGCGGTGGGAGCGCCGCTGCCGGCCACATTGGCGCAACCGCCGAGCCCGAAAGCCACCGTCATCAACAGCGCAGCCGAGATCAGGCGCGCGGTGGTTCGACGGGCGGTGAGGGCAGGCGCATGCATGCAACGACATCCGAACTTCCATCCAGTTCGCCAATCGGGCACCGGACAGGTCGAGCGATATCGTTAAAATCCATTAAGGTCTAGGGCGGCGTCGACACAGGTGTAACCGAAGCGTTTACAACGAATGTGCGGCTTCCAGCGCGATGGCGTGAATCTGCCGGCCGTAGTCCGTCTCGCCACGGTGCACCGAGCGGCGGTAGCTGAACAGGCGCTCGTCGGGATAGGTGTCGATCCCGGTGTCGTCGATGGCCCCGATTCCGGCATGTTCGAGGCGCATGCGGATGAAACCGCCAAGATCGAACATCGCGTGCCCGTCGCGCTTCGATGGCTTGAAGAACAGGGCGTAGTCGCCGTCCTCGCGGACAAAGCGTTCGACGAATTCGGCGCCGACTTCATAGCTTGGCTGCCGGATCAGCGGGCCGATCGCCACCACCATGTCGGCGCGGGCGGCGCCGAGCTTTTCCATGGCCTCAATGGTTGATTCCAGAACACCGGTCAGCGCGCCCTTCCAGCCGGCATGGGCGGCGCCGATCACGCGCGCTTTTGGATCGGCGAACAGCACAGGTCCGCAATCCGCCGCCGTCACGCCGAGCGCGAGGCCTTCGACCCGGGTGACCATCGCATCGACGCGCGGACGCGAGGCGGCATCCCAGGGCGCGGAGGCTACCACCACATCGGGCGAATGCACCTGGTGAGCGGTGAGAAAGTGCGCGGGATCGACCCCCATGTCGGCGGCCATGCGGCGGCGATTTTCCGTCACATCGTCCGGATCGTCCCTGGAGCCCAGCCCGCCATTGAGGCCGGCATAGATGCCTTGCGACACGCCGCCGTCGCGGGTGAAGAAGGTGTGGCGCAGGCCGGGAAGGGCGGCCAGCAGCGGCGAAACAAAGGTCATGACGGGTTAGCCTCGATGCCGGTGTCGTCGCTGAGCGCCACCAGCGTGGGAATGGCCGGAT
Organism: Tardiphaga sp.; assembly: GCA_014377915.1. The sequence continues at coordinate 1,320 of JACMOT010000095.1, forward strand.
CGGAGATACCGATCACCTTGAACATCGAGCCCATGCCGCCGCGACCGCTGTCGGTCAGCCGCTTCAATGCGCCGGACACGTCTTCGGAAATCTCGGGCGTCGCCTTGGCCATCAGCGTCACGGCGCGGGTCTCGATGCCGAGACGTTTGAGAAATTCACCCTGCGATACCGGGCCGTGGACGCGGGCGCCGACATCTTCGGCGGCGCGGCCCAGCGCCTGGAAATCGACATGGGCCGTGACGTCGGCTTGGCCGGGGTCCTTCAGCGGATCGGCGAAGCTGTGCCGGGCGATGGCTTGAAGCGTGTCGCCGGCGTCGGAACGCAGGTGGCCATAGTCGATGATCAGCGCGGCGCCGCCATGGTCGCGGACGCGGCTGGCGATCTTCATCATCTCGGTGTCGGGCCGCCATTCGAACACCGCGCCATTCGGCGCGGCGCGCACCAGTGGTGGCAGCAGAACCTCGAAGCGCGGCAACGGCTCGACCGAGGCGCCGAACATCAGTTGATCGTCGGCGGTGATCTCGACCGTGCGCTCGTGCCAGCCGGACTCCCGTTTTACCACCTGATGGATTGGCAGTACGTCAAAATATTCATTGGCGAGAATGACCGAGGGGCCGACCGGCACCGTATCGAGGCTGTCGTGCCACGTGATACTGCGCGCATTGGACAGCATCGCCTTCTGTTTTTCGCGCAGCACGGGGTTGATTTCGACAAGGTGCACCTGCAGCGCCTGGTATAGCGGCGGAAGGACCCTGAGCGCCCGCAGCGCGTCGGCCATCATGGTGCCGCGGCCGGGGCCGAGCTCGATCAGATGCAGGACGGGCGGTGAATCGATCGCGCGCCACACCGACGCCGCCCACAGCCCCAACAGCTCGCCGAACATCTGGCTGACTTCGGGGGCGGTGGTGAAGTCGCCCTCGCGTCCCAGCGGATCGCGGGAGATATAGTAGCCATAAAGCGGATGGGTGAGGCAGAGCTGCATGTAGCGCCACACCGGCATCGGTCCCGCCGACTTGATGAGGCGCTTGATTTCGTCTTGAAGCGGCGAAGGTTCGGTCACGTGGCGCCCTGGCTGACAGCGATGGAGGAGGTGCGCGGCGGCTTCCGCCATGCCTGTGCCATGAGAAACAGTCCGACCAGGATCATCGGCGCCGACAGCAACATTCCCATGGTGAGCCCACCCCACAGAAATCCCAATTGCGGGTCCGGTTCACGGAAGAGCTCGCCGGCGATACGCGCCAGCGCATAAAACAAGATGAAAGCGCCGAGGATCAGTCCTGGCCGCTTCAGCGCGCCGGCGCGGATCATCAGCGCCAGAATCACAAACAGCACGATGCCTTCAAGACCGGCTTCATATAACTGGCTGGGATCACGCGGCAGGGGGCCGCCATTGGGAAACACCATCGCCCCCGGCACGCTGGCGTCGGCATGGCGGCCCCACAATTCGCTGTTGATGAAATTGGCGAGGCGCCCGAGCAGCAGCCCGATCGGTCCGACCGCGCAGGTGATGTCGCCCAGCGACAGGATCGGCAGGCCACGCTTCCAGCAGAATGCGATCACCGCCACCACGCAGCCCAAGAAGCCGCCGTGGAACGACATGCCGCCCTTCCACAGTTCCAGGATTTCGCCCGGGTGGGCGACGAAGAAATCGAGGTTGTAGAACAGCACATAGCCGGTTCGGCCGCCGAGAATGATGCCGAGCGTTACCCAGAGGATGAAATCGTCGAATTCCAGCAGCGAGACAGGCGACGGCCCGCCCCACAATCGCGCCCGCTTGATCAGCGCTCGGGCATAGACCCAGCCGAGCACGATGCCGCCGATATAGGCCAGCGCATACCAGCGGATCACGATCGGCCCCAGCGCGATGGCGATCGGGTCGAACACAGGGAAGGCGATGGTGAGAAACGGCAGGTCTGGAAAGGGCATGGCGTGGCTTACGATTTGAGACAGAACCAGTAAAGCATGACTGTATGACCTTGGCAGGGCTTTCCCGAGCCGACAAACGCGCATTCCACAGCGGGCTTGAACAACGTCGCCGGGAACGCCATTGTCGAAGGCCAAGCGCATATCGCGCCAATTCAGTTCAGCCGGCCGGAGTTGTTGCTATGACCCAGACCAATAATCGGTTTTTCGATGAGATCGGCCGCCTGATGAACGACGCCGCTGGCGCCGCCCAGGGCGTCAAGCGCGAGGTCGACAGCGTGGTCCGTAACCAGGCCGAAAAGATCCTGCGCGACCTCGATATCGTCAAGCGCGAGGAATTCGAGGCGGTCAAGGACATGGCGCGCCTCGCCCGGGAGGAAAACGAGACCCTGAAAGCGCGGATCGAGGCGCTGGAAGCCAGGCTGGGCGGGACTGCGCCGTCGACCAGTGCCGGCTAGCTGCGCACCTTTGCGCAGCTGCGCTGTCACGCCTCGACGTAGTCGGCGATGCTGGTAGGCGCCGGCACCGGGAGACCATCTTCCCTCAGCCCGTCGATGTGAAAACGGATGGCGTCCCGAATTCCGACCTCGACGGCCTTTACCGTGTCGCCCGTGGCAACGCAGCCCGGCAAATCGGGGACGTAAGCCAAATAATTGCCGTCGGCCGTTTCGATCACCACCGCGTATCGCATCAGCGTCGTTTCTTCAGACCAGCCTGTTTCAAAATACTGGCAGATGTTCCGGGCGCAAGGTCGTCAGAGGGGTGGCCGGCCACCGTGACCCGCCCCGGCCTGGTCGGATGCTTGAACTGTCGATGCTGCCGCGGGTCGCGACCTGAAACCAGCCGTCCTCTTCGATCACTCGAATCGCTTCCCGGACCTTCATGGCGTCCATCCTTGTTGGTAAAACAAGGATGGGCCGGCCGGTATAGAGCGGCCAATACCGCAAAAAACCCCTGCATTTCCTTGTCTTTCCCAGGCTTTGGCGTTAAAAGCCCGGCACGTCTGCAGCCCCCGCACCCCTGGAGGCTTGCTGCGACGACGAAACGGGCCGCGTTGCGGCCTTTAACTTTTTAGAAAACAAGGACTTAAACGATGGCGACCGTCAAGGAATTGAAGGCGACCGTACGTTCGGCAGGCGGCAAGGGGGCCGCACGGGCAGTACGGCGCACCGGCCGAGTTCCGGGAGTAATCTA
>JACMOT010000096.1 GCA_014377915.1 Tardiphaga sp.
CCTGCAAGCAGTTTCTATCGCGTCTTCGGTGGCGCGGCTTTGCTGCTGCTGGCCTTTACCGCTAGTCCGGTGCGGGCGCAGACCTATCCCGATCGCAACATCGCACTTATCGTTCCATTTCCGCCCGGCGGAACGACGGACATTGTTGCGCGCATTCTTGTCGAGCAACTGGGGGCGGATCTCGGCAAGCCAGTGCTGATCGAAAACCGTGGCGGTGCCAGCACCTCGCTCGGCGCCCAGATGGTGGCCGGCGCGGATAAGGATGGTTACACGCTGCTGTTTGCCAGCGCGACGACGTTCACGACCAATCCGCATCTGCTGGCCGGCATCAAATACAGACTCGAGGATTTCGCCCCGGTCGCGATGGTGGTCAAGGTGCCGTTCGCCTTCGTCGTCAAGAAGGATTTTCCCGCCACCGATATCGCTTCCTTTCGCGCCTACGCTTTGGCCCATCCCGGCAAGGTCAACAACGCCACCAACGGGCCGGGCAGCACGGTTCATCTGATGGGGGAGATCGTCGCGCGCGGGCTCGGCGTCAAATTCCAGCACGTGCATTATCGCGGCGCGGCACCGGCCATGAACGACATGCTCGCAGGTATCGTCGACAGCAATGTGGAGGCGCTGACCAACTCCGCGCCGAATCACAAGGCCGGCATGTATCGCGCATTGGCGGTGCTATCGGAGCAGCGCCTGCCACAGATGCCGGAGGTGCCAACGTTCAAGGAGTTGGGATATCCCGGTATCGTGGGGGACACTTGGTTCGCCGTGTTCGCGCCGGCGGGGACGCCGCAGCCCGTGCTGGACAGGCTCAGCAGTTCGATCAACCGCATCGTCAAGACGCCCGACTTCGCCAGGCGCATGGAGGCCATTGGCAATCAGCCATGGGTAATGACGCCCACCGAACTCCGGATCCATGTGATCAGCGAACGCGAGCGTCTCGGCAAGCTCATTCGGGATGCCGGCATCACGGTGGAATGAACCGCCGAGAATTCATCGACCGTCTGCTGCGGACTGGGGGCTCCGGACCTGTAGCCAACAACAAAGGAGAATCCCATGAATGCAACTGTCAGTTCGCCGTCTGTACAAATCGTTCGATCGGTTCAGGAACAGGTCAGTGCCGCCGAATGGCAGTCGCGCGTCGATCTCGCCGCGTGTTATCGCCTGACCGCGATGTATGGCATGACCGAGATGATCGCCAATCACATCTCATGCCGCGTGCCCGGCACGGAGAACGAGTTCCTCATCAATCCGTACGGATTGCTCTATGAGGAGATCGACGCATCGAGCCTGGTGAAGATCGATCTCGACGGCAATGTTCTGTTCAACGCATCCGACTACGGCGTGAATGCCGCCGGCTTCGTCATTCACAGCGCCATCCACATGGCGCGCCATGACATCGATTGCGTCGCGCATACCCATACGGTGGCAGGTATGGCAGTGTCGGCGATGCAATGCGGATTGCTGCCGGTCGCGCAGACCTGCATGCGTTTCCTTCATGTCGCCTATCATGATTTCGAAGGCATCGCGGACAATCCGGAGGAGCGCGAGCGGCTGGTCTCCCATCTCGGCGATCACGAAGCCATGGTGTTGCGCAATCACGGCCTCCTGGTGGTCGGCAAAACGATCGCGTCGACCTTCAACGTTCTGTTCCGGATGGAGCGCGCCTGTGAAGTGCAGGTGGCCGCCTTGTCCTGCAATACGCCTCTGGTGACGCCTCCGCCGGAGGTGTTGCAGCAGACCTACGATCGCATGAAGCCGCGCGACAACGCTCCGGGCCTGAGCGGTGAACTGGCCTGGCCCGCATTGCTCCGCAAGCTCGATCGCGCCGATCCGTCATTTCGGCATTGAAGCAAGCGGAAGCCGGGTTCGCGATCGCCGATGTCGGCGCGGCGCGGACCTGGCTTGTGCTACGCTCATCATCCCGACCACGATGGAAACAGCATGAAGCGACTATCCGGGCGCTGACCTCGACGCTTGTTGACCGGCCAGCGTCCGTGACGGTGACCTTTGATCGCAGTGCGGTAATCGTGGCTGCTGCGCAACTAGTGACAGGTAGTGATATCTGCGTTGACTTCGGGCCCGACGAATTTGTCGGCCGCGTAAACCCCAAAGATCGTTTGACGTTTTAGCCGCAGTTACATTCTATTTGGAAACGATAGGATCGGTTCAATAATCCGCCGCACGATCATAGCGCGAGCTTCTCTCAGGGTAGAAACCGTATCTCTCATGGGTGTATTCTATCGATCCTATCAGCAGTCAGGCATGCGCCACCTGTACACGGCGGGGCGCGCAAGATTTATCAAGACCGTTCATTGTCCAGCGGTCGCTAGCCGCCCTTGTTGCTGGCGAATCATGGAAGGACGAGGCTGATGCGTGCCTATGCCGCCCGTCGCCTGCTGGCGCTGATTCCGACGATCTTCTTTGCCAGTCTGATTGTTTTCATCACGCTTCGGATGGTGCCGGGCGACGTTATCGATCTGATGCTGGCGCAGAACGATATCGCCGCCGGCGCCAAGGATCGCGCGCAACTGGAGCAAGCGCTGGGCCTGGATCAGCCAATCTATATCCAGTATTTCCGTTGGGTCGGCGGTGTCCTGCACGGTGATCTCGGGCGATCGCTCTGGCAGAATACGCCGGTACTGGATCAAATTCTGAGTCGACTTCCGATTACTTTCGGTCTGGGCTTCCTGGCGATCCTGATCGGTCTGATCATTGCGATACCGATTGGCATCTATTCCGCGCTGAGGCAGGACACCATCGGCGACTACGTGATGCGCTCGATGTCGATCCTGATGCTTGCGGTCCCGGCGTTCTGGACGGGCACCATGGTCATGGTGTTTCCCGCCATCTGGTGGGGCTGGTCCCCGGAGATCGATTACATTCCCTTTTTGCAGGACCCGGTCGGCAATATTCGACATATGTTGCTGCCCAGCCTGATCCTCGGCATGTCGCTGTCGGCCATTACCATGCGGATGACGCGCACCATGATGCTTGAGGTGCTGCGCCAGGACTATATCCGGACCGGCTGGGCCAAGGGCCTCAGCGAATGGACGATCGTGACGCGTCATGCATTGCGCAACGCGTTGATCCCGGTGGTAACGCTGGTCGGCATCCAGGCGCCGCTGGTGATCGGCGGCGCGGTGATCATCGAACAGATCTTCGTCATTCCCGGAATGGGGATGTTGCTGCTCGAAGCCGTCACCCAGCGTGACTATCCCATCGTCGCCGGCGTGTTTCTCGTCGTCGGCATCGCCGTCATGCTCATCAACCTTGTGGTCGATCTCAGCTATGGCATGCTCGACCCGAAAGTAAGGTTCAGCTGATGACGATTGTGACCCACGCCGTCATTCCCCCTGTGGTGCGCCGCCGTTCCCCTTCATGGGTTTTTGTCGCGCGGCTGTTTCGTGAGAAGCCGCTCGGGGCGGCGGGTGCCGTGATCTTCGTGCTGTTCCTGCTGTGCGGCGTGTTCGCCGATTTCCTGGCGCCCTATGGCTACAATCACATCAATCCGATCAACCGTCTCAAGCCGCCGTCGTGGCAATTTCCATTCGGCACCGACAATCTAGGACGCGATGTGCTGTCGCGCTGCCTCTATGGCGCGCAATTATCCGTCATCATTGGGTTTTGCGGGGCTGGGATCGCCACCGTCCTCTCTGTCGTCATTGGTATTCTCACCGGCTACCTTGGCGGCCGGTTCGACATGATTGTGCAGCGCCTGGTCGATGCCTGGATGAGCTTTCCGGATCTGATCGTGCTGATCGTGGTGGTTTCCGTTGTCGGCCCCGGACTCGTACCGATCATCGGCATCCTCGGCCTGTTGCTTGGCATCGGCGGTTCGCGGATCATTCGTGGTGCCACCATCTCCGTGCGCGAAAACATGTATGTGAACGCAGCCCAGTCGATGGGGGCGACGCTGCCACGCATCCTGTTGCGTCACATTCTTCCCAATGTCATGCCGCCGATCATCATCCTGTTCACCACGCGGGTCGGCTTCGTGATCCTGGCGGAATCAGGGCTGTCGTTTCTCGGCCTTGGCGTGCCGCCGCCCACGCCGACCTGGGGCGGTATGCTGTCGGGAGCGGGCCGGACCTTCATGCTGCAGGGACCGTGGCTCGCTCTTGCGCCTGGCCTTTGCCTCACCGTGGTCGTGTACGCCACCAACGTATTCGGCGACGCGCTGCGCGATCTGCTCGATCCCCGTATGCGCGGGTCGCGATAGGCGAGTTTTGCGTGCGTTACGTCGAAGGTCGAATGACCGCGGCGAACAACAAGGGAGACGACGATGTCTGCACGAAACCTCACGACACGGCTGGCGGTGACAGCGCTCGGACTATCGATTGCGCTCGGCGGATCGACGGCCTCGCGGGCCGACGAGAAGCCGCAATATGGCGGCACGCTCCAGGTTGCCACGATGAACCGGGCCTTGTCGGTGCTGTCCTGGGATCCTGCCGACTGGAACTGGAAGGTGAACCACGATACCGGCCAGTTCTACGAGCAGCTATTCTCCGGTGATTTGTCCAAGGCAAAGCGCAATGGCGGCAAGTATCCGTTTTATGCCGATGCGTGGCTGCCGAGCGTCGCGGTGCGCGGCGAGCTGGCCGAGAGCTGGGAGATGAAGGAGAACCCGCTGCGCGTGGAGGTCAAACTGCGCAAGGGCGTGATGTTCCCGGCAAAGCCCGGTGTGATGGCGTCCCGCGAACTGGTCGCCGATGACGTGGTGTTCAGCTACAACCGTCTCGACAAAAGTCCGAAGAAAATTGCGACCTATTTCGACCATATCGAAAAGGTCGAGGCGACTGATCCCCATACGGTCGTCTTCACGCTAAAATACTATAATGCGGAATGGGACTATCGCTTCGGCTGGGGTTACTACTCCGCGATCTACCCGAAGGAGGTCGTCGACGCCGGTCCCAACGACTGGAAAAATCTGAACGGCACCGGCCCGTTCATGCTGACGGGCCACGTCCAGGGCAATTCCAACACCTATTCGAAGAACCCGATCTACTGGGACAAGGAAAAGATCGGCAATGAGGAGTTCAAGCTGCCGTTCATTGACCAGCTCGTCTATCGAAACATCAAGGATGAGGCGACCGTGACCACGGCGCTTCGCACCGGCAAGCTGGATATTGCCGAAGCTGTTCGTTGGACCGACATGGAACAGCTGAGCAAGAGCGTTCCGCAGCTGAAGTGGTCGAAATGGTTATCGATGAACGGTCAGTTCCTGTCGATGCGTGTCGACACCAAGCCGTTCGATGATATCCGCGTTCGCCGCGCGCTGAACCTCGCAGTCGACAAGCAGGAGATCGTCAAGGCCTATTACAACGGCCATGCCGAACTGTTCTCCTACCCGCAGCACCCGGATTACACCGGCTATTACCAGCCGCTGGCCGAGATGCCGGACTCGGTCAAGGAATTGTTCGTCTATAATCCGGACAAGGCGAAGAAGCTTCTCGCCGAGGCCGGGCTACCCAAGGGCTTCACCTTCAAGGTGCAGGTCTGCTCGTGTCAGCCGGACCATCTGGATCTGCTGTCGCTGGTGGCGGCGTATTTGGAGCGGGTCAACGTCAAGCTCGATATCCAGCCGATGGAATATGGCGCATTCCTCTCGGCGATGACGTCGAAGACTCTGGCAGCCGGCTATCTCATGAACAATGGCCACACCAACCCGACCACGACCATCCGCAAGAGCTTTGTTTCCGGTCAGACCTGGAATCCATCGCAATGGGCCGATCCCGCCTTCGACAAGAAAATGGAAGTTGCGTACCAGGAGCGCGACGAGACCAAGCGCCAGGTCTTGCTGAAGGAGATGACGATCGAGATCCTCGACAAGGCGCCGTACATCTGGTTGCCGACGCCCTATGTCTATTCCGCCTGGTGGCCATGGGTGAAGAATTACGGGGGTGAGCTTCGCGCCGGGGCTGTGCGGCCAGCGCCGATCTATGCGCGCATCTGGCTGGATCAGGAGATGAAGAAGAAGATGGGCTTCTGAGCGCGTTGCCCTGCGCCCGCCGATCCCTGCGGTGCCGTTGATACGGCGGCATCGCAGGACACCGCAACGCCGATTGGATCGACTTTCAGGTTCCGTTCGCGAACAGGAGACAAAATGACTGAGCTTCTCCTCGATCCGGGCCATCAGACGGCCAGCAAAGCTACTTCCGCCGATGCGCCGCACGACCCCGGAGCAACGGCCGCGGCACAGCAGCCGTTGCTGGAGGTGCGAAATCTGGCCGTCGAGTTCGGGGTGGGGCGCGCAGCGCTGCGTGCGGTCGATGGCGTGTCGTTCAGCGTGTCGCGCGGCGAGACATTGGCGATCGTCGGTGAAAGCGGCTCGGGCAAGAGCGTGACGGCGTTGTCGTTGCTGCGGCTGATTCCGTCGCCGCCGAGCCGGGTCAAATCCGGCGAGATCCTGTTCGAAGGACACGATCTTCTCGGCCTGTCCACGGAGGAAATCCGAGCGATCCGCGGCAACGAGATCGCGATGATCTTTCAGGAACCGATGTCGTCGCTCAATCCCTCTTTGACGGTGGGGCTGCAGGTGGCCGAGCCGCTGCAACTGCATCATGGCATGAGCTGGAGGAAGGCGCTCGACAAGGCGAAAGATCTGCTGTCGCGAGTACGGATTCCCGATGCCGAGAGCCGCGTCAACGCCTATTCGCACGAATTTTCCGGTGGCATGCGGCAGCGTGCGATGATCGCGATGGCGCTGGCGTGCAATCCAAAGCTGATCATTGCCGATGAGCCGACCACGGCGCTGGATGTCACGGTTCAGGCGCAGATCCTGTCGCTGCTGAAAGACCTGACCCGCGAAACCAACGCCGCGCTCATTCTCATCACGCATGATCTGGGCGTGGTGGCGCGTTATGCCGACAGGGTCTGCGTGATGTATGCGGGTCGTGTCGTCGAGAGTGGCACGGCGCATGAGATCTATGAGCGGCCGAGCCATCCTTACACGCTCGGGCTGATGGCCTCGATCCCGCGGCTCGACCAGGATGCGCAGCAGCGCCTGATTCCGATCGAAGGTCAGCCACCCGATTTGTCCGCGCTGCCGAAGGGCTGCGCGTTTCAGGCGCGCTGCCGATATGTCGGCAACAGGTGTCGGGAGCAGCGGCCGCCGCTCGAGCAGATCGATGGACGTCACTTCAAGGCGTGCTTTGCCGATGTCCCGCATGGAGTTGGTCCCGATGACAGCCGTATCTGACGCCGGCCAGGATGACATCCTGAAGGTAAGTGGTCTGAAGGTTCACTTTCCGCTGTTCAAGGGCGTGCTGGTGCGCAGAC
>JACMOT010000097.1 GCA_014377915.1 Tardiphaga sp.
CTGCAGGAAAGCAACCGGCGCGAGCGTTGCACAGCGACCATGCAGCAGATCAGCGAATTGCAACCGACATTGTGCGATCCGGCGATTCTCGATGCGTTTTCCTTAGCGGCGGGCGAATTGTGCCCGGATCACTGGCAAAAGATGCCCAGCGGCGCGATCCACGATTCCAACGTGCTGGGCCGACGGCTGCCGGTCGGCATGCTGTTCGTCCCCTCCATCAACGGCATCAGCCACCACTGGAGCGAAGACACCAAGGAAGAAGACCTCGTGATGGGAATGCAGGTGTTCGCGCGCGGCGCCGAGGTCTATCTCGCGAACGGGTGATGGCTTCTCAGTCACAGGTGCGATTCCAGTTTGTGTGCTGTCGCGGTACCGCGTCGGTCGCGCGGGAAGCCTCCTCACGAGTCGTCGTCCAAATCTGCTGCTCGCGTTGTAGTCCACGCAATGTGAACTTACCGACAGGCTCGAGCTTGCGGCTGCACCTTTGCGCAAAACTGTCTGAAGCCAACAGGGAGCGGCCGGTTTCGTCGCACAGTTCTTCGATGCGGCTCGCTTCGTTGACGGCGCGCCCGATCACGGTGAAATCCAGCCGTCTGTTGGTGCCGACATTGCCGTAGACCACTTCGCCAAAATGCAGCGCCAGATCGACATCCAGTCCCGGCAGTCCACGGGCGCGCCGTCTTGCGTTCAGGTCGCGGTTAGCGGCCTGTGCCTGCATGGCCGCATCGAGAGCACCGGCACATGTCACGCAACAGCCGCTGCCGTGGTCCGGCACCGGAAAGATTGCAAGAAAGCCATCGCCTGTGAATTTCAGTATTTCGCCGCCATGCCGCCCGACAGGCTCCCCGACGGCATCGAGATGTTCGTTCAGCCAACCCACCACGGTGACTGGATTCTCTCGCTCGGTCAGCGCGGTGAACGCACGGAAATCTGCGATCAGGATCGCAGCGGAAACGGTCTGGCCTTCGCCGCGCCGGATATGGCCCTCGAGGACGCGCGCGCCGGTAGCCATCCCTAGGTAGACGGCAAGGGTTTCCTGCAAGGTGCGCGACAGGCCGAGCTTGCAGATGGCAAGACCAAGCGTCGGAATAACCTCGGCGAGGACGGCGAGATTATTCGCGCTGAACCCCTCGTTGACGTCGGTTGCAAACGAAACCGAGACGCCCTTGAGGGCCGTGCCGGGTGCGAACCAGATGATGTGCTGGACAAAATCAGTCCCGCCGTCGGCCCGCAGTTGGTGTAGCGCCGGAATCGTGGTGATGCGATCCATGTCATCGTGCAGCCGCCACCTAGCGAAAACGCGGCCGTTTCTCACGAGCGATTGCGCGGGATGCTCCGCGGGGCCGGCGACGCCGGCGTCGTCATGCGATGCGGTGATCAGCGAGGCGCCGCCATCCCGGCGCCACTCCAGGCGTACCGAGTGGATGGAAGGGTCGATGGTCGGCGCAATGACGCTGACCCGCCACAGTGGCATCCCCTGTTCGCACAGCGCCGCACAGAGTCCGTTCACAAGAGCGACCCCGTCATCAAGGGCGGTTGCCTGTCCGGCCAACCATTGGGTGATGCGGCACACCGCCGGCACCCTCGCATTCACCTGCATGACATCAATTGCGTGGTTCGCAGCGCGTGACGCGGAAAGCCTGGTGGTGAAAGGTACCGAGCGCGAACTCGCAAAAACGGTTTGCCCGATCATCGGCCGGCCTTTGCCGAGGTCTGTGACTTGACCACCAGCGGTCGTGCCCATTCCTTTTCCGGCTTCGGTCCTGACGGGTCACCGGTCGCGCCCACCAACTGGCCCGGAAGTGCGTCATTGGTTACGAGCCAGACCTGCGTCGAGCAAAATACCGAGAACATGCAGCCCCGGACCTTCAATGAACTGGCGGTCTCGCGCCAAATCGAGATCGAATAAAATTTGCCGTCATCCGCATTGTAGATTTCGCCGAGGAAGTGCCGCTCCCAGCTGGGCTTCAGACCGGCGAGCAACTGGTGACCGAGCAGCAACCGCGATCGCGCCGTAGGATCCGGATTGAGCTTGTCTTTGAACGGCTGCCCCTTGGCATCGATTGCCTCTTTCATCCAGACGACGTAGCCGCAAACCAGTTCCATCGACGTGCCGCATCGCTCGATACGGATGCGGGCACGACCATCCTCAGTCGCCCAAGTGCCGCTCGGATCGATCGCGGTCGCGGCGCGGCTTGGGCTGGTTGCCGACAGCAGCAAAATCGCGGCGAACGCGCTGCGCAAGCTCACGCGAACAAAGTTCATCATCGTCAATGCCTTTCGTTATGCCGGACGATACGGGCCCGGTCGGTGTTGCGAAAAAGTAGTCATCTCAATTGTGCGAGCAGCGCATCGGCACCGGCGCCGATGCCGGCTTCGGCCGCGCTGAGCGCGCCGACGCTGGCCTGGATGTTGTAGGGGCTCGGATACTGCTTGGAGACGAAGGCGCTCAGCAGCCGGCCGTTGGCCGCATCGAAAATCTCGACCGCGTAGATGACGGAGCCAGTCATCGATCCCTCGCCATCGCGCGCGGCCTGCACGCCGTTATAGACGGCGCCAGCAAGATCGAATCGAGACATGGTGCCGAGCAGGGGCGTGTTGGTGACGGCGCCGGTCAAAGTCAGTCGCACGCGCAACGTGTTTGGTCCGCGAGTGCCCACCACGGAAAAACGGGTACGCAGCTTGTCGACAAAACGTGTTTGCAGCATCGTTGCGAGCAGCGACTTGTCCTGTTCGGACATCTCTCCGAACTGTTGGTCGGCACCTCGGTAGACAGCGACCGGATCGAGCATGACCTTGTCGTAGGTGCGCCAATCCACCTGCGTTTGATAGCGATAGGGGATGCGACCGGATCGATCGGACGGGTTTGGAGCCATGTGTCGCGAAGTTGCGATCTCTGTGTAGGCCACCGGCGTGAGGCCCGCGCAGCCACCGGTGGCGACGCAAAGCGCCAGCACGGCGAGCCTGCGGTGGTCGCTGAATTGCCTCATCTCGATCTCCAATGCTGGCCAGTCGGATTGCCGGCGCCGGTGGGTTATAAACCGACCAGACGGTTTGTAAACAGGAATTTTGCGGCACGGCATCCCGGGCCATTTCGCGGCAATGCCTCGCGCTTCGGATCGCGGCCGCCGCGTCGCGGCACCCGGGTGCCGGGGCTGGCTGGTCTTCGATGTCGCTGGTGGGGGGCGCTAACTTGACATCAACAGCGCGCTGTTACTTTTACAGCGGACGCTGTTCTTCCTGGCCGCCATCAACCGGCCTTAAACGCCGGTCACCCCCAGCAGGGAAGCCAGGCGCAAAGAGTGACACGATGGACAACCCCTCTCGCTCGGAACGATCCCGCAATGCCGCGCTGGAGGCCGCGCTCGCCACCATCGCGCGCGATGGCCCCGGCCGCTTGACCCTTGATGCCATCGCGCGTGAGAGCGGGCTCAGCAAGGGTGGGCTGATGCATCAGTTCCGCACCAAGGACGCTGTGTTGAAAGCGTTGCTGGACCGGCAAGTAGCCTATTTTCAGAATTTTTCCCGAAGCTACATGGAAGAACATGGTGCTGAGTCATCGCAACCGGAACTTGCTTCGCAAATCGCGACATCGCGCGAGACGCTCTCCAGGCCACATTCCGCAGCTTTTGCCATCCTTGCGGCATTGGGCCAGGACCCGGAGCTATTGATCGGCACGCGCGAGATTGATGCCGGGAAAGTAAAGGCGATCAAGGCCGAGGCCGCGGACCCGCAGTTGGCCTTGCTACGCTGGTCAGCAGCGCGAGGACTGGCGCTCACGGCGATGTTCGGTCTTTGCCCGTTGAGCGACAAGGAGCGCGAGCAACTTTTTCATAGGCTGCTCGACGATAGCCAGTGGACGGTGCTCGCAAAACCGGCAACGCAGGCCAAATCCGCGAAACCGCCGAAGCTGGCAAAGCCGCGGGCGTCCCGGGCCATGGCCGTAACCGCCAAGCGCCGATGAAGACGATCACGCTTGCATGGTCATAGACCTGTTCGGTGGCGGGCTACTTTCGCAAACCTGAAAGCAAATTTGCGCGGAGTGCGAGGAGATTGCGCGTCAGAGTCGCAGACGGCACTCGTCGCTCGTAAGGCTGCACAGACCGTGTACAGCGATGATGAACCGGTTCCGCGAAAGGTTTGCGGACATTGCGGCCCACCGAACCTGTGCCTATGCTGATCGCATGTCCCGCCCAGGCCACTTTCTGTGGACCGGTTCTCTTTAACCTGCAGTTCGCGAAGTGCCTGCGTGGCAGACGCGGTCACTTGGCAGGCCAATCGTCTTTCATCGCGTTCTGCAACGGCCGCGTCCAACGGCTTCCTTCACAGTGCTTTCAGGAGACACCATGACCTTCGACACCATCCTGCGCGGCGGCCGAGTCATCGATCCCTCGCAAAAACTCGACGCCGTGACGGATGTGGCCTTCGCCGGCGGCAAGGTGGTCGCCGTCGGCAATGACCTCAAGGCCGGTCCCGCCACCGATGTGCGCGAGGTGTCGGGCTATATCGTCTCGCCGGGCCTGATCGACCTGCACACCCATGTCTATTGGGGCGGCACCTCGATCGGCATCGACGCCGAGGAATTCTGCCGCACCTCCGGCGTCACCACCGCCGTCGACACCGGCAGCGCCGGTCCGGGCAATTTCGCCGGCTTCCGCAAGCACGTGATCGAGCCGAGCCAGGTCCGCATCCTGGCCTATCTGCATGTCTCGCATGCCGGCATTTTCGGTTTCTCGCAGCGGGTCATGGTCGGCGAGAGCGAGGAGATGCGGCTGATGAATCCGCTCGACGCCGTCACGGTCGCCGAGGCGAACCGCGACCTGATTGTCGGCATCAAGGTGCGCGTCGGCCTGCACGCCTCGGGCACGTCGGGGATCGCGCCGCTCGACATCGCGCTGCAGGTGGCGGAGCAGGTCGGCATGCCGCTGATGGCGCATATCGATCATCCGCCGCCGAGCTACGAAGAAGTGCTGGCGCGGCTGCGTCCGGGCGACGTGCTGACGCATTCGTTCCGTCCGTTTCCCAACACCGCGGTCACCGCCCAGGGCACGGTGAAGCGCGCGGTGCTGGAGGCGCGGGAACGCGGCGTCATCTTCGACATCGGCCACGGCAAGGGCTCGTTCGCCTTCAAGACCGCCCGCGCGATGCTGGCCAACGGCTTTTATCCCGACACCATCTCGTCCGACGTCCATACCTTGTGCATCGATGGCCCGGCCTTTGATCAGGTGACGACCATGTCGAAATTCCTGTGCATGGGGATGCCGCTGCCGGATGTGATCGCAGCCTCGACCGTCAACGCGGCGATGGCGATGCGGCGTCCGGAACTCGGCAGCCTGAAGCCGGGCAGCGTCGGCGACGCCACCATTATCGCGATCAAAGAGGGCCCGTTCGATTATGTCGACGTCGTCGGCGAGCATCTGATCGGCGACCGCAAGATCGCCTCCGAGGGCGTCGTCATCGCCGGCCGCTGGTGGCACCCGCAGGAAAACTCAAAATTCAAGGTGCTAGCGGGGTAGGGCTGGCGCGATGACGTTGTGTCCCGGACGCGCCGCAGCGTTCTTCACGCTGCTGCGCCGATCCGGGATCCCGGTCGCTCCTTGAATAACCGGGGCCCCGGATGCGCGGCGCACCACGCCGCGTCCGGGGAACGAAATTGCGCGAAATACCTGGCTGCAATCCTGACGCATCACGCGCTCTGGCATACCGATTGCAAGCAAAACAGGCAGATCGCCATCGATCTGACTGGACCGCATCCCGCATTGGCGCCGAAGCTTCGGCCGAGCACATGGGGAAGGCTGCGGCAGCAATTTGAGACCTGGAGAATTTCATGGATCGCAGGAACGTATTGAAGGGATTGGCCGGGGTCGGCACCCTGGCGGCGACGGGGGGATTTGCCATGCCGGCGCTTTCGCAAGGTGCGTCCGCCAAAACCCTGCGCTTCGTGCCGCAGGCCAATCTCGCCAATTTCGATCCGATCTGGGGCACGCAATATGTCGTGCGCAATGCCGCGGCTTTGGTGTGGGACACGCTGTACGGCCTCGACGAAAAACTGGTGCCGCAGCGCCAGATGATCGAGTCCGAGCAGGTCTCCGATGATGGGCTGGTGTGGACCTTCAAGCTCCGGCCGGGGCTGAAATTCCACGACGGCGAGCCGGTGCTGAGCAAGGACGTGGTGGCCAGCCTGACGCGCTGGTCGGCGCGCGACACCATGGGCCTGATGATCAAGGCGATCCAGAACGACCTCGTCGCGGTCGACGACCGGACCTTCAAATGGTCGCTGAAGCTGCCTTACCCGAAAATGTTGCTGGCGCTGGGCAAGAACAATGCGCCCTGCGCATTTATTATGCCGGAGCGCCTGGCCCAGACCGACCCGTTCAAGCAGATCGCCGATTATGTCGGCTCGGGCCCGATGAAATTCGCGAAGGCCGAATGGGTGCCCGGCGCCAAGGCGGTGTTCGAGAAATTCGGCGATTACGTGCCGCGGCAGGAGAAGGCGTCGTGGCTCGCCGGCGGCAAGCAGATGCTGGTCGACCGCATCGAATGGCTGGTGATCCCGGATCCGGCGACCGCCGCGGCCGCGTTGCAGAATGGCGAGGTGGATTGGTGGGAGTCGCCGATTCCCGATCTGGTGCCGCTGCTCAAGAAAAACCGCAATATCAGCGTCGACATCGGCGACGCCCTTGGCAATGTCGGCGCGTTCCGGATGAACCATCTGTTCGCCCCCTTCAACAATGTGAAGGCGCGGCGCGCCGTGTTGATGGCGCTGAGCCAGGAAGATTACATGCGGGCGCTGGTCGGCGACGATCCGGCGCTGTGGAAGCCGCTGCCGGGTTTCTTCACCCCGGACACGCCGCTCTACACCGAGACCGGCGGCGAGATCCTGAAGGGCAAGCGCGATCTGACGGCGGCCAAGAAGCTGCTGGCCGAGAGCGGCTATAATGGCGAGCCGGTCACCTGCGTGGTGGCGCAGGATCAGCCGATCACCAAGGCGCAGGGCGATGTCACCGCGGATTTGCTGAAACAGTTGGGCATGAATGTCGACTTCGTCGCCACCGATTGGGGGACGGTCGGTTCGCGCCGTTCGCTGAAGACGCCGCCGGCGCAGGGGGGCTGGAACATGTTCCACACCTGGCATGCCGGCGCCGACTGCCTCAGCCCGGCCGGCTACAACGCCATTCGCGCCAATGGCGACAAGGCGTGGTTCGGCTGGCCCGACAGCCCGGCCGCGGAAAAGGAAATCACCTCCTGGTACGAAGCCAAGAATCTCGATGAGGAGAAAGCCGCGATCTCGCGCCTCAACAAGGCGGCCCTCGAAGACGTGGTCTATGCGCCGACCGGCTTCTTCCTCGGCTACACGGCGTGGCGCAAGAACGTCTCCGGTATCGTGAAGGGTCCGTTGCCGTTCTTCTGGGGCGTGTCGAAGACCGCATGACAGAGCGGTAATTCAAGATGCTCTCTTACATCCTGCGGCGTATTCTTTCGACGTTGCCCGTCATGGGCATCGTCGCGATGTTTGTCTTCAGCCTGCTTTACCTGACGCCGGGCGATCCGGCGGCGGTGATCGCCGGCGACCAGCCCAGCGCCCCCGACATTGAAAAGATCCGGCAAGGCCTCGGCCTTGACCGGCCGTTTCTGGTGCAGTTCGGGGCGTGGTCCTGGGGCATCCTGCACGGCGATCTCGGCACCTCGATCTTCACCAACCTGCCGGTCGCCTCCTTGATCGGGCAGCGCATCGAGCCGACGCTGTCGCTGATGGCGATCACTTTGGTGCTGACCATTCTGATTGCCGTGCCGCTCGGCGTGATGGCGGCGTGGAAGGCGGGGACCTGGATCGACCGCGGCATCATGGCCTTTGCCGTGTTCGCGTTCTCGCTTCCGGTCTTCGTGGTCGGCTATGTGCTGGCCTATGTGTTCGCGCTCGAACTCGAATGGCTGCCGGTGCAAGGCTACACGCCGCTGGCCCAGGGCGTCTGGCCGTGGCTGCAGAACCTGATCCTGCCGTCGATCGCGCTCGGCAGCGTCTACATCGCGCTGATCGCGCGCATCACCCGGGCGTCGATGCTCGAAGTGCTGCAGCAGGACTACATCCGCACCGCGCGCGCCAAGGGGCTCGATCAGCGCAGCATCCTGTTCGTTCACGCGCTGAAGAACGCCGCCGTGCCGATCGTCACCGTGATCGGTATCGGCATCGCGCTGCTGATCGGCGGCGCGGTGGTGACCGAGAGCGTGTTCGCGATTCCCGGCCTCGGCCGATTGACCATCGACGCCATTCTGCGCCGCGACTATCCGGTGATCCAGGGCATCGTGCTGCTGTTCAGCTTCGTCTATGTGCTGGTCAATCTGATGGTCGATATCACCTACACGTTGGTCGACCCGAGGATCCGCTATTGACCCTTCCGACCACCAGCAAGGTTGCGATTCCGCCGGGTCTCGTCATTGCGCCGTCACTTCCGGATCTGCTTCGGCCGGTCAAGATCCGGCGCGGCTTTTTCGGCTTCCTGCGCAATCATCCGACGGTGGCGATCGGTGGCGGCTTGCTGCTGTGCCTCGTACTGATGGCGGTGTTCGCGCCCTATCTCTGGACCGTCGATCCGACCGCGCTGGCGCCGGCGCGGCGCACCCGCCCGCCATCCGCGGCGTTCTGGTTCGGCAGCGACATGCTGGGCCGCGACATTTATTCGCGCGTGCTGTACGGCGCGCGGGTCTCGCTCACCGTCGGCCTGTCGGTGGCTGCTCTGGCCACGCTCGCGGGTCTCGCCATCGGCCTGGTGGCGGGTTTCGTGCGCTGGTCGGACGGCATCATCATGCGCTTCGTCGACGGGCTGATGTCGATCCCGCCGATCCTGCTGGCGGTTGCGCTGATGGCGGTGACGCGGGGCAGCGTCGGCAACGTCATCGTGGCGATCACGATCGCCGAGATCCCGCGCGTGACGCGTCTGGTGCGCAGCGTCGTGCTGTCGCTGCGCGAGCAAGCCTATGTCGACTCCGCCGTGACCTCCGGCACGCGAACGCCGATGATCATCCTGCGCCACATTTTGCCCAACACCCTGGCGCCGATGCTGGTCCAGGCCACCTATATCTGCGCCAGCGCGATGATCGTGGAATCCATTCTGTCCTTCATCGGGGCCGGCACGCCGCCAACCATTCCGTCTTGGGGCAACATCATGGCTGAGGGCAGGGCGCTATGGCAGGTCAAGCCATTCATCGTGTTCTTTCCTGCGCTGTTCCTGTCGGCCGCCGTGCTCTCCGTGAATCTGCTCGGCGACGGCCTGCGCGATGCGCTCGATCCGCGCATGGCCAAAAGTCTGTAGGAAACCTGTCGATGGCATTGCTCGAAGTCGAGAACCTGCGGACCCATTTTCGCACCCCCGAGGGCATCAACCGTGCCGTCGATGGCGTCTCGTTCCATGTCGACGAGGGCGAGACGCTGGCCATTGTCGGAGAATCCGGTTGCGGCAAGTCGGTGACTGCGATGTCGCTGCTGCGGCTGATCCCCGAGCCTCCGGGCAAGATCGCGGGTGCCGTTCGTTTCCAGGGCAAGGACCTGCTGCAACTGTCCGAACACGAGATGCGGTCGATCCGCGGCAACGACATTTCGATGATCTTTCAGGAGCCGATGACCAGCCTCAATCCGGTGCTGACCGTCGGTCGCCAGATCGGCGAGACGCTGCGGATGCACCAGGGACTGGACAAGCAGGCCGCCGAGGCGCGCGCGGTGGAGATGCTGACCCTGGTCGGCATCCCCGAACCGGGGCGTCGCGTCCGTGAGTATCCGCACCAGCTCTCTGGCGGCCAGCGCCAGCGCGTGATGGTCGCGATGGCGCTCGCCTGCAATCCGCGACTGCTGATCGCCGACGAGCCGACCACGGCGCTCGACGTCACCATCCAGGCGCAGATCCTGCAGTTGATGCTCGATCTCAAGCGCCGCGTCGGCGCTGCGATCGTGCTGATCACCCACGATCTCGGCGTGGTCGCCCAGGTCGCCGAGCGCGTCATGGTGATGTATGCCGGCCGCAAGGTCGAGGAGGCGCTGGTCGCGGACCTGTTCCGCTCGCCGCGTCATCCCTATACCCAGGGACTGCTCGGCGCCGTGCCGAGGCTTGGCTCCTCGCTATCCGGAACGGCACGGCGTCTCGCCGAAATTCCCGGCCAGGTGCCGAGTCTGAAGGCGCGCATCGACGGCTGCGTGTTTGCCGGACGCTGTCCTTTGGTCACCGATCTGTGCCGCACCTATGCGCCCGGTCTGGAAGAGAAGGCGCCGCGCCATATCGCCGCCTGCCATTACGCGACGAAAGCGGCGGTGGCGGCATGAGCGCCCCGCTGCTCCAGGTCAACGACCTCAAGAAGCATTTTCCGGTTCGCGGCGGCCTGTTCAGCCGCAAGGCCGTTGTCTACGCGGTGGTCGGCGTGTCCTTCGAGGTGGCGCGTGGCGAGACGCTGTCGCTGGTCGGTGAGTCCGGCTGCGGCAAGTCGACGGTCGGTCGTGCCATCCTGCGGCTGTTCGATATTACTTCCGGTCAATTGGTGCTGGATGGCCAGCGGATCGACGACCTGCCGCCTGGCAGCCTGCGCGGCATGCGCCGCCGCGTCCAGGTGGTGTTCCAGGATCCGTTCTCGAGCCTCAATCCGCGGATGCGCGTGCGCGACATCCTGGCCGAGCCGATCCGCAATTTCGGCCTGGCGAAAGATGCCGCCGAACTGGAAGCCAAGGTCGCGGCGCTGATGGATACCGTGCGCCTGCCGCGCGATGCGCTGGACCGCCGGCCGCATGAATTTTCCGGTGGCCAGCGCCAGCGCATCTGCATCGCGCGGGCGCTGGCGGCGGAGCCCGAGCTGGTCGTCTGTGACGAGGCGGTTTCGGCGCTCGACGTCTCGGTCAAGGCGCAGATCGTCAATCTGCTGCAGGATTTGCAGCAGCAGTTCGGCCTGGCGCTGTTGTTCATCAGCCACGACCTCGCCGTGGTCGAGCACATGACGCACCGCGTCGCGGTGATGTATCTCGGCAAGATCGTCGAGATGGCTGGCCGGCAGCAGATCTTTACGGCGCCCAAGCATCCCTACACCCAGGCACTTCTCTCGGCTGTGCCGCTGCCGGATCCCGGCGCGGATCGCAACCCGATCATCCTCAAGGGCGACGTGCCGAGCCCGATCAATCCGCCCAGCGGCTGCCGCTTCCACACTCGCTGTCCCTATGTGTTCGATCGCTGCCGGATCGACGAGCCAGAATTGCGATCGCGCGGCGACGGGCAGTGGGCGGCGTGCCATCTCGACGATCTGCCGGAACGGCCGGGTCCTGCCGCCGCGGCTGTCTGATGGCCGGTATCCTGGAGCCGTAATGCGCAAATGCCACGGCATGACGATGCGAGGGCACAGAAATTGCTTTCTCGCTGATATCAGGAGGAGCGGATGTTGGCTGAGGCAAAGGGAAGTCGTTCGCTCGTCGTCGACGGCATCACCCATCGCTACCCGGGGGGCGCCATCGCCGTCGAGAACATCAATCTCGATGTGAAGGGTGGCGAGATCATTGCCCTGCTGGGTCCGTCGGGCTGCGGCAAGACCACCTTGCTGCGCATCGTGGCCGGCTTCATCGCGCAGACCCAGGGGCGCATCATCATCGGCGATGACATCGTCGACCGGCTGCCGCCTAATCGCCGCGCCGTCGGCATCGTGTTTCAGAACTACGCCTTGTTTCCACATCTCACGATTGCCGAGAACGTCGCCTATGGGCTGGCCGCGCGCGGCGTCGACAAGGCGACGCAGAAGCGCGAGGCGCGGCGGCTGCTTGAACTGGTACAGTTGTCGGCGATGGGCGAGCGTCTGCCACGGCAATTGTCCGGCGGCCAGCAGCAGCGCGTGGCGCTGGCCCGTGCGCTGGCGATCAAGCCCTCGATCCTGCTGCTCGACGAACCATTCGCCGCGCTGGACAAGAATTTGCGATTGGACATGCAGATCGAGGTCAAGCGGCTGCAACGCGTCTCCGGGATTACCACGCTGATTGTCACGCACGATCAGGAAGAAGCTTTGTCGATGGCCGACCGGGTCGCTGTTCTCAGCCAGGGGCATCTCGAACAGTTCGGCTCGCCCTCCGATGTCTACGACCGTCCGCGCACGCTGTTCGTCAACACCTTCGTCGGATCGACCAACCGCATGGCCGGCACGCTGCTCGCGGCCGATGCGACGGGTGCAAAGGTGCGGCTCGATGTCGGGGCCGACATCGTGACGCGATCTCCGGCGCAGCCGGTTGCGGAAGGCGGACGTGTCACCGTCTGTATCCGGCCCGAGCATCTGCAATTCGTCAGCGACGACAGCGGCTTTGCCGGCGTGGTCGGAATGGCGCTGCCGCTCGGCGCCACCGTCGTCCATGAAGTCATGATGGGAGACGGCTCCGCGGTCAAAGTCTCGCAGGCGCGTTTCGGGGAGACCCGCCTGCTGGAGAACGGCGTTGCGGTGCGCGTCGCACCGCTCGCGCCGACGCTCGCCAATGTCTTCTCCGCATCCATTTGAACGCAACATGAATCTCAACGGGAGCAGCCTGATGATCAATCGCCGAAGCCTCTTGACCACCGCATTGGCGCTGGGCGCCACCAGGGCGTTTCCCGGACTGAGCTATGCGCAGGCGCGCCCGCTGGTGTTCGCGACCTTTACCGGAAGCTGGGAAGAGGCGCACAAGGCGGTCCTCGTGCCCGCCTTCCGCAAGGCGAACGCCGACGCGGCGATCGTGCTCGACCCGATGCTGTCGGTCGACCAGATCGCCAAGATCAACGCGTCGCGCGGCAATCCGCCGATCGACGTCATGCTGCACGATCCGGGCCCGGCGCTGGTCGCGATCGCGCAGGACCTGGTCGAGCCCTATCCGGTGGAGAAGAGCGCCTACTTCAAGGACCTGATCGGCGAAGCCCAGGAGGTCACCGGCCCGGCGCCGTTCTTCCAGGTCGTCGGTCTTACCTACAATCCCGAGACCATCAAGACCGCGCCGACCTCATGGGCGGATCTGTGGAAGCCGGAATACAAGGGGCGCGTCGGCATCACCAACCTCAATTCGACGCTGGGCACCGGCTGGCTGGTCGAGGTCGCGCGCATGCATGGCGGCTCCGAAACCAATATCGATCCGGGCTTCAAGGCGCTCGAAGCGTTGAAACCCAATCTGGCGGCGGTGGCGGCCAATCCGGGGGCGCTGGCGACCTTGTTTCAGCAGGGCCAGGTCGACATCTCGCCGGGCAATTTCAACGCCATCCAGATTCTCAAGGCCCGCGGCGTGCCGGTCGAGTTCGTGGCGCCGAAGGAGGGTGCCATCGCCTTCAAGACCACGATCCATATCGTCAAGAACTCGCCGAACAAGGAGCTGGCCTTCAAGCTGATCGAGGCGGCGCTGTCGCCCGAGGTGCAGTCCACCTTGATGAACTCGCCCTATCTGATCGTCCCGACCAATTCGAAGGTCGCGATGGGCGGCGAGATTGCGCGTGTGCTGGCGAAGGACAGCGACGACCTGAAGAAGAAGTTCGTGTTCCAGGACTGGAAGAAGATCAACGAGCAGCGCTCGGCGTGGATCGAACGCTTCAATCGCGAAATCAGGATCTGAGACCCGCCATGTCGGCTGCATCGGTTCCGCGCGACGCAACGTCCTACAGTATCGGGCTGGCGCTGCCGCTGGCTTTGTTCTTCCTGGTGTTCTTCGTCGCGCCGCTGCTGCAGCTGTTCGTCCTTTCCCTGCACAATGATCCGGCCAGTGCCGTCTGGGGCATCGGCCAGTACGTTCATTTTCTGACCGATCCGTTCAGTCTTGGCGTGCTCGGTTCGACGCTGCTGCTCGGCGTGGAAGTGACACTGCTGTGCCTCTTCCTCGGCTTTCCGATCGCCTGGCTCTACCATCGGGTCGGGCCGCGCCTGCAGACGCTGATCATTCTCATCGTTCTGCTGCCGCTGCTGACCAGCGTCGTGGTGCGGACCTTTGCCTGGATCGTCATTCTCGGCCGCCAGGGCATCATCAATACGACGCTGCTGTCGACCGGCATGGTCGATACGCCGATCAAGCTGCTCTACACCCAGTTCGGCGTCGTGCTGGCGCTCGCGCAGGTACAGATGCCGCTGATGACGCTGCCGCTGATCACCGCGCTCGGCCGCATCGACCTGAACCTCGAGGACGCCTCCTGTTCGCTCGGGGCCGGAAGCTGGTGCACCTTCTGGCGCGTGGTGCTGCCGCTGTCGCTGCCCGGCGTGATCGCCGGCTGCACGTTGACCTTTGCCGCCGCGATCACCGCCTTCATCACGCAGTCGCTGATCGGCGGCGGGCAGATGCTGTTCATGCCGATGTATCTCTACCAGCAGGCCTCCACCTTGCAGAACTGGCCGTTTGCCGGCGCGATCTCGATCATCTTTCTGCTCGCGGTCCTCGCGGTGGTCTCGGCCTTCAACATGCTGGGCCGGCTGTCCCGCGGCTATGGCGGAGGCTGAGCGATGGGCGGACGCAAGCGTACCTGGGAAGCCATCAGCTACGAAGTGATCATGACCGTGATCGCGATTGTCGCGCTGATCGTCATCATCGCGCCGTCGCTGGTGGTGTTGATCGTCTCCTTCACCAACGGCTTCTCGCTCAAATTCCCGCCACCGGGCTATTCGACGCGCTGGTACGTCGAATTATGGGACGCCTGGCAGCTTCACTTCGCGGCGCGCAACAGTTTTGTGGTAGCGATGTGGTCGACCGGCCTGTCGGTGGTGCTCGGCGTCGCCGCCGCGCTGGCGATCTCGCGCTCGCCGACCCTGTCGGCACGGATTCTCGATTCGCTGTTCATGTCGCCGCTGGTGCTGCCGGCGCTGGCCTTCGGCCTGTCGGCGCTGATGCTGTTCTCGCTGGTCGGCATGCCGGTCTCCATCCTGACCCTGGTGATCGGCCACACGGTCGTGTGCGTTCCTTACGTGGTCCGCAACACCGTGGCGGCGCTGACCCAGCTTGAGCCTGCGCTGCTGGAGAGCTCCACGGCGCTGGGGGCCAGCCGCTTCTATACGTTCCGGCGAATCGTGTTGCCGCTGATCCGCCCTGGGATCATCGCTGGCGCCTTCATCGCCTTCATGTCGTCGTTCGACAACGTGCCGGTGTCGCTGTTCCTGCGCGATGCCGCCACCGACATGCTGCCGATCCGGATGTGGCAGGGTCTCGAGAGCAAGCTCGGCGTGACCATCGCGGCGCCATCCAGCGTTCTGATCATCGCCACGGTGGCGCTGATGGCGATCATGGAACGCGTCGCCGGCCTGTCGAAGCGGCTGACGAGCTGAGGCGCCGCGGAGCGTGTTTTTGCTCGCTGAAATCGTGTCCCGGACGCGGTGCATTGCGCCTCCGCCAGGAGGCGTAGTGCACCGCGGAGCCGGGACCATACCAAACGCCAGCGTTCGCTACGCTCCCGGCTCTGCGAAGCAGCGCTTTGTGCCGCATCGCGTCCGGGACAAGTGCGCCCCGGTTAAACCCGTTACGATCCCGCTCTAGACTAGGCGCCGCGAAACAGCGAATAGCCCCAGCGGGTGAATTTCAGCGGCAGGTGAAAATGCTCATCGGTCTGCTCGATCCTGAAACGGAACGGCACCATAGTGAGAAAGCCGGCGCCGGCCTGGTCGGCGAAGAATTCGCCGAGATGGAACAGCACTTCATATTCGCCGGCTTCGATACCGGCGCCGTGGGTGATCGGATGATCCAGCGTGCCGTTGGCGCCAAGCCGGCCGTCGGCGATCTGGCTGCGTAACGGATCGATCCGCCAGATTTCAACCCGCAGGCCCACCGCCGGGCGTCCACTGGCCACGTCGACCGCATGAATGGATATTCCGCCGGCCATCTGGTCTCCCGTGCGTCAGGCTGGTGCGCATATAGCCTGTTCAGATAGCGGAGATTAATGACTGCAGGTCGCTACGGGAAGCTATATGACGCCAGCGATCCTCAGATCCGCCACCTCGTTGGCGCTGTAGCCTAGCGAAGTCAGTACGGTTTCGGTCTGCTCGCCGAGATCAGGGGTGGCGTGCCGGATCTCGCGATCAAATCCGGTGATCGTGCAGGGCTGCGCGACAAGGTCGATGTCGCCAAGGCGCGGATGGGTAACCGACTGCGTGATCCCCAGGGCTTTCACCTGCGGATCGGCGAATACCTCGTTGATGGCATAGACCGGTCCGCAGGGGATGCCCGCGGCAACCAATATATCAAACCATTCGCGGGTTGTTCTCTGACGCAGCGCATCGGCGATCAGCGCGTTCAGAGCATCCTTGTTGCGGCCGCGCAGGCCGGAGTTGGCGAAGCGCGGATCGGTCGCCATTCTCTCCCGTTCAACCACACGGCAGAAGGTCGTGAAATTCTTGTCGCTGTTGGCCGCGATGTTGAGGAAGCTGTCGGCGGTGGGATAAAGGCCCATCGGCGTGATGGTGGGATGGAAATTGCCTTCCTGCGGCGGTACCTTGCCGTCCATCAGCCAGCGCGCGGCCTGGAAGTCGAGCAGGTTGATGCTCGCTTCGATCAGCGAGGTCTGAACCCAGCGACCTTCGCCGCTCACCTCGCGTTCGAGCAACGCGATGAGCAGGCCCTGGGCCAGAAAGGCGCCGGCCATCAGGTCGGTCACGGCGACGCCCGCGCGCACTGGCCCTTGGCCGGGGAGACCAGTCACCGACATGATGCCCGCCATGCCTTGGGCGATTTGATCAAGCGAGGGGCGCTCGGCATAGGGGCCGATCTGGCCGAAGCCGGAAATACTGCCATACACAATCTTCGGGTTGCGGGCCGTCACCGCTTCGTAATCGACGCCGAGGCGCTTGGTGACGCCCGGTCTCATGTTCTCGACGATGACGTCGGCGGTGTCGGCAAGCCGCATGAAGATTTCACGTCCCCGTTCGTTTTTCAGGTTCAGTGTTATCGCGCGCTTGTTACGATGCAGGTTCTGGAAATCCGAACCGTCACGCTTGCCGAGCAATTCACTGCTTTCGGAATCACTCGGCGGTGGCTCGATGCGGATGACGTCGGCGCCCCAATCGGCGAGGGTGCGAACGCAGGATGGCCCGGCGCGCGCCAGCGTCAGATCGAGCACCTTGAAGCGCGCCAATGGTAGCGCGGCGGGGGGCTTCAGGGCAGCGGTGGCGTCGGTGGCCTTGGCGGCGTCAAGCATGCTGGTCGTCCTGGATCGGAATGATGTGTGACGGGTTGATTTCCAGCCACACCTTCTGGCCCACGTCGAACACATGGAGTGGCGGCGACATGATGCGCAGCCGGAGATTGGAGGTTTCGGACTGGAACGCATAGTCCCAGGTCTCGCCAAGGAAGGCGCGCTCGATGATGCTGCCGGGCAGGATGATCGAATCGCCTTGCGGGCAATTCGCGTGAAGCCCGATGTTCTGTGTGCGAAGCGAGAATTCCTCGGTGCGAATTGTACCGCGGGCATTGAGCCGGGCGGTGGAAATCTCGAATCCGTTGAAGGCAACGCTGGCACCATTGGTCCGCCCGTCAAGGATGTTGGAGCGGCCGATGAACTCGGCGACGTAGCGCGTCTTTGGCCGTGCATAGAGCGTCAGCGGATCGTCAATCTGCTCGATCCGGCCCTTGTTCATGACAGCGATGCGGTCCGACGTCGTCATCGCCTCGGCCTGATCATGGGTGACATAGATCGAGGTGATGCCGAATTCATTGTGCAGGCGGCGGATCTCACCGCGCATCTCCTCGCGCAGGTTGGCGTCGAGGTTCGACAGCGGCTCGTCGAGCAGCAGGATTTCCGGCTTGACCACCAGCGCGCGCGCCAGCGAGACGCGCTGCTGCTGACCCCCGGACAATTCGTTGGGATAGGGTGCGGCGAGATGGTCGATCTGCACCACGCCGAGGATCTGGTTGACGCGGCGCTGGATCTCGTCCTTCGACACCTTGCGCATTTTCAGCCCGAAGGCGACGTTCTGCGCCACCGTCATGTTCGGCCACAGTGCATAGCTCTGGAAGATCATCGACATCCGGCGCCGTTCGGGCGGTAGCGAGGCGGCGGCCGAGGACATCTGCTTGCCGTCCATGTCGATGCTGCCGGCAGACGGCGTCACGAAACCGGCGATCATCCGCAGCGTCGTGGTCTTGCCGCAGCCGGAAGGACCCAGCAGCGAAACGAATTCACCGGGCCGCAGGCTCAGGTTCAACTGGTCGACCACGACGGTGTCGCCGTATTTCTTGGTCAGGTTGGTGAGCGTGAGCTTGTCCATCAGGTGCGCCTCAGCATGAAGTCGCGACCCAGTACCGCGGTGCCGATCAGGGTCACCACGGCCGTGACCGCGAGCAGGAGAATGGAAATGGCCGATAGCGTTTCGTACTGACCCTGTTCGCTGAGTTCGAGCGTCAGCACCGAGATCACTCGCGTCTGCGGGCCGGACAGGAACATCGCTGTCGAGAGTTCGCGGGTACCGATGATGAAAATCAGCAGCCAGCTGCCGAACAGCGACTTCTTGAGGATGGGCAGCACGACCTGCCACAATGCTCGGGCCCGGGTGCCGCCGGCGATCCGCACGGCTTCCTCAAGCTCGGGGTGGAGGCCCTGGATCGCAGAGTTGGAGTTGGTGAAAGCGATCGGCAGAAAGCGGGTAATGAAGGCGATGATCACCAGCGCACCCATGCCGTACAGCGAAAATGGCGGCGGGGCATAGGCGGCGTAGAAGCAGATCGCCAGCACGATGCCGGGCACCGCGAACGGCGCCAGGGTGATGCTGGCCAACGTGCCCGAGAAGGGAAGCAATCTGCGGTGCGAGATGTAGGCAATGGCAAAGCCGAGCGCGGTGCAGATAGTGGCGGTGACGATTGCATATTCGAAGGTATTGAACAGTGCCTGACGCACGGTCGCCTGCTCGAACAGCACCTGCTGAAAATTACGAAGGGTGAAGTTCGTGCCCGACATCGGCACCGCCCAGGCCCTGCTGAACGAGGTCTGCAGGATCACGATCAGCGGCATGAACACGGTGATGGCCGCGATCAGCATGGCGTAGCCGAACAGTACCCAGCGAAACGCGCCGAGGTTCATGGGCGTGCGATGGCCGCCCTTGCCACCGACAGTCACGTAGCTCTTGCGCGACAGCAGCCGACGCTGTGCCCAGAGTAGCAGAATCGTGATGCCGACCATCGGCATCGAGAACGCGGCCGCGACTTCGACACGTACCGGGTTTTCGAAGAATGCCGCCAGTTGGGTTGTCACGACATTGAAGCCAGCCGGGATCGCGATCAGCGCCGGCGTGCCATACAGCCCGAGCACTTCGAGGAAGACCAGCAGCACGGATCCGAGGATCGCCGGCAGTGCAAGCGGCAGCGTGATGCGGAGGGTGGTCTGCGCGGGACCTGCGCCGAGGATCGCGGCGGCTTCCTCCATCTCCGTGGAGATCAGGTCGAGCGCGGATTTGGTGAACACGTAGATCAGCGGAAAGGAATACAGCGCCGTCACCAGCGCCAGTCCCGAGAAGCTGAAAATGTTGAACGGACCCGACGAGGCGCCGGTCAAGGCCATCCAGCCGCGGTTGATCCAGCCGGCGTTGGGTCCGCCAAGCAGAATCCAGCCGATCGCGCCGACGAAGGGCGGGATCAGGAACGAGGCCAGCACCATCACATGGATGAAGTTGCGGCCGGGCATGTTGGTCCGGGATACGCCCCAGGCCAGTGGCACCGCGATGACGCAGGACACGGCGGCTGCGGCAAGGCCGAGTTCGAGCGAATTGATCAGCGCCTGCACATAACGCGGTCGACCGAAGGCGGTAACGTAGTTTCCAAACGTAAAACTGCCGTCGGCCGCCTTTGTAAAGCTATACTTGATCAACTGGAAGAGCGGATTGGCCACCAGGAAGATCAGAACCAGCGCCAGCAGAAGCGCCACCAGCGTCGTCGGATTAAGCGCGCCACGGATCGCGGGGCCCCAATGGGAGGGCGCTGCCGCAGGCACCTTGTTCTTCGTTATCCCGATTTCGGCCATTTATCCGTCTTCGCTGGTTGGAAAGGGAGGCGCGTTTCGTGGCGGTTCAGCGACCTGTGAATTGCGGAGCGCGTTTTTCCATGAAGGCCCGGCGTCCCTCGCGAAAATCCTCGCTGTCCATGCAGTCGACGCCGATCTGTCTGATCGCGGCCATGTCTCGATCCCCGGCGTCCTTCAGTATCTCCGCGATGGTGATCCGGGCTGCCGCGATGGCCAGAGGGGCGTTTCCGGAGATGGTCCGCGCGATCTCCTGCACGGTGTCGGCAAGCTTGTCAGCGGGTACCACGCGGTCGACCAGGCCGATCCGCCCGGCTTCGCTGGCCTCAATCCGCATGCCCGTGAACATCAGCAGGCGGGCCTGGGAGGGGCCGACCAGCGACACCAGGTGTTTGAGGCCGTCGAATCCGTAGGCGATTCCGAGTCTGGCGGCGGGAATGCCGAATTGGCTGCCCTCGGCGGCGATGCGAATGTCCGTTAACATCGCCACCTGCAAGCCACCGCCAAGGCAGAAGCCGCGGATGCAGGCGATGGTCGGCTTCGGGTAATCCGCCAGCAGCGCACGCGACGCGGCGCTGCGCCGGGAGTATTCCTCGGAGGCTTTCGCGTTGTGTCGGTTCTGTTCGAACTGGCTGATGTCGGCGCCGGAAACAAATGCCCGGGAGCCGGCGCCAACCAGGATCACGACCCGTACCGATGGGTCGTCGCGCAGTTCGCTCAGGGCGGCACCCAGCCCTTCCCACATGTCCAGCGACATTGCGTTATGCTTGGCAGGGTTGTTGAAGGTGACGGTTCCGACACCATCGGCGACGCTGTACAGGATCTTGCCGTCGGCATGGGATCTTTCGGCATGCGCGGTCGGGGCATTCAACATGACGATCTGCTTTCAGTACTGATGTTGCGAGTGGTCTCATGCATCGAGGAACGGTCCGATATTGGCGTGCGCATAGGCCGAACGCGCCTGGATGGTCTGCCACCACAGGGCAACCCGCGGACGCCTCTGCGCGGCAACTTCATCCGGGGCTATTTCTTCATCGATGCGTTTGACGAACGGCACGGCCGCGATGTCAGCTATCGAATAGCTATCGCCGACCAGCCAGCCGGTCTCTTCGAGCGACGCTTCCATGCGGTCGAGCAACTCAACCAGTTTGCGGCGGGCGCCGTCGCGCTCTTCATCGGTGTAGGGTTTACGTGCCACCCGCAGCCAGGATTCCTGCCGCTCCTGGCTGGGAATGTTTTTCAGCCGTTCCGCAAGCTCCTCGTCGGTCCACTGCGATGCCACCTTTTGAAGGTGGTGCCGCCAGTTGAATATGATGAGGTTGTGAATCAGCCCATCAATATGGCGAATCCAGTTGCGCATCAGGGCGCGATCATAGGATGAAGCCGGCCGTAGTGGCGGCTCGGGCCATGTCTCGTCGATATATTCGCAGATGGTGCCACTCTCGTGCAGCGGCTGATTGTCATGGATCAGCGTCGGGATCACGCCGTTCGGATTGATCTTCAGGTATTCGGGCGAGTGGTGCTCGAGCTTGCCCATGTCGACGACGCGACCTTCATAGGCAAGACCCTTTTCCGCAAGGCACAGCCGCACGCGGCGCGATGCGCTGGACTTCCAGGCGTGATGCAGGATGATCATTGCGAGGTTTCTGGCCAGGCGCTATCAAACGCCAAACGTGTCACGCCATTTTTCCGTCAGTTCTGGAATTCCCTTGATGATCTCGGCGATCGTCGGGCGGATCGTCTTGATGTCCGCCAGCTTGATGGCATTGGCAGGCAGCACGGCGTCGCGCCGCACCGGCACGCCGAACTCTTCCACGTCTTCCCGGGCGGTCTCCTGCGAATACAAGAACTCCATGAACAGTTTTGCGGCGTTTGGGTGCCTGGTGTTTTTCAGGATTGCCGATCCGGAAATCATCAATACCGAACCCTCATCGGGATAGGCGGCCGCGAGCGGATTGCCCTGCGCCACATTATACAGCACCAGCCCCGTAGGGCTGGCACCGATACTGCGTTCACCGGAATTGAGGATGGTGACGGTGTCGATGATGGAGCGGCCGACATGCGGCTTCAGCTCCGCCAGTTGCTCGAAATAATCCCAGCCATAAAGCTTGTTCATCTG
The DNA here is from genome assembly GCA_014377915.1 of Tardiphaga sp. The sequence continues at coordinate 22,063 of JACMOT010000097.1, forward strand.
CACCACCCAGGTGCCGACAAAGCCGCTGAAGCCGGGATGTCCGACGACCAGTTGGCCCTTCCATTTCGGATTGATAAAATCTTTCCATGTCTTCGGTACCTGTTCGGCCTTAACCTTGTTGGTGTTGTAACCAAAGCCGACGGTGGTGGCGTTCACGACCTGGTAGGCGTCGTCCGGATCGATGTTGAGGAAACGCGGATCGATCGCGTCGGAGGCATGCATCTTGTAAGGCAGCAGCAACCCGCGCTGCTTCAGCGAGACGTACTGGCCCATGTCGGTGGACGCGAACACGTCGCAATTGGCAGCTCCGGCCTGGATGTCCTGACTCAGTCGCTGATATGCGACCTGCGCCGTTGCCCGCACCACGTTTACCTTGATGCCCGGAAAGGCCTTGGTGAACAAGGCGGCGTGCGTTTCGGCGCGGGTGGAGGGCCAGTACACGATGTACCAGGTGAGCTCGCCTTCGAGTCTGGCCTTGGCGTATAGCTCGGCGATGTAGTCGGCCTGCGCGGTCGCGGGACGCAGTCCCATCAAGGCTGCGGTGGCGCCGCCCGCCAGCAGGTCCCTTCGGTTAATCGGCATGCAACCTCCCTGGTCTTTCGCGAACGCTCTTCGGCGTCTGTCGCGCATTCTGATCTGTTATGTATTTCAGCATTGATTTCGTGTGTGCGCAATGCTCTTCTACGCATACACAAGGAACATGGCTCCCATGCGTGGCAGAACCAGCGAATCCCTCCGCAAGGAGCTGGAGGACGATATCGAGCATGGCCGGCTCGCACCCGGCGACAGGCTCGACGAGCAGACGCTCGCGGCGCGCTTCGACGTCTCGCGCACGCCTGCTCGCGAGGCGCTCCTGCAACTGGCCGCGGCGGGGATCGTCCGGATGGTGCCGCGGCAGGGGGCGGTCGTCAGCAGCGTGTCGCCGCAGCTTGGGGTCGGCATGGTGGAAGTTCTGACCGCCCTGGAGGCGGAAGCCGCCGGTCTCGCGGCGCGGCGGATGTCGGACATGGAGAAGGCCAAGCTTGCCAAGTTGCATCAGGCGTCACAGGCGGCCGTGAAGCGGCTCGACAGTGCCGCCTATCTCAAACACAACGCGGCGTTCCACGACGTGATCTATCTCGGCGCGCGCAATGAGTATCTTGCCGAACAGATCCGGCTGACGCGCCGCGGCATGCGCTTTTATCACCGCAGCAGCCTGAACCAGCCAGCCCGGCTGAAAGCGTCGTGGCAGGAACACGCACGGATCCTTGACGCGATCCGCAGCGGCGATGACGTCTTGGCGCAGGCCGCCATGCGTGAGCACATTCTGTATGGCGGCCGCGTGTTTGCCGACATGATCGCAAGCCTGTCCAAACCCGAGAGCAAATCATGAAAACGTCGGTCGTCCGCATTCACCGTCACGGTGGTCCCGAAGTGCTGCAATATGAGGAGGTGGACCTGCCTGCGCCCGGCGATGGTGAGGTACAGATCCGGCAGACTGCGATCGGTCTGAATTTTGCGGACACCTATCAGCGCGAGGGCGAGGCCGGCCCGCATGATGGCGGCGCGATGCCGATCATTCTGGGCGGGCAGGGCGCCGGTATCATCGAGGCCGTGGGACAGAACGCCGGCACGTTCATGGCTGGCGACCGCGTTGCCTATATTTCGCCGGGGGCCTATGCGGAGCGACGCAACGTGGCGGTCGGGCGCCTGCTGCATCTGCCTGCGGAGATTTCCGATCAGGTGGCCGCCGCGACGTTGTTGCGTGGCCTCACCGCGGAATATCTGGTGCGGCGCCTCTACAAGGTGAAGCCGGGTAACACGGTGCTGGTGCACGCCGCGGCCGGCGGCATGGGATTGATCCTCGGGCAGTGGGCCAAGGCGCTCGGCGCACGCGTCATCGGCACCGTGGGCGCCAACAGCAAGATCGATATCGCCAGGGCTCACGGGTGTGACGAGGTGATCGTCTATACCGGCGAGGATTTTGCCGCGCGGACCATGGAACTGACGGGCGGCACCGGTGTGGATGTGATCTATGATGGAGTCGGCAAGGACGCATTCCTGAAATCGCTGGATTGCGTACGGCCGATGGGCATGGTGATCAGCTACGGCACCGCATCTGGCAATGTTGGTCAGTTCGACCTGCAATTGCTGCATCGCAAGTCGATCATCGTGACCCGGCCAACGCTGCGGACGTGGATCGCGGCGCGCGCCGATCTCGAAGCCGCGGCGGCCGCCTTCTTCGAGGCGGTGATATCGGGAAAGGTCCGGGCTGACGTCAACCGCAGTTACAGCCTGCGCGACACGCGCCGCGCCCATGAAGAGCTGCACAGCAGATCGACGACAGGGGCTGCGATTATCATCCCCTAGTCTTTCGAGGCGGTAGCGGGCCTGGCATGTTCGAGTGCATTCAGAAAATGCCACCTTCCTGTGCTCGTCGATGGCCGGTGTTGACCGAGGCATGGAGGTGTTGAATGGATGTTGCGCCTGTCATTCGGCCTCCCGCACGTCAGGCTCGCGCGGATCATGGCTTGTTGTTCAACCGGTGCGCGGTCGAGACGGACTGCGCATCTCAGATTGCCCGTTCAAACCTCCGTAAGCCCGCTGCACCCGTCAGCGCCTCGAACATGGCATCGCGCTTTTCTTCCGCGAAGGCAAAGCCAGCCCGGCTGTAGCAGCGCTCGGCCGCCTCGTTGCCGATGTCGAACGGTATTCACGCGCGCGAAAAGCCAGATTCGCGGCCCTCGGCCATCGCATGGGCCAGCAACGCCTGGGCGAGTCCGCGCCCGCGAGCCGCCGCGAAATGCTTGATCAGCCAGTGGTCATCAGCGCCCGCGGGCCAGCAATGGTGGAGGTAATTGCCGCGCTGCCATAGGGCTGATTATTCGTCACCATCGATGCTGATCGCCTGCGGGGCCTGCACGATCGCGGGACGTGCCATGGCCCGCGCCACGCTGCCCGGCGCGGAGCATAGCGCGGCGGACGGCCGCCATCCACGGACGCGATTCAGAACCGCGAGATGTGCCACAGCGAAGGCCTTGGACCGATGGTGATATGTCGAATGAAATCAGGATATTGAGGTCTGGTTGGCCTTTTCCGGGCGCGTTACTCCAGCGGTTTGTCATCTTCGATCGATGGCTCGGCTTCCAGCGAGCAGATGTCGCCGCCGCCGAGATCTTCCTCGGCGGCGGGGTTCGAACCGGCGATGCTGGTCTCGGTATCGAGCCGGTTGAGCTGGTGCGCCAGTTCCCCGGCGCCTTCCATGCTCAGGCCTTCATGCGTGTGGCCGTCAACGATCGCCGGCGCATCCGCCTGCCTGTCCCAAACCGCCCAGCCGTTTTCGAAGAGTCTTTTTTCGTAGCGCATGCCTGAATTGGTGCGCGCCATGACGGCCTGCCGTCAAGCCCGCGCCGCACTGGCCGCATCGGCGGCCCATCATACCGGACTCCGCTTGGAGTCAGGATTTCAAGGATCACGCTCTCCGGGGCGGGGCCGGCAGCAGCACGCCCGCCGCCCCTGCCATGCGTATTGACAAAAGTCCTAATTAGGATTATTAGCTCTGTCGTCTTGTTCGCGAGGGGCGCTGTCATGAGGCGTCTTGGTAGCGGAGCAGGATGCGGTGTCCCGCGCGCGTGCCTCGCAAGCATGCCCCGGGAGGTTGGCGGTCACCGTCCGGGCCCACTACGGGGCTCTGCCTTGAATGGC
>JACMOT010000098.1 GCA_014377915.1 Tardiphaga sp.
CAGGATCAGCCCGAACTGCAGGCCGTTCAGGATCTGGACGAAAGCAAGGGTGAGAGTCATGCGATAAATGTGTTTCTTGCGCGGGCGATCCAACAACCGCCGTGTGGTTCCCGCGAAGGCGGGGACCACATACAGGCTGGCGGAATAAAGAAAGCGACGTAATCGTAGCTATGCTGTTCCAACTACGCTGACGGTGGTTATGGGTCCCCGCTTGCGCGGGGACGACATGTCGATAGGCCGTCGCCTACTGCGGTGTGCAGCTTGCGGCGTAGCGGTCACCGTAATTGCTGAACACTTTCTCCGCGATCTCGGTCTGGAACTTGCCGTCGGCGCGCTTGGCAACCTTGGTCAGGTAGAAATCCTGGATCGGATAGCCATTGCCGCTGAACTTGAAATCGCCGCGCAGCGACTTGAAGTCGGCCTTTTTCATCGCCGCCGCTACCTTGGTCTTGTCCGTGAGGTCGCCCTTGACCGACACCACCGCGCTGTTGATCAGCATCGCCGCGTCGTAGGACTGGAACGCATAGGTGGCCGGCACGCTCTTGTAGGCTTCCTCATATTCCGCGACGAACTTCTTGTTCTGCGGATTGTCGAGGGTGGGGGCCCAGTTCGAGCCGCCGAACATGCCCAGCGCGGCGTCCTGCTGCGCCGGCAGCGTCGATTCATCGACGGTGAAGGTGGAGAGGAACGGGATGCGGTCGAGCAGGCCGGCCTGCTTGTACTGCTTGACCAGGTTCACGCCCATGCCGCCCGGCATGAAGGTGAGCACGGCGTCGGGCTTCATCGCCGCGATCTTCGACAGCTCGGCCTGGAAATCTAGCGTGCCGAGCGGCATGTAGGATTCCTCGACGATCTCGCCCTTGAAATCCATCTTGACGCCGGCGGCGAAGTCCTTGCCGGCCTGGTAGTTCGGCGCCAGCAGATAGACCTTCTTGTAGCCGCGATCCTGCGCGACCTTGCCGAGGATCTGGTGGATCTGGTCGTTCTGGTAGGACGTCACATAGAAGAACGGGTTGCATTCCTTGCCGGCGAAGCTGGACGGGCCGGCGTTCGGGCTGATCAGGAAGGTCTTGCTTTCAGTCACCGGCTTGTGGATGGCGCCGAGAATGTTGGAGAAGATCGGCCCGACCACGAAGTCGACCTTGTCGCGCTCCAACAGGCCCTTGACCTTGGTGACGGCGACGTCGGGCTTGAGTTCGTCATCGACGACAATGACTTCGACGTCCTTGCCGCCCATCTTGCCGCCGAGGTCCTTGACCGCGAGGTTGAAGCCGTCGCGGGCCTGCTGGCCGAGCACGGCGCCGGCGCCGGACAGCGACACGATTACCCCGACCTTGATCTTCTCCTGTGCCATGGCCGAGCTGGCCGTCACGCTCATCAGGGCGGCCAGGCCGGCCAGTTTGATCCGCTGCTTCATGATTTCCCCTCTGTCAGTCGCCTCAAACGACTGAAATCTGCCAACCCCGTTGGTGTCTCACCTCAGCTTATTCTGAGGATGGCCGTCGCCGCAAGCAAAGGAGTCGCGCGGCAAACCATCGCGGGCGGTCATGCAAGCGGCAGGCCAATTTGTTTGAACCTTAAAGAATTATCCGAATTTGGCGGCGTGGTGGGCCGCGGCGTTTTGACTTGCGGTCGTCCGCCAATTCCTTGAAGGTCAAAGCATCGGACGCGTGACGGGGCTGGGGATTTTCGCCGGCCTTGCTATCGCGAGCCTCTCAGGCGGGTATGATCGCATCATGATTCTCGATTCCGAGACCAAGGCTGTCGAACTTCCCGATGATCATGGCGACGAGCTGCGGCTATGGCTGCGGCTTCTGACCTGTACCACCATGATCGAGGGTGAGGTGCGTGGCCGGCTGCGCGAACGGTTCGACGTGACGCTGCCGCGGTTCGACCTGATGGCGCAGCTCGACAAGGTTCCGGACGGCATGACGCTGTCGGACGTCTCGAAGCGGATGATGGTGTCGAATGGCAACGTCACCGGGCTGGTGGAACGGCTGGTCGAATCCGGCCATGTCGATCGCCGTACCTCGGAGACCGACCGCCGGGTGCAGGTGATCCGGCTGACCAAGCTTGGTCGCGCCGAATTCCGCAAGATGGCGGAAGAGCACGAGACCTGGATCGCTGAAATCTTCACGGACCTGTCGCCCAAGGACGTGCGCGACCTGATGCGGTTGCTTGCCAAGACCAAGGGCTCGGCGCAGAAGGCGGCGCAAAAACGGGCGCAGAAGCCCGTCAATGGCAAGACGCCGTGACCAGCGCGATCGACCTCGAGGTCCAATACAACAACCGCGCGCGCGTGCCGGAAAATCCGGCGCTGATCGCCGGCTGGGCGCGCGACGCCGGGCTGTATCGCGAAGCCTCGCCGGCATGGCGCGTCATTCCCTATGGCAGCGGCGCGCGTCATACCATCGATTTTTTCCCCGCCGAGAACAACGGTCCGATCGTGGTCTTCATCCATGGCGGTTACTGGCAGGCGCTGGATTCCTCGTTCTTCAGCCACCTTGCCGCCGGCCTCAACGCCCATGGCGTCAGCGTCGCCATCCCTTCTTATGATCTCTGTCCCAGCGTCTCGGTCGGCGACATCATCGAGCAGCTGCGCGACATGCCACGGCAGCTGGCAAGATTGGGCCGGCCGCTGGTGATGTCGGGTCACTCCGCCGGCGGCCATCTGGCGGCGTGCATGCTGGCTACCGAATGGCGCGCCATCGACGCCGCCTTGCCGGGCGATCTGGTGCGCGCGGTGTATTCGATCTCGGGCCTGTTCGATCTGGTGCCGCTGGTATCGACCTCCGTGAACGCGCCGCTGCACCTCAACGAACTGAGCGCGCGCGAGGTGAGCCCGCTGTTCTGGCCGGCGCCGGCGCGCGGCAGCCTGGATGCCGTGGTGGGTGGCGAGGAGAGCGCGGAATATTTTCGGCAAAGCCAGACGATTGTCGATGCCTGGGGCGCCATCATCCCGACGCGCTACCACACGTTTCCCGGCGCCAACCATTTTACCGTGATCGCCGGCATGGCCGATCCAAAATCGCCGATGACGCTTCGATTGAAGCAATTGGCGCGGGCTTAGGCGGCATTTGCCTAAACTTGCCGCGGGTGTTTCGGCCGGCAACTGAAAAAATCCGCCGCGCGCCCGTTCCCCGCAGTTGCGCCAATATGTTTTAAGTCTAAAATGATATTGGGTTCGCGCTGCCGGGCGGATCAGTGACAGGAGCATGCAATGGCCGCTGCCGAGGCTCACCTCACCCAGGCGTATACCGCCCATGTCGATACCTTCGCGCGGGACAATCTGCCGCCGCTCGAACAGTGGCCGGAATTTTTGTTCACCCGACCGGAGTATCAATATCCCGCGCGCCTCAATTGCGTGGTGCCGTTTCTTGATCGTTGGGTCGAGGAAGGCCGTGGCGATGCGCCCTGCATGTTCGGCCTCACCGACAGCTACACCTATCGTGAGCTGCAGGCGCTGGTAAACCGGATCTGCAACGTGCTGGTCGGCAAGCTTGGCCTGGTGACCGGCGGCCGCGTGATGCTGCGCTCTGCCAATAGTCCGATGATGGTCGCGACCTATCTCGCGGTGCTCAAGGCCGGTGGCGTTTGCGTTGCGACCATGCCGCTGCTGCGCGCCAAGGAGTTGGCCTATCCGATCGAGAAGGCCAAAATTGCGCTGGCGCTGTGCGATGGCAAACTCTCCGACGAGATGGAAAAGGTGAAGTCTGCTGCCCCCGAACTGCGGCGGATCGTCTATTGGGGCACCAACTCCCCGGGCTCGCTGGAGTCGATGATCGCGGAATCCAGCCCTGAATTCACCGCCGTCGATACCGCTTCCGACGATGTCTGCCTGATCGCCTTCACGTCCGGTACCACCGGACAGCCGAAGGGCACCATGCATTTTCACCGCGACATGCTCGCGGTGTGCGACGGCTTCGCGCACAACGTGCTGCGCGCCAGCCAGCAGGACCGCTTCATCGGCTCGGCACCGCTGGCCTTCACCTTCGGCTTTGGCGGCGTGCTGTTCCCGCTGCATATCGGCGCGTCCTTCGTGGTGCTGGAGCAGGCCGGGCCGAACGACCTGCCGGTGGCGATCGAGCGCTTCAAGGTCAGCGTCTGCTTCACCGCGCCGACCTCCTACCGTGCCATGCTCGCCAAGATGGGAACGCATGATATTTCCTCGCTGCGAAAATGTGTTTCCGCCGGCGAGACGCTGCCAAAGGGCACCTTCGACGCGTGGCTGAAGGCCACCGGCATCAAGCTGATGGACGGCATCGGCGCCACCGAGATGCTGCACATCTTCATCAGCACGGTCGAAAACGAAATCCGCCCGGGCGCCACCGGCAAGCCGGTGCCGGGCTACATCGCCAAGATCGTCGATGACGAAGGCAACGATTTGCCGCCGGGCACGATCGGCCGACTCGCGGTGCGCGGCCCGACCGGTTGCCGTTATCTCGCCGATGCCCGCCAGCTGAAATACGTGCAGAACGGCTGGAACGTGACTGGCGACACCTTCGTCATGGATGAGGATGGCTACTTCTGGTACCAGTCCCGGTCCGACGACATGGTCGTTTCCGCCGGCTACAATATTGCCGGCCCCGATGTCGAGGCCGCGCTGCTGACGCATGAAGCGGTCGCCGATTGCGGCGTGGTCGGATGTCCCGACGAAGCCCGCGGCATGCTGGTGAAGGCCTATGTCGTGCTGGCGCCGGGTCTCGCCGGCGATGATGCGTTGACGCTCGAGCTGCAGAACCACGTCAAGCGCGAGATCGCGCCTTATAAGTATCCGCGGGCGATCGAGTTCGTCGCCCAGCTGCCGAAGACCGAGACCGGGAAACTGAAGCGATTTGCGCTACGCCAGATCGCCGAGGCCAGCGCCGCGGCGATGGCCGCGGAATGAAATTCGGAATGTTGTTGATGGAGACTTGCCGGTGACCGTACCGAAGGGACCTGCCTTGACCGTTGTGGCGACGTCGAAGACCGAAGCCCTGTCCGGACCGCGGGTGTTGCAGCCCTCCGGCTGGCCGGCGCCGAAGGGCTATGCCAATGGCATGACCGCCGACGGTCGCATCGTCGTCACCGGCGGCGTAATCGGTTGGGATACCGCGGGCCATCTGCCGGCGGAGTTCACGGCGCAGGTGCGGCAGGCGCTGAGCAATATCGCCGCGGTGCTTGCCGAAGGCGGTGCCGGGCCCGAGCATCTGGTGCGGCTGACCTGGTATGTCGTCGACATGGAAGAATATCTCGGCAACCTGAAGGCGCTCGGCAAAATCTATCGCGAGATCTTTGGCGCGCATTATCCGGCGATGGCGCTGGTGCAGGTGGTGCGACTGGTGGAGCTCGCGGCGCGCGTCGAGATCGAGGCCACCGCCGTGGTGCCGCGCTGATTCCGCGGTCCGTAGGGTGGGTTGGCGCGAAGCGCGTAACCCACCGCTTCCGCGGCGCCGTTAAAGATGGTGGGTCACGGCGCAAGGGCGCCTGACCCACCCTACGGCTTCGCTTCGGACATTGACGATCCGCTTTCCGAATGCGCAACTGCACATGCATGTTAGGCCTCGCAGGATCTGTCCAATGAACGTACCCGCCCGGGTCATCACTCTGGTCAATGTCGCCCATTTCATCGATCACTATGCGATGCTGATTTTCGCGGCCGCGGTGATCGTGATGGGGCCGACCATGGGCATGACCTATTCCGAACTGCTGCCCTATGCGACGCCGGGTTTCATCGCCTTCGGCGCCGGATCTCTGGTCACCGGCTGGCTAGGAGACCGCTGGAGCCGACGCCACATGATGGTGATCTTCTTTTTCGGCATCGGCCTGTCGATGATTTCGGTGGGTTTTGTGCGGACGCCGCTGCAGCTGGGCACCGCGCTGCTCGCGATCGGACTGTTCGCCGCGATCTATCACCCGGTCGGGACCGCGATGATCGTGTCCTACGCCGACCGGATCGGTCGCGAGATGGGCACCAACGGCGTGTTCGGCAATTTCGGCGTGGCATCGTCGGCGCTGGTCACCGGCGTGGTGGGACAATATCTCGGCTGGCGCTGGGCCTTCATCATTCCCGGCATTGCGACCCTGGCAGCCGGTGTCGTCTTCATGCGCGGCGTCGCGCATGAAGACCGCTCGGGGTTCAGGCAGGCGGCGGCGCAGTCGCGCGTCGCCAAGTCCGACATGTGGCGGGTGATCCTGGCGCTGCTGATCACCGTGGTCGCCATCTCCACCACCTTTAATGCGATCACGGTCGCGCTGCCGAAGCTGTTTGCCGAGCGTCTGTCGGATCTCACGCACAGCCCCGCGCTGCTCGGCGTCATCGCCGCGGGCGTCTATGTGTTCGGCGCGCTGACCCAGTACAACATCGGCGGATTGATCGACCGCTACTCGCTGAAATCGGTCTGCGTGCCGCTGTCATTTATACTAGCGCCGTTCCTGTACTTCGCAGCGTCACTATCAAACGTCTCGCTGATCGTGGTTGCGATCGGCATCATTGTCGGACTGTTCGGGCAGATCACCGTCAATGAGGCGATGGTCGGAAAGTACACCAGCGACGAATGGCGGTCGCGGGCCTACGCCGTTCGCTACTTCGTCGGCTTCACGGCGGCCGGCGCCTCGGTCGGGCTGGTGGCTTGGCTGTATGAGCAGGGCGGCTTCATGATGATGCTGCATACCTTCTCGGCGCTGTGCATCCTGGTGATCGTCGCGGCGCTCATCCTGCCGCCTGAGCTGCCCGCGGCGAAAGCGAATTGAGCTCGCGGGTCGAGACGGATCGTACGGAGTCGAAGTCTGTTTTTGTGCTGTTTCCGACATAGTGAGGCTGTTCTCGCTCCGCCCATCTGTCGAGATTCGATAGCTGGGGCCGCGACCCGACCGCGCGCCTGTTGATAATATGAAATTCCGATCAATTCATTGCGACTGCCGATCAGGCGCATGGCGCGCGTTGTGGATGATTCTTTTTTCCGGACAACCTGAACGATTGGCAATCTGCCGATCACGTATCTTTCGAAGTCCATTTTTAGAAATCTATTGTTCGGTGGCGAACGTAACGACCCAACCGGCTAGGCTTTCGAGCTTCGGCGATCAAAACCCCTGATGACATTTTGTTTACGAACGGCGCGATTGAAGGTGTAACGCTGCGGCAGATTAGAACCGTTCTGCTTTGATCCCCGGATACCAACATTGCTAGATCACGACGTTAACTTCGAAACCCTGGTCGATGAAATCTACGAAGCGAGCGTGTTGCCTGAACGCTGGCCGAAAGTTTTTGATCAGCTCGCCAAAATTGCCGACGCCGAGGGGGCGATGATATTTTCCGTCGCGCCGGAAACGCCGCGCTGGATGGCCTCCGAATGCCTGCACGACCGGATCGACAAGTGGACCAAGAGTCCCTATGCGCAAAACAACCCGCGAAGCGCGCGTATGGTGGTTCCGAACGAGCCCCGGTTTCTGACCGACCTTGATAAGTTCACGCTGGAAGAACTCGACAAGGAAAAGTTCTATACTGATATCCTGCGGCCCGGCGGCCTGGGATGGTGTGTAGGCACCACAATCACCTGTCCGTCAGGTGATATGCTGGTTCTGTCGGCTGAAAAGGCGTTTGCCAAGGGGCCGGTTCCGCGCGAAGTCGCCGCGCAGCTCGACGAATTGCGACCGCATCTGGCGCGCGCCGGCGTGTTGTCCGGGCGGCTTGGTTTCGAACGCGCGCGCACCGCCGTCGGCACGCTGGATATGATCGGGCTTCCAGCGGCGGCCATCGACGGTGCGGGGCGCGTGATTACGGCCAATCCGTGTTTCGTCGCCAATGGTCTCGGCGTGCATATCGGCGCTCAGAACCAGGTCCATTTCGCTGCTCCCGCTGCGCAGACGATGTTCCTCGAAGCGGTCGCCAGGCCGTCGTCGTCGAGCAACGGGCGGTCGATTCCGGTGGCCGGTACTGAAACGCATCCCCCGCTGATCGCCCATCTTCTTCCGATCCGGCTGGGCGGGCTGGAAGTGTTCGCCGGTGCGGTTTCGATCCTGTTTCTGACGCCGATTACCCAGCACGAGAGTCCGGCGCCGGAACTGTTACAGGCGCTGTTCGATCTGACGCCCGCGGAAGCCCGAGTTGCCAGCATGCTGACCGAAGGCAATACGGTCGATACGATTTCCAAGCTGCAGAGCGTGAGTCTCAATACGGTTCGCACCCAGTTGAAGTCGGTCTTCGCCAAGACCGGCGTCGAGCGTCAGGTCGATCTCGTCAGCCTGCTGGGCCAGCAGCGAATGCAGCTGATTTAAGGTCTGCTTCAACGAGATTGAAGCGGTTTGCGATCCTGGCCCGGACGCGGTGCGGCACTGTTGCGCCGCTCCGCCGAGCCAGAACCTTGTCGAACATCGCAGCCCGCGGTGCGCCGCGGGGACGCCGTGAACGGCGTCCGGGACAAGATTGTTCCGAACGGAACCATGCTCTGGCAGCTGCACGAAAAAGGCCGGCCCGAAGGCCGGCCTGAGCACGAATATATCTCTTCAAAATCGAGCAGTCGTCAATACATGGTCCGCCGAGGCGGTAATTGGAGCGTCGACCGACTGAAAATGCAGTCCGTAAACAATTCCCCCGGTATTGATGTACGTGAACCTGCTCGATCTCGCCTCACCCATTCAGGTGACGCGAAGTGGTATTTATCTACAACTTTTGGCTATGAGTTGACATGGACGAAGTCGCGCAGCAACGGATAGATCTCGTTGTTCCACCGCCGTCCGCTGAACACGCCATAATGGCCGACGCCGGCCTGCATGTGATGCACCTTGCGGTATGCACGCACTCCTGTGCACAGATCCTGCGCGGCCAGCGTCTGGCCGATCGAACAGATGTCGTCCTTCTCGCCCTCGACCGTCATCAGGCCCATGCGCTTGATCGATCCCGGATTTACCGGGCGGCCCTGATAGGTCAGCTTGCCCCGCGGCAGCAGATGCTCCTGGAACACGTCGCGAATGGTCTCGATGTAGAACTCCGCGGGCAGGTCCATCACGGCGAAGTATTCGTCGTAGAAGGTCTTGATGACATCAGCCTTCTCGGTCTCGCCCTTGGCCAGATGGTCGGCGAGATCGACGTGCGACTTGATGTGGCGTTCAAGGTTCATCGAGACGAAGGCGGTGAGCTGGATGAAGCCGGGATAGACCTGTCGAAACGCGCCCTTGCACTGGAACGGTACGTAATTGATGAGGTTTTCCTCGAACCATTTGAGCGGCTTGCTCTTGGCGAAGTCATTAACCTTGGTCGGCTGGATCCTTGTATCGATCGGGCCGGCCATCAGGGTGAGGCTGGCCGGCCGTGCCGGGTGCTCGTCTTCCGACATGATGGCGGCGGCGGCGAGCGCGGAGACCGAGGGTTGGCAAATCGCCACCATGTGCGCGCGTGGCCCGAGCTCGTTCATGAAGGTGATGAGGTGCTCGGTATATTCGTCGAGGCCGAATTTGCCCTGGTCGAGCGGGATGTCCCGCGGATTGTGCCAGTCGGTGATATAGACGTCGTGATCCTGCAGCAGCGTCTTCACGGTGCCGCGCAGCAGCGTCGCAAAATGGCCCGACATCGGCGCGACCAACAGCATCTTCGGCTGCGGCGGTGAATTCTCCTTCTTGAAGTGCAGCAGCGAACCGAACGGGGTCGAGAATACCACCTCTTCGGTAATGTTCATGTCGCTGTTGCCGACCATCACCTTGCCAATGGCGAATTCGGGCCGCTTGTAGGTCAGCGCCGTCCGCGAGATCAGCTCTAGCGCGGATGCCAGTCGGCCAAACATCTTCGCGGACGTGCCGGCTGGCACCATGTTAAGGTATTTCAGAGCAGAGGCCGCTCCGCTGCGCCAAGGCGCCGTCAGGTCCATATGGTTCTGGTAGGCCTGATACATCATCGACATCATGCGTTCTTCCCTGCGTTGCATCATGCAATATCGAAGCCACGCCAGAGTCAAATGATCTGCGAAACGAACACTTCAAACTGGCACATGGTTTGCTGAATAAGTTAACTACAGCGCAGGCAATGAGCAGTCATCGACAACCGGCCGTCGATAGCCGTGTGGCGTTTCGGGCCGGGCGTAGGGGAGAAAGCCGTGGCGAAGGCAACACTGACACTGAGCAGCAAGAACTATTCGTCGTGGTCGCTGCGGGGTTGGCTGCTGACCAAATTCTCCGGACTGGAGTTTGACGAGATCATTACCTCGCCAGACGACGCTTCCGCCAAGGCGGAAATCCTGTTGCTGTCGTCATCGATCCTGGTGCCCTGTCTGCGCCACGAGGGCGCGGTAGTCTGGGATACGCTGGCCATCGGCGAGTATCTCAATGAGGTGATGCCGGAAGCGGGGCTGCTGCCATCGGACCGGGTCCTGCGCGCGCATTGCCGCTCGATATCCGGTGAAATCCACTCCGGATTCACGACGTTGCGGGCGTCGTTGCCCGTCAACATCAAGGGGCATTTCCCGAATTTCAAGGTCTGGTCGCGGGCGCAGTCGGACATTGATCGCATCTGTACGATCTGGCGTGAATGCCTGACCAGATCCGGCGGGCCGTTCCTGTTCGGCCAGCGCAGCATAGCCGATGCGATGTACGCGCCGGTGGTGACGCGCTTCATGACCTATGATGTGAAACTCGACCATCAGCTCGCCGCCTACGCCGCCATGGTGATGGCGCTGCCGGAAATGCAGGAATGGATCGCCGCGGCCCAGGAAGAACACGAGGATATCGAAGAACTCGAAGTGGAGTACTGAGGGCTAGCCACGCGAAATCCGCAAGTCTGGAATCTGCGGATCGCGGAAGTTGGATTTGTTAGTACACATTCAATCCCGCGACCGGTTCGGCTCAGGAAACGAGCAGCCACTGCTCAACTCCTACCCAATGTCGGTCATGAGTAGCGACCGCTGATATCCACCCGTCGCCAAAAACTGCGTTAATTCCGAGACTTTGGTATCAAGCGACGTCCGACGCGGCTGGCGTGAAATTCGCATGGTGCATTGCAGAAGCAACTGCGCCGAGCGCCCCGCTTGGATTGGAGGATGCCATGAATGTGCATGCCACGGTCGATCTGAAACGGTCCGGTCTGACCCGCCCGAACGGCGCCCCACTCCGCCTCAACCATCAGGATTTCATTGCCATCGATCGCGACCGTGACGCGACCTATGAAGCGACCTATCGCCCGCAGGCGCTCTATAATCGGGCCAGTGAAGGATTTCACGCCAACAACGAAACCTTCCTCCTGCACGAGGTGGCAACCAATCTGCCGATCTATCGCGAGGATACCGGTCCGACCGACTTCCACCTTCATTTGCCGCCGGGTGGCTTCCAGCTCGTGCTGGTCACCTCGGGCATGTTCACCTTCGATTATGATGGCCGCTTCTACAATGTCGGCCCCGGCGCGGTGATGCTGCAAAGCGCGATCGTGCATCGCCAATTATTCTACACCTGGTCGGGTCTGCCCACCGGGGAAAATCTCAAGACGCCGCAGACGGTGGTGCCGGATGCGATGTCGATGGGCTATTCGGGCAAGTTTCTGGAAGCCTTCGTGACCGATCCGACCACCTTCCCGAACCCGACCATCGTCGGTCCCGAGCAGATCGACGAGGCCGAAACGCCGCGCGTCGCCTGGACCCATTCGCTGCATGATCGCCCGGCGGATGCGGGGTTCTGGCTGCAGGATCCGCTGGCGCTGGAGGCGCTGTTCAGGCCGCTGGCCGGCGGTCTCATCCAGTCGGCCTCGCCGGTCTATGTGCGGGATATCGGTATCGAGATCCCGAGCGGCCATCTGGTCACCGGCCATATCATCGCCACCGACCCGCGCGGTCACTCGCTGCTGCCGAAGGGGACGGCGGCGGTTGATGCGGCTTCGTTCGCCAAAGGCGAGGTGGTCATCTATCGCGTGATCCGCGGTACCGCGGAGTTTACGGACAGCGCGGGCAAGAGCTTTGAACTCGCGGCTGGCGATGTTGTCACGGCGGGCAAGACCTCGACCACCCTGGTCGGAATTGGCGAAAACACCCAGGTGCTCCGGCTCGGTCTGCTCAAGGGCATGGAGCAGCTGCGCAGCTGGACGCCGACACAGCGTGACGAGATTGATGGGCTGGCGGCCAGGATCATCACCCAGACGGATGTTCGCCCGCTGCGTACCGAGGGCAAGCCGGTCGGGTATCTATACGCGTAAAATCCCGCCTGCCGCCCGCGGGGGGGGCCCTCGATGCGACCTGGCAGCCGCCGCCACGGTCCGCGCTGATTTGGAGAAAACGGCGCGTGGAGCCGCCGAACGTTAACGCGTCTCGGCCGATGATCCCATTCATTGATGTTGTTGTCCTGCATCTGGTTCGGGTTGGCCGTCCGGCTTCCAGATGTGGCGCTAGGCCGGTTCGTGCGAATCAGAATCGCCGATTCGGGCGCGATTCGTTCCGCGCGCGTTCCAAACCTTAACGCGGCGCCCGACCGCGTCGCGATTTGACACAGTGGATGCGTGTGGCGTCGCCTAACTGAACCGCGGCAGACGCCAGCCCACCACATTGGCCGCCACCTCGCTGCCGGATTCCGCGTTGCGCCAGGTGCCATCAATGAAGTTGCAGGGAAACGGAAGCTGGTAGGTACCGCTGTGATCCTCGCACAGCACCTGCACCGCCTGCTGCGGTGTAGGTTCGCCCTGGCCGTTAAACTCGGCCAATCGTCGTTCGCGTGTTGCCATATGGGCGTACTCCAAAAGCCATAACCGCCCTCGGTGATAATAGTTCCCCTCGGCGACTGTTGACAGCGGCGTCGTCTGGCGTTCTGGCTGTCTCCGATATTCACCAATAACGAGGTATCGATGCGCGGCCGGGTCCTGGCGATAACGCTACTGACGGTGATGGGCGGCTCGCCGGCAATGGCGCAGGATGTGCCGGGGATAGAGATCTGCACCGTCGAAAA
>JACMOT010000099.1 GCA_014377915.1 Tardiphaga sp.
CACGCCCTGCGCGATATACAGCCCGCCCGCGAGGATGATCAGGCCAATCAGAGTCGGCACGCTGCGGCTCGGCAGCACCCGGTCATAGACCTCCAGCATGAAGAACGAACCGGTGAGGTACAGCAGATTGATCATGCAGCTCATCAGCCCGACGCCGAGGAACGCGCCGCGGCAGGCCCGCAGGGCGTCGCCGAGCTCGGACGTCGCCGGCAGGCTGGAGCTTCGTGACAGGCCGCGCTGCATGGTCAAACCCTGTAGACATCCCGGGAGCCAGTGTAGCAACGATCCGTTGCGCCGTCCTGCTATTATAGCGGGATCGGTCAGCGGGCGCCGGATCGATCCAACAACGTTAATGTCGTGGATAGGTTAACGCGGGTTCAAGCAAAGTGCGGGCCGCCCCCGGAATGGACAATAAAGTCGCTGACCGTGAGGCTCGATGCGAGCACATTGTGCAGGGTTATCGTATCATGAGCATCGATGATGATCAGCGTATCCGACGGATCAAAGCGGCTTTGCGAGACGTGTTGATGTATCCAGTCGGTAAGATGGTTAGTGGTGACCACGGCAGACAGATCGATGTGATCGACACCGCGCTGGAAATTCGTGATGGTATCGTTGCCGAGATGGGCCGCAAAAACGAAATTGTCGGCAGCGGAACTGCCGATGAAAATGTCGTCGTTACTGTTGCCGGTCAGGATATGTGTAAACGACGTGTCGTTTGAGTTGGCGATGATCAGATCGGGTCCGTGCGCGTAGTGGAAAACCTTTGAAAAGTCGTCGCCCGCGCTCCTCACCGTCTTCGCGGCAGCGTAGCCGGTCTGGATACTGTCACCGTTGCTATAACCTGAAATAGTGCCGGTGAAATCGTCCGGGTCATCCAGTACCAGTGTTCCGGTCGTGCCGGAAGCAAACACCACCGAAACGTCGGAGTCATTACCGAATTCCATGGCGCCCCCGTCAATGATGGCGTGGCCGTGACCCGTTACCTTGCCGCAGATCTCGAGCAACCCAGCCTTCGCTTCGAGCGTGCCGTCATTGTAGAAGCGGCCCTCGATTTTAAGGCCGCCGGCCGCATAAGACGCCACCAGCCCATGATTGACGAAGAATCCGAACCCGGTGTCGATGTCGATGCCATGAAAGGCGTTCGACGCGATGATCTTGCCGAAAAGGTCGTTGATCAGATTCAGATAGCCGTCGCCGAGCTGGCCGTAACCATTGATCGTATTGTCGACGTTTTCGAGGATCGCCGGATGCAAGAACGAGAAATGGCCGGTAATCGCATCGCTGATACCATCGAGCGTGACGTGGCCGTGACCTTCAAGGCTGACATGCCCGTCGATCAGCAATGTCGCGCCGGCTGGCTGATAGCTCTCGACATCGACGATGATGTCGCCGCTATTCTGCACCACGCCGCTCAATTCAAGCGTCACGCCGGAACCAAGCTGTAAAATTCCGTGATTGATCAGCGCACCGGTGACGTCGAGCAGGTGCCCGCCACCCGTCGTTGTGAAATGGATCAGGTCACTCTGGGCGACATGCAGGCCGGCAATGGTGACGCTGCTCGTGAGATTGACCGTCGCTGCCGTATTGAAATACGCGATCGTGGAGGTGGTCGGAACACCCGCCGGGCTCCAGTTGGGCGCGGCATTCCAGTTGCCGCTCGTGCCGCCAACCCAAACTGCTGCATTGGCCTCCGACAAGGTTACCGACACCGTCTGAACCACGCTGCCGCCATGACCATCACTAATGGTTACTTTGAAGGTCTCGACCTTTGTTCCATTATCGGAGTCCAGCAGCGCGGCCCGCACCGCCGCTGCGTCCGTGGCTGTATAGGTCCAGGTGAATTGGCCATCGGGATTGATGCTGGTCGTATCCACCAATGTGAATGCGAGCGCGCCTAGCGCAGTGGCCGCGCCGGTATAGGTTACGCTCATGATGCTGTGGCTATCGCCGACGTCGGGATCGGCGAAGGTGATCTTGCCTGTCGTGCGGACCGTGGTGGTCGTACCCATTACGACGATGGATTGGCTGGCCGTGGTGTCGCCGGACACGATCACCGGCGCGTCGTTGGTGCCGGTGACCGTAATGGTCTCGGTCTGCGCCACCGTCGCGCCATGGGTATCGGTGACGTCGTAGATCACAACAATCGTCGCGGTCTGGCCGGCGCCGAGATAGGCGAAGGCGGCCGGATCGACATGCAGGGTCGTGCCAACCAGTGAAATGCCGGTGGGCGGATTGACCGAGGCCGGGGCGTTGCCGAGGGCGTATTTGACGTGGCTCACGGACAGCGTCGCGGTGTCGCCGCTGTCCGGGTCAGTGGCGCCGTCCAGCAGGTTGATGGTCTGTGGCGCGCTGTCCTGCGTCATCGCCACGACCAGCGGCGCGGCTACGGTTGGTGTGTCGTTGGTGCCGGTGACCGTAATGGTCTCGGTCTGCGCCACCGTCGCGCCATGGGTATCGGTGACGTCATAGGTCACGACGATTTTCGCGGTCTGGCCGGCGCCGAGATAGGCGAATGCGGCCGGATCGACATGCAGGGTCGTGCCAATCAGTGAAATGCCGGTGGGCGGATTGACCGAGGCCGGGGCGTTGCCGAGGGCGTATTTGACGTGGCTCACGGACAGTGTCGCGGTGTCGCCGCTGTCCGGGTCAGTGGCGCCGTCCAGCAGGTTGACGGTCTGTGGCGCGCTGTCCTGAGTCACCGCCACGACCAGCGGCGCGGCCACCACCGGTGTGTCGTTGCTGCCATCGACCGTGAAGGTCAGCGTCTCACGGATCGTATCAGGCCCGGACTGGCTGTCGAAGCCTATCGTATAGACCGCCTTCTGGCCGTCGGCGAGAAATTTGAACGCCGCCGGATTGTAGCTGACATGGCCAGTCTGTGGATCGATCGTTACCAGTGTCTTCAGATCGAGCGCAGGCGGCGCGTTGGACGGACCGGTCACCGAGAGGATGCGCGCGGTTCCCGGAACGTAAGGGATGGCGACATCGGTAGCGTCGGGATCGGTGATGGTGACCTGATCGCGGATCTCGAAGCTGGTCCGGTCAACCGGCAGCGTCACGGCCACCGGCGCGACGAACACCGTGGGGGCGGTGTTGAAGCGCGTGATCGTGACATTGATCGGGGGCGTCCCGGGCGTGTCGCCCGGCAGGTTGATCGGTACGGTGAAGGGCTGGCCCGGAAACGGGTCCGGCGACGGCACAAATTTCAACGGGTCGGGGCTGGTGCCTGAATTTGGATCTGACGGCGTCGAGCCGCTGCCGGAGCCATTGCTGCGCGGATTGGCATTCGGGACATAGTTCGGAAAATATTGCTGCAGCGTCTGCTGGATGATCCCCTGCGCGATCGGCGACAGCGGATCGGCCGGAGCAGTCAACGTATCTCCCAGACCGCTTACGCTGGTCACTTGGCCAGCCTGATTGACCGTGCCGATGATCTGGCCGGTGGTCTTGCTGTATAAAACATAGGAGCCGGTGACGCCGCCGGGTTCGACCAGCACCTGGAATTTGACCGGCGGTGCGCCGCCCTGGCCCGGCACCTCGAAGCCGATCTCGACCAGCACCGCGGTGCCGCGGATGCCCATGGTCGCGACCGGCGTGTCGACGCGCATGTCGCCATGCTTGGCGGTCTCGCCCGCGACGAAAGTGATGGTGCCCTGGACCAGGCTGAGCAGTGAGGAATTCGACGATCCGTTGGGATCGTAGACCATCTCGTTCAGCACCATCCGGGCATTCGCCGACAGCCCGAACACGGTGCCGTCGATGAAGGTGAGGCCGAGCGACGAGGCGCTTCCGGCCTGCACGACGTCGCCCTTTTGCACGGTATCGCCGACATTGAGCAGGATCGAGACGCCGTTGCGGATCGCGGTGGCGCTGCCGGTGAGTTTTGTGACCGTGCCGATCACCTGTGCCGCGGCATTGCCGCCGCCGAGCTGGGCGAGCTGGACCTCGCCGACCAGCGCGTGAACGAGATCTCCGGACAGGCGCGCGCCATCGGGCGATGCCAGCGTCGCCCGCGAGGCGCCCTTGAAATAGTCGGCTACGACGTGGCTGTGGCCGTCCTTTGACAGCACGAGGTCGAGGCCGGAACGTGCGTAGTCGCCGGAAAACAGTAGCCGGGCGTCCGGCACGATGGTCGCACCGATATCGCCGCCGCTCTGGGCGGGCGCGGTCACAGCTACGGGCGCGCTGGCCAGTGCGCTTAATCCGTCCTGCGAAAAGTCGAATTTCCCGGCGAAGTTCAAGGTCACCGCACTATGCTTAATAGAAAGGAAATATCGAATTACGCATACCACCGGGGTGTGCAATGCGAAAGTGGACGGTTGCGCAACCTTCGGCGTAGTTCATTTCGGACGGCGGTATCTGATTGTGACTACGCGTTAATTTCGGTTAACCATTGCCGCGGCTCGGCCTGGCGGCCGCCGGCTATATGCGCCCGCGCCCGCCAGATCAGTAAAATTCGATGCGATTTGTCCTGCCGCTTTTCAGCATGTCCAGCACTTTAACCGGCGCGACGGCGGTGCTTTAAGCGACCCGCAAATCTCTCCCGCCATCCTCGCCTCGAATGATCCGGTCACGTGCTGGCTGTTGCCGCCGACGCCCGGACAAGGGGCGTCAGATGTTGATCGGTCAGGTTGGGCGCGCTTTTCGCGCCATCACATTACTATGCGCCATCGCCGGCGGGGCGCCGGCCGTTCTGCGGGCTGGCCCGCTCGAGCACGCCGATATCGACGCGATTGGCCGTCCAGCCGAGCCGTTCGGGCTGCCGACCTCCGTCGTGCGGCGCGGCGAACTCAACGAAAAATGGCTCGGCCTGGAGCGCGAGCTGGCGGATGAACTCACCGTGCTAGCCTTGTGCGAGGAGCACCGCGAAAACTGTTCATTGCCGGCGCGGCGGTTTCTCGACATGGTCGCCGTAGCCCGCGATCGCGATGGCCGTGCCCGGCTGGGCGAGATCAACCGCGGCTTCAATCTGGCGATTCGGGCGATCAGCGACCAGGCGCAATATGGCGCAACGGATGTGTGGCGCGCGCCGCTCGGCACGCTGGCGGCCGGCGCCGGGGATTGCGAAGACTACGCGATCGCCAAATGGGTGGCGCTGCGCGCCGCCGGGATTGCCGCCGAGGACCTGCGACTGGTGATCCTGCGCGACACGCTGCGCCATGAAGACCATGCCGTCGCCGCTGCCCGGCTCGACGGCCGCTGGTGGCTGCTCGACAACCGCCGCATGGCGATGGTCGAGGATGTCGGTGCCCGCCATTGGCAGCCGCTGTTCGTCATCGATCATGACGGCGTCCGGCAGTATCGCAACGAGCCGGCGCCGGTCGTTGCCGCCATTGTCCAGCCGCCGGCGGCGGCGTGGGCGACGCTGGCCTCGCTCGGGCCGTAGTCTGTTCCATCGATGATGCGGGCGCCTCCGGCGGATGCGCCGCGTTGGGGCGAAAGCTGTAAAAATGCCTTGTCCAAAATTGCGTCGCATCGTCAACTACCTCCAAAGCAACGGGAAGGAAATGAGATGGGGCGGTTGGACAACAAGGTGGCGGTGATCACCGGCGCGACCAGCGGCATCGGGCTGCGCACGGCGGAAATCTTTGTTCAGGAAGGCGCCAGGGTCGTCATTGCCGGGCGCCGCGTGCCGGAAGGCGCAACGCTGGCGGCGCGGCTCGGTGCCAATTGCAGCTTCCGCCAGACCGATGTCACCGATGAAGAGCAGATGCGCGCGCTGATCGATCACGCGGTCGAAAAATTTGGCCGTATCGATTGCCTGTTCAACAATGCCGGCGGTCCGGCGCAGACCGGCGGCATCGAGGGCCTCGACGTCGATCGTTTCGACGCGGCGATGGCCACGCTGGTGCGTAGCGTGATGCTCGGCATGAAACACGCCGCCCCGCATATGAAACGGCAGGGCTCCGGCAGCATCATCAACAATGGCAGCATCGCCGGCCACCAGGCCGGATTCTCGTCGTCGGTGGTCTATGGCGCGGCGAAGGCGGCGGTGATCCATCTCACCCGCTGCGTGGCGATGGAACTCGGTGAATCCGGCGTCCGCGTCAACAGCATCTCGCCGGGCGCCATCGCCACCGTCATATACGGCAAGGCGCTGGGCTTGCCACTGGAGGTCGCCGAGCAGACGCCGGCCGCGATGCGCGAGGTGTTCCGAACGGCGCAGCCGATTCCTCGGGCCGGACTGCCGGACGACATCGCGCAGGCCGCTCTGTTCTTCGCCAGCGACGATTCCAGTTTCGTCAACGGCACCGATCTGGTGGTCGATGGCGGCATGACCGGCGGCCGCAACTGGAGCCAGCAGCAGCAGGGCTATGCTGCCATGCGGCAGGCCTTTGCGGCACGATCAGGCTAGATCGCAATCGACATAGCGGCTATTCGTCGCGGGCTGCAGAGGCAGAACGCAAGAAGAGGAGTAGCCCATGTCCCCCATCGTCAGAAAACTATTGATCGCCGCGGCGGCGGCCGTCGCGATTGCCGCCGTGCCCGCTGCATCGCAGGCCCAGACCAAGCCGAAGGTGACGACCCTCGGTCCGGATTTCCCGAAGACCGAGATGTTCGTCGGCAACAGCTTTTTCTACTACAATAACGGCCTGCCGGGCCATGTGTCGCTGCTGGAAAAGGCCGCCGACCCCGAGCACAAGGCGAGCTACCGCGCCACCATGATCACGATCGGCGGCCCCGGCTTCGACTGGCATGACATGGAGAGCTATTTTCGGCCCAAGGCGGTCGGCTATTATTCCTTCGACGACAACAATGTCGTGGTGTTCAATCCGCCCGGCAAGCTGTTCGACGCGGCGGTGATGATGGATTGCAGCCAGTGCCCGATCCATCCGCAACTGAAGCCGATCTTCACGGACTACGCGAAAAAGAACAGCGAGATCGTCCGCTCCCACAGCGGGGTGCCGATCCTGTTCATGTCCTGGGCCTATGAAGACAAGCCGGAAATGACGCAGCAGCTCGCCGAGGCCTATACGATCGCCGGCAACGACAATAACGCACTGGTGATCCCGGCCGGTCTCGCTTTTGCGCGGCTGCGGGCGAAGCAGCCGGAGCTCAATCTGTACCAGCCCGACAAGCGCCATCCGACCCTGGTCGGGACCTATCTCGCCGCCTGCGTGACCTTCACGGCGCTGACCGGCCGCTCTCCGGTTGGCAACAGCTATCTCGCCGGACTCGACGCCCCGACCGCGAAGCTGCTGCAGAGCGTCGCCTGGGAAACCACGCAGGACTATTACGGAAAGTAGTTCGCTTCACTCCTGCCCTCGCCCCGCCAACGCGGGGCGCGGGCGCGGGTGGCCAGCGCCATTGTTCCTGCCATGTTCGCGAAGTAAAGCGCGGCCGGCGCCGGTCAATTCCACCGATACTTGGCGCCCTATGGCGTTGACGCGCGTGGCCAGCCCACGATCGATGCAATCTTCCCACACGGTCAGGCGCGGACACGACGTCCGCCATGACTCGATCACTTCGGCATAGGTGCGGGGTTCGCGATCGATCCATTCGAGCAGATCGAGGATCAGCGGTTCGAGATCGTCGCCCAAGGTATCCTCCGCTTTCAATTCCTTCCGAGTATCACCCGAAGGCCGTCCTTCGGTTTCGGGATCGGCCACATCTGCCAGGCCGGCTGGTAGTCGCGCGGCAACGCCACGTTCACCTGACACAGGAAATGCCGGATGAAGCATTTCGCCTGCATATAGGCGAAATGCAGCCCGATACACATGTGGGCACCGCCGCCGAACGGCACCCAGGCGAAGCGATGGCGCCCCCGTTGCGCCTCGTCGGTGAAGCGCAGCGGATCGAACCGGTCCGGGTCCGGCCATATCTCCGGCATGTGATGCGTGAATAGCGGATTGAGGCCGACCAGCGTGCCCGCCGGAAAGTCAAAACCCTTGAAGCTGAAGGCGCGGGTGGCGCGGCGCGGAATCGAAGGCACCGGCGGCTTCAGCCGCATCGCCTCCTTGAACGCCATCTCGGTCAGCGGCATCGCCTCGAGCTGCTCGAACGACAATGGAGCGTCGTCGACGAGGCCGAGAGCCTGCACCTCGTCGCGCAGCCGTTGCTGCCAGGCGGGGTTTTCGGCCAGCAGCGCCACGAATGAGGTCAGCGATGAGGTCAGGGTGTCATGCGCGGCCATCATCAGGAAACTCATGTGGTCGACGATGTCCCGGGTCGAGAGCAGCGCGCCATCCTCATGCGTTGCCCGGCATAATTGCGAGAAAAGATCATCGCCACCGTTGACGCGGCGGATCGGAACCTGTTCGGCGAAATAGCTAACCACCCGCGCGCGACCGCGCACCCCGTGGGCCATCTGCGTGCCGGGCCACGGCTTGCGGGTCGGCGCCACCGACGCCGCGACCATGTCAACGAAGGCGCGGGTAATGTCGTCGCTCCGCGGGCCGAGCCCGGTGCCCAGAAACGACGTCGCCGCCAGATCGAGGGTGAGTTGCTTCATGGCCGGGTAGAACAGCATCTCGCCGGGCCGTGCCCGCCACTGCGTGACCCGGGCTTTGATTCCGGCGTCGAGCGCCGTTAGATAGGATTTCATCGGGCCGGATTTGAAAGCCACTGAAAGCGCCCGGCGATGCTGCCGGTGTTCCTCGAAATCCAGCATCATCAGCCCGCGCGGAAACAGCCGGTCGAGGATAGACCCCCAGCCGTGGGTCGAGGAGAACAGTTTGGTCTGGTCGAACAGCACCAGCTCATTCGCCTCGGGGCCAAGCATGGTGATGCTGGTTTCGCCGAGGATCCGGGTTCGGTAGATCGGGCCGTAGGTCGCCGCTGCCCGCTCGACCATGCCTTTGGGATCAGCCAGCACCCGGAACGTGTTACCGACGATAGGCCAGCCTTCATTACCCGGAATGTGGGCCAGCGCCGCGCGCTTTGGCGGCATCAGTTGCGGCGGCGCGGATAATGCGAAACCGGGCATGGACATGGCATTTCCTCATCCCTGGAATCGGCCGGCATGATCGCGAGGTGGCCGTCCGCAGTCTTGTTGACCCAAGGTTGTATGGTCCGGCCGTACTTGGCAAGCTGATTTGCCGGCCGGAATTGCCGCGATGGCACCGGCCGGCACGCCAGCCGATCAGGCTTTTTTCGCCTGCAGGTTGGGCGCGTTCACCAGCGGGATGGCGACGCGGCCAGGGCCGGTCAGCGACAGTGCCGCGGCGGCCTTGTCGTTTTCCATGATCTTGGCCATCACCGCTTGGCCGGCGCGCTCGAACACTTCGCGATTTTCCCGCACGTAGTTCTGCGATTTGCGCAACGATGCGATGTAGCCATTGATCTCCGGCACCACGTAGCGCGCCACCATGTCCCAGCTGCGCCTGGTGTTTTCCGGATTGGCCCAGTCATGCACGAAGCCGACGATGGTGCCGACGCCTCCCGACACCGCCATCAGGTTCTTGATGGTTCTGATCAGGTCGTCGGGGGTGCCGATGGTGGAGGCCGCGTTTTCGCCGCCGGCGGTCTGCTCGACCGCGTCGCCGGGCGAGCTGAAGGCCTTCACGCCAGGTCGCTGCAGCGTCTTGACGGTGTACTCATTGTGCCAGCGCATCAGGCCGGGACCGGCCTCGCGTTCGGCCTGTTCACGGGTCTCGGCGATGTGCCAGCTCAGCAGCACGCGCCAGTTGGCGCGGTCGACGGTCGTGCCGTGCTTCCTCGCGGCGTCCTCGGCAAAGCCCCATTGCGTCGGCAGTGCCATCAGCCCCTGCGTCGACATCGAGCCGAGCGAGATGATGCCGATGCCGTATTTGCCGGCCAGCGTCATGCCCGATGGCGAGATCTGCGACGCCACCACGAACGGCATCTCCTCCTGCAGCGGCAGGATCTGCAGCGCGGCGTCGTTCATGGTGAACCAGTCACTTTTCGCCGTGACGCGTTCGCCATTGAACAGCCGGCGGATGATTCCGATCGCTTCGTCCTGGCGGTCGCGCTGCGTCATCGGGTCGATGCCCAGCGTATGCGCGTCGGAGGCCAGCGCGCCCGGGCCAGAGCCGAACAGCGCGCGGCCGCCGGTCATGTGGTCGAGCTGCACCATGCGCTGTGCGACATTGTAGGGGTGGTGATAGGGCAGTGATACCACGCCGGTGCCGAGCTTGATCCGCTTGGTGCGCTCGCCGGCGGCGGCGAGAAACATTTCCGGCGAGGCGATGGTCTCCCAGCCGGAGGAGTGGTGCTCGCCGCACCAGAATTCATCATAGCCGAGCGCGTCGAGCTGTTCGACCAGATCGAGATCGCGACGGTATTGCAGCATCGGGTGCTCGCCGATCGGATGATGCGGAGCCAGAAAGGCTCCGAACTTGACGCGTGCCATGGACATTTCCTCTTTCTATTCTTGCTTACGACGAGCCTAGGCGACTGATCGCTGGCGTCAATGCGCGACCGTGCATGGCCGCGACGCGCGGCCGCAGCCCGGCGTCTTGCGCGACCGCCGCCGCCATCATTATTTGAAGAGTGCACCGTAGCGCTTCCGCGCGGGCAGGAGGACAAATGAGTTACTTCAGGACCGCGATGCTGCTGGCGGGCATGACCGCTCTGTTCATGGGCGTGGGCTATCTGATCGGCGGCGCATCCGGCGCCGCGCTGGCGCTGCTGGTCGCCGCCGGCATGAATGTTTTCGCGTACTGGAATTCCGATCGCATGGTGCTGTCGATGCACGGCGCGCAGCCGGTCGATGCGCGCAACGCGCCGGACCTGTATCGCCTGGTCGGCGATCTGGCCAACCGCGCCGGCCTGCCGATGCCGAAGGTCTATATCATGGAGAATGCGCAGCCGAACGCCTTTGCCACCGGACGCAATCCGCAGAATGCCGCGGTCGCCGTCACCACCGGCCTGATGGAACAGCTCAGCCGCGACGAACTCGCTGGCGTGATCGCGCATGAGCTGGCGCATGTCCGCAATCACGACACGTTGCTGATGACCATCACCGCGACCATTGCCGGCGCGATCTCGATGGTAGCGCAGTTCGGCATGTTCTTTGGCGGCAACCGCAACAATAATGGGCCTGGTATCATCGGCTCGCTGGCGCTGATGATCCTGGCGCCGCTGGCGGCGATGCTGGTGCAGATGGCGATCAGTCGTACCCGTGAATATGCCGCCGATGATCTTGGCGCCAAGATCTGTGGCAACCCGATCTGGCTGGCTTCGGCGCTCGCCAAGATCGATCATGCCGCGCATCAGATTCCGAACGAGGAGGCTGAGCGATCACCGGCGACGGCGCATATGTTCATCATCAACCCGCTGTCGGGTCGCGGCATGGATAATCTGTTCACCACGCATCCCTCGACCCAGAATCGCATCGCGGCGCTACAGCAGTTGGCGGCCGAGATGGGCGTGCAGGCGCCGGCGCGCTCACCGGGCGCGGCTGCGCCGCGCGGACCCTGGAATGGTGCGCCGCGGTCGCGAGGGCCCTGGGGTTGATTGATGATCATGCGGGCATGATGCGCGTCGTGCAGGTTGAGTGGGGCCTGATACCACAAGTAGGCGTGGCAATTAGTTAAGGCTATTGTTCTAGATTTGCTCTGCGTTCCAGCAGCGAACGCTGAGTGCTCCGGACCTGGTATGGCTGTCGATCCGGGGCCTTCAGTATTCACCGGAATTGTTGCGCAGAGGCCTTACAGTGCCGGGCCGTTCTCACACCGGTCATTGTAAGGCTTCGAGCGCGGCATGGCGGACCCGCCGCGGCTGGCGTGGCCGGAACGTTTCGCAATTACCCCTGTTGATAGCGAGAGCCTTCAACAGGAGCGAAAAATGCGAAATATCATTCTGGCTACAATGTGCGCGGCTGCCATCGGCGCCTTCTCGGTAGGTGGCGCTTCGGCGCAGGCCACCGGACCCGCCGGTCAGGACAGCAATAAAATGGGCACCGGATCGACGATGTCGAAGGATGGCATGGCGAAATCCGGAACTCAGGGAATGTCGAAGGATGGCATGTCGAAGGACGGCGTGGCCAAGGGGTCGATGTCGAAGGATGGCATGAAGAAAGACAGCACGGCGAAAGATGAGATGAAGAAGTAGCCTTCATCGAATCGTTTTTGAAAAGCCCTGCATGGCTTTGCCATGCGGGGCTTTTCTCGATCGGTGTGCCTTCGTCACGCGCGGGACGAGCTGCGCCATGATCGGCCTGTTGAGCTCCGGCCGCCGCACCAGCGCGGCTGGCCAGATCCGGTGCCATTTGCGCCACAGTCCCGACCAGATAATTCGGCACAGCCATATCATTGCGGTATCCCGGTCAGGGTGTACCGCTGTCTTAAGCTTGATGGGTATTTGTGAGCCCATTGCATTTTATTTTGCAGTGCAGCAACCATGTGGCGGCAGTGCTGTTGTATAAGCCTGACGATCAGGAGCCGCCGTGTCACTAGCAGATAACATCGATTTTCTACGCAATCTTCCAAAACCCCCTGAAATCAATGGCCTGGAGGGTGTGACGCGGAGTTTGGCGCGCGGCGGCGCCAGTCCGGTCGTGGAATCCACCGGGTTTGGAAGCAATCCCGGCAACCTCAAGATGTTTCGTTACGTTCCAGCAACCGTAACGGTCAAGCCTGCTCTTGTCGTGGTGTTGCATGGCTGCACGCAAAAGGCGGCGGGCTATGATTCCGGCGCTGGCTGGTCGGCGATCGCCGAACATTACGGTTTCGCCTTGCTGATGCCCGAGCAGAAATCCGCCAACAATGCCAATACCTGCTTCAACTGGTTCTCTCCGGAAGATACGACCCGCGACAGTGGTGAAGCGCTGTCGATCCGGCAGATGATTGAGCAGATGGTTCTTGATCACGCGATTGACCGCAAGCGCGTGTACATCACGGGACTGTCGGCGGGGGGCGCCATGACCTCCGTGATGCTGGCGGCCTATCCGGAAGTTTTCGCGGCCGGGGCCATCATTGCCGGTTTGCCCTATGGCATTGCCAACAATATGCAGGAAGCGCTCGGCGGCATGTATCGCTCGCCGCCGCGTTCGGCGCACGAGCTCGGCGACCTTGTCCGCAAGGCATCTCCCCATGCTGGCCCGTGGCCACGGGTTTCGGTGTGGCATGGCAGCGCCGATCGTACCGTCAACCCAGCCAATGCCGGCGAGATCGTCAAGCAATGGCTCGACCTCCACGGCCTGCCGCCGGCGCCGATGTCGGCATCCGACGTCGATGGTTACCCGCGCGAGGTATGGTGGGACGGCGATGGCGAGACCGTCGTGGAGTCCTACACGATTACCAATATGGCGCATGGTACACCGCTGGCGATCGCCGGCAATGACGAGCCATATGGCGCCGCCGGCGCCTTCCTCCTCGAGGCTGGCATCTCGTCCTCTTATCATATCGCGCAGTTCTTCGGCCTGACCCGTCAGGTCGCGCCTCGCAATATCGAACTGGTCACGGCCGCCATCGCCGAAGCGCCCGTGGCCCCCGCTGCCACGACAGCGGCGCCGAATCCGCGCGCGGAGGGCGACCGCCGCTTTACCCCGCGGAGTCCGGAAGGTCGCCGGCGGCTCGACATCCATGCCGTGATCACCCGTGCGCTCACCGCCGCCGGCCTGATGAAATAGGCTGAGCGTGACGTAATCCAGGCGGGTTGCGCCGCTCCTGACAGGCAGCGAGGTTCCGGTACATCCTGTTTAGGTGTATCGATAGCGCGATGCTGAACAGCCCCCGATCCATATCAGCCGATTTTCTCGCCGGCGGCGGCGAGATGGGCGATCGCATGCGCGCCTTCGACTGGGGCGCGACACCCATTGGCGTGACGTCGCAATGGCCGCAGAGTCTGCGAACGGCGCTACGCATCATGCTCAACACCAACCACCCGATGTTCATCTTCTGGGGTCCTGAGCTGATCCAGTTCTACAATGACGCGTATCGCCTGACGATGGGACCCGAGCGGCATCCCTCGGCGCTCGGTCAGCGCGGCCGCGAATGCTGGGAGGAAATCTGGCCGATCATCGGGCCGCAGATCGATCAGGTGATGTCCGGCGGCGCCCCCACCTGGTATGAACGCCAGCTGGTGCCGGTGACCCGCAACGGTGAACTCGAACAGGTCTACTGGACTTACGGCTACAGTCCGATCGACCAGGACGACGGCGTCGGCGGCGTGCTGGTGATCTGTCGAGACGTCACGCACGAGCACCAAGCGACCATCGCGCTGCGCGAGCGCGAGGCGGAACTGGCGCGGGTGCAGCAGATCGGCCGCATTGGCGGCCTCGAGGTCGATCTGCGGACCGGCTTTCGCAACCGCCGGTCGCCCGAATATCTGCTGGTACACGGCCTGCCGCCGGACGCCGAGAACGAGACCCATGACGACTGGGTCCGCCGCATCCACCCCGAGGACCGCGAAGCCACCGAAGCCAGATTCCGGGAGGCCATCAAAGCCGGCGTGCGCGAATACAGCGTTCAATATCGCATCATCCGTCCCAGCGACGGCGAGGTGCGCTGGATCTCGGTGAAGTCGCTGATCGAGCGTGACGAGAATGGCCGCGCAATGCGGCTGGTCGGCGCGCATACCGACGTTACCGACGAGGTGAATGCCGAGCGCGCGCTACGCCAGAGCGAGGAGGAAGCGCGCCGGCTTGCCGCCAAATTGGCCGACCTCAACGCGACCCTGGAAGCGCGCGTGCTGGAAAAAACCAGGGAGCGCGATCGCATCTGGAACGTGTCGCAGGATCTGCTGCTGGTGCTGAATCTTGACGGCGTATGGCGCGCGCTGAATCCGGCCTGGTCGCGGACACTCGGCTGGGACGAAGCGGAGATGCTGAACCGGACGTCGGACTGGCTGGAGCACCCCGACGATCACGCCAAGAACCGTGCCGAGTTGCAGCGTCTCGGGCAGGGCCAGGCGACGCTGCGGTTCGAAAACCGGTTGCGACACAAGGATGGTTCCTATCGCTGGCTGTCCTGGACCGCCGCACCGGATCAGGACAGCATCTACGCCGTCGCCCGTGACGTCACCGGAGAGAATGCCGCCCGGGAGCGCCTCAAGGTAACCGAGGAAGCGTTGCGGCAGTCGCAGAAAATGGAAGCCGTCGGACAGCTCACCGGCGGCATCGCACATGATTTCAACAATCTGCTGACCGGGATCGTCGGCTCGCTCGATCTGATGCAGATCCGGCTTGATCAGGGCCGCACCGAGAATATTTCCCGCTATATCAATGCCGCGATGACATCGGCCAACCGCGCGGCGGCGCTGACCCACCGGCTGCTGGCGTTTGCCAGACGTCAGCCGTTAATTCCAAAATCGGTCGATGCCAATGCGCTGGTGTTTTCGCTGGAAGATTTGCTGCGCCGGACCATCGGCGAGCGTCTGAGCCTGGAGATCGTCGCCGCCGCCGGGTTATGGTGCACGCTGTGCGACCCCAACCAGCTGGAAAGCGCGCTGCTCAACCTCGCGATCAATGCCCGTGATGCGATGCCGGACGGCGGCCGGCTCACCATCATGACGTCCAATGCGCCGGTCGACGTGGCGAGTGCCGATGCGCCGGCGCTGCCGCCGGGCGACTACATCCGCATCGTGGTGATCGATACCGGCACCGGCATGAGCGCGGATGTCATGGCGCGCGCGTTCGACCCGTTTTTCACCACCAAGCCGATCGGTCAGGGCACCGGCCTCGGCCTGTCGATGATTTACGGCTTTGCCCGGCAGTCCAACGGCCATGTCAGCATCGACAGCCGGCTGGGGCAGGGCACCTCGGTCACCCTGTACCTGCCGCGCCATCATGGCACGGCCGCCGAGACGGTGGCGACATTGCCACGCGATGACAATGCCGCCGTCACCGGCGAGACCGTGCTGGTCGTCGAAGACGAGCCGATCGTGCGCGCCGTCATTGTGGAGATGCTGAGGGACGAAGGTTACCGCGTGCTGGAAGCCGTCGATGGCCCCTCCGGCCTGCGCGTATTGTGCGCGGATTCGCGGATCGATCTGTTGATCACCGATGTCGGATTGCCCGGCATGAATGGCCGCCAGCTTGCCGATCAGGCGCGCGAGCAGCGTCGTGATCTGAAGATATTGTTCATCACCGGCTATGCCGAGAGCGCCGCGATCGCCAAAGGTTTTCTGCTACCGGGCATGGAGATGGTCACCAAGCCGTTCGACCTCGGCGACCTGTCGGGACGGGTGCGGGACATGCTGGCCCGGTAATCCCGGTTCCGGCGCGCCGCTAAAATATCCGCAGGAACCATCTTGTCGCACCGCGCTTATTTCGACGCCGACAACCTTTAAATCACCTGGAGATCAACATGATGCGTCGTTTCCTCGGAGCTACTGCTATCATCGCCACGCTGGCGATTCCCGTTCTCGCTCAGGCCCAGGGTGTCCCGGGGGGTATTGAGCGTGGTGCCCGTGATGGCGAGCGCGCGGCCGGCCCGGTCGGTGCCATCGTCGGTGGAACCATTGGCGGTGTGGTGGGCGGCGTTGCCGGCGTGCTCGGTGTCGATCAACGGCCGCGCTTTCGTAGCTATGTGGTTGATCAGCGTCGTCCGTCCTACAGCTATAGTAACGAAGTCCGCGTCGGTGCCGTGCTGCCCGGCGATGGCGTGACCTATTACGATGTTCCCCGGGAATATGGTGCGAGCGAATACCGCTATACCGTCGTCAATGGCCGCACCGTTCTGGTTGAGCCCGGCTCACGCCGAATCGTCGAGATCGTCGAGTAATCATTTCACAAGCAATACGTCGTTGATCGATCAGGCCGCCTTCGGGCGGCCTGATTTGTTGCGTAGCTGAGCCGGTAGTCAGATCGCCCGATATCAGCTAGAGAACGGCGTGCAATTCAACGACGCGGCGTCCTGCGGGCCGCCAGATGCGGAGCGAAGTGGCAGCCTCAGATCGTGATTCCACCGCCGCCATCGCGCTGGCGATTCCGGCGCTCGGCAGCGCCGGTTCCCGCATCGCGCTGCCGGAAGGCGTGCGGCCCTATCGCGTCGACTGGGTCAACGTCTCGGTCATCGGAACTTTCCACGCGCTGGCCTTGCTGGCGCTGCTGCCAGGCTTCTTCAACTGGACCGCGCTGATCGTTGCGATCATTGCCGCGCGGCTGTTCGGCCTGATCGGCATCAATATCGGTTACCATCGCCTGCTCACCCATCGGGGCTTCAAATGTCCGAAATGGCTGGAGCATTGTTTTGTCGTGGTGGCGATCTGCTGCGCCGAGGATACGCCGGCGCGCTGGGTCGCGGTGCATCGCCGGCATCACGAGAAGTCGGACGATCAGCCCGATCCGCATAGCCCGCTGGCGGGCTTCTTCTGGGGCCATATCGGCTGGCTGCTGGTGAAGAACCCGGATCTCGCGCGGCTCGGCATCTATGACCGCTATGCCAAGGATATTCTGCGCGATCCGTTCTACGTCGCGCTCGAGCGCAATGCCTGGCAGCTCAAGATCATGCTGATCCAGATCAATGTGTTCTTCTTCGCCGCGCTGGTCGCGGAATTCGCGATGGGCGGAACCTGGCCGGAAGCGGTGCAGTTCGCGCTCAGCGTTGTGGTCTGGGCGGTATTCGTCCGCACCGTCTTCGTCTGGCACCAGACCTGGGCGGTGAATTCCTTCACCCATATGTGGGGCTATCGCAACTACGAAACCGACGAAGACAGCCGCAACAACTGGTTCATCGGCCTGTTGGCGCATGGCGAAGGCTGGCACAACAACCACCACGCCGACCAGCGCTCGGCACGCCATGGCCATCGCTGGTGGGAGTTCGACACCACCTATCTGACCATCCGGTTGCTGGAAAAACTCGGCCTGGCCTCGGACATCGTGACGCCACGGAAACTGACAAAGTAGACGGGGCGGCATGGGTGGAGCGAAGCGATACCCATCATGAATCTGGCCGGGCCATCGCCCGGCCATTATTCTGCACGTCAGCGCACTTGATTGATGGGTAGCGCTTCGCTCCACCCGTCCTATCGAAGTTAGAACCGTCCGCCGGTGCGCAGCAGTCGCACCACCAGCAGCAGGATGACGGCGCCGATCGCGGAATAGATGATCGACGATAGCAGCCCGGAGCCGAGATGGATGCCGAGTTTCGGAAACAGCCAGCTGGCGATGAACGCGCCGCAGATACCCACCAGAATATCGCCGATAATGCCGAAGCCGGTGCCGCGGACGATCTGCCCGGCAAGCCAGCCGGCCACCAGGCCGACAAACAAAATAACCAGAAGACTCTCGTTTGATAGATGCATGAATTTTTCCCCTTGCGTAGCGCTGCCGGAAGGCCGCAACCGCGCTAACGCGCATCCTCCCCATTCGATACCGCGTGCCGCGGCTTTTCCGCGGGGTGATGCGCAATTGCAACGGCAGGCGTCGTCGACATCTTCCGATGCAACTTTTGGCCGCAATCGGCGTTGGTACGGATCATGACAAAGCCCGATATCTGGTACGTGGCCTTCGGCCCCGACAAATCCCTGAAGTCCGACGCCCGCGCCACCGGCACGGTTCGGACGACCAAGACATTCAAGTCAGAAATCGACGCCAAGCTGTTTGCCCGGCAGATTATCGCCAAAGGTTGGTCAGCCAGCGCCGGCACCCTCAATCCGCATCAGCCGAAGCAGACGATTGCGGCCTCGCAGGTCGAGGACTGGGCCAGTATCGGCGTCAACGCCAGCTAGGCGGCGCCGGTCAGGAACGGGTTGGTCAGGCGCTCCTGGCCGATGCTCGATCCCGGGCCGTGGCCGCAGATGAAACCGACGTCGTCGCCCAGCGGCAGCAGTTTGGTGGTGATCGACTGGATCAGCTGCTCTTGGCTGCAGCCGGGAAAATCAGTCCGGCCGACCGAACCTGCGAACAGCACGTCGCCGACATGGGCGAATTTCATCGCTTTGTTATAATACACTACGCTGCCCGGCGAGTGACCGGGACAGTGCAGGATGTCGAAATCCAGTCCGCCAATGCTGACGCGGTCGCCTTCCTCGAGCCAGTGGTCGGGGGCAAAGTTGCGCACGCCCGCCATTCCGTATTTGGCGCCGCTCTCCACCACCAGATCGAGCAAGAACTTGTCGGCGATATGCGGGCCGGTGATAGGCACCTGCAAAGCGTCGCGCAATTCGGCCGCGCCGCCGACATGGTCGATGTGGCCATGGGTGAGCCAGATCTGCTCGACCTTGACATCGGCCTTGGCGATCGCCGCCAGTATCTCGGCTACATCGCCGCCGGGATCGATCACCACCGCCTGACGGGTGGCCTCGTCCCACAACAGCATGCAGTTCTGCTGGAACAAAGTGACGGGAATGATCACCGCGCCGGCGGCGGCCTTGGTTTCGGTTTCATTGCTCATGCCGCCACAATGCTGATTTTTGCCGAGGTGCCAAGGGGGTAGTTTGGGGCAAGATCCCGCTGCGCGGAGGGCCCCGATCCGTTATGATCGGCGGATGGAATCGAAAGCTGCCTTAGCGCTCGCGCCCCCGTTGGACCGCCGCCAGTCGGAGACGGCGCTGGCGATCACCCGCGGCACGGCGCGGCTGCTGCGCGGCCTCGGATTTTCCTGTCTGAGCGAGTTGTCGTTGCCGTCGGGGCGGCGCGCCGATCTGGTCGCGCTCAATGGCCGCGGCGAGGTCTGGATCGTGGAAATCAAATCGTCGCTGGCGGATCTCCGCGCCGACGACAAATGGCCGGAGTACCGCGCGCATTGCGATCGGCTGTACTTTGCCTTCACCCAGGATCTGTCCTGCGATCTGTTTCCCGGCGATACCGGCCTCATCGTGGCCGATGCCTACGGCGCGCATCTGCGCTGCGAGGCGCCGGAGCACCGGCTATCGGCCGCGACACGAAAGCTGATGCTGCTGCGCTTTGCCAACACCGCCGCGCAGCGCCTCAACCGGCTGCACGACCCGCAGGGCCACGCGGAGTTTCCCGGAGAAGTGTAGTTGTCTCCCTCTCCGCGCAACCGGCCCGAGGTGGAGTCAGCGCGGCGCGCGCTTGGCCAGAATCCGCTGCAGGGTGCGGCGGTGCATGTTGAGTCGGCGCGCGGTTTCCGAGACGTTGCGTTCGCACATCTCGTAGATGCGCTGGATGTGTTCCCAGCGCACGCGGTCGGCCGA
Source organism: Tardiphaga sp. (assembly GCA_014377915.1). Next base: position 20,008 of record JACMOT010000099.1, read on the forward strand.
CATCGGATTGTTGGGAAGTTCGGATTTTTCTCCCGGGCTGGCGAGCAGCGCTGCCATGACGTCGTCGGCATCGGCCGGCTTCGACAAATAATCGACCGCGCCGATCTTCACCGCGGTGACGGCGGTGGCGATGTTGCCATAGCCGGTCAGCACGATGGCGCGCGCATCGGGGCGCTGCAGCTCCAGCGCGGCGACCACATCGAGACCATTGCCGTCGCCAAGCCGCAGATCGACCACGGCGAAGGCCGGTGCCGCCTTGCCGATATGGGCCAGGCCATCGGAAACGGTATCACAGGATGTGACCGTAAAACCGCGGGTCTCCATCGCGCGCGACAGCCGCTCCAGAAAGGGCTTGTCGTCCTCCACAATCAGGAGCGAGCGGTCGGTCTGTTCACTGAGTTCGGCGATGGCGTTCACGAGTATAACTCCTCCATGTCGTACCGAGAGTATATGTCGCTGCGGCAGGCTGCGCCAAGGGCGGCCGGACCGCCATGGCGTCATCGTGATGCATCGGTTGACGCTTCCACGCGAGAAATCGGCCGGTTCCCGGGTTTTAAGTTACTATCCCAGCGCGACGTGTTGTCGCAGCGCGACGCGGGCGAAGACACACCCGCGCGGGACGGCCGAACCACGCGTCGTCGAGGCGTGCGCGGCGCCTGACGACGCCCCTTAGTATCGGTATTTGTTTCCCTGGCTGCGCGCCCTGACAGCGTTAAATTTCGCGCTGCTGCATCAGTTCGTCGAGATCGAGCCGCCGGGTGAACATCGCCAGCCCGCCACTGCCATCATGCGGCCACGCCGCCTGCGGGCGATCGCAGTATAGTTCGACGCCATTCTGGTCGGGGTCGCGCAGATACAACGCTTCACTGACGCCATGGTCGCTGGCGCCGTCGAGCGCGATGCCGGCCTGCCGCACGCGGTGCAGTGCGTCGGCCAACGCGGCGCGCGTCGGATACAGGATCGCGGTGTGAAACAGCCCGGTAGTGCCCGGTGCCGGCGGCGCGCCACCCTTGCTCTCCCAGGTGTTGAGCCCGATGTGGTGATGATAGCCGCCGGCGGAAATGAACGCCGCCTGATCGCCAAACCGCTGCATCAGTTGAAAGCCGAGCACGTCGCAATAGAAAGTCAGCGCGCGGCCGAGGTCGGCGACCTTGAGGTGAACATGTCCGATCCGCGTGCCCGCGGCGATCGGCGTGGATGTCCCGGACATGTTGTCTCCCTCCGGCAGCGCTGGCTCCGCCCATGGTCGGTTTCGGTTTACGCCAGTTCGGAGATCTGACCGTCGGGCAGGCCGAACTCGTAGGCGTTCAGCGTCATCGATACCATGGTGTAATAGCCGCACAGCCCGATGATCTCGACCAGCCCGCGCGCGCCGAGAAGCGTCACCGCCTCGTCATGCAGCGGCTGCGACAGGCTGCGCGCCTCGTGCAGCGATTTGGCGACGTCGTAGATCACCCGCGCCTTCGGGTCGGTGAAGGTCGGCGTGCGGCGCTGCTTGATGTCCTCGATGATGTCGGGTGCCAGCCCGCCGTCGAGCGCCATCTTCTTGTGGGCGTACCATTCGAAATGCGCGGTCCAGTGCCGCGCCGTCACCAGGATCGCCAGTTCGGACAGCGCCGGGGTCAGCGAGGTGTCGTAGCGCAGCAAGGCGCCGAGCCGGGTCGCGTGTTTGGCCATCTCCGGGCTGTGCAGCCAGGCCATCATCGGCTCCGGCGGCCTGCCGCGCTTGCTGGCGATGGATTCGTCGTAGACGGTTTTCTGTTCCGGGCTCATTTCGTCCGGCGCCAGCCATTTCAGTCGCATTTATGTCTCTGCATTTTGTTGTTGTCGTTGTTTCGCAGGGTACCGGTTTGAACGACAACCGCGCAAGCGTCGGCTTGCTTGTCCTTGCCTCCCCACAAGGGGAAAAGCAGAAATGCTGCGTCGCCCGGCTATCGGATCGGTGGTGCGTACTGGATGCCGCCAGCGCTCCACAGCTGGTTCAGGCCGCGCGGAATCCGGAGTTTCGAGCCGGCGCCGACATTGCGCTCATAGACCTCGCCATAATTGCCGACATGGCGGATGATGCGCGCCGCCCAGTCTTTGGTCAGGCCGAGATCCTCGCCATAGCTGCCCTCGGTGCCAACCAGCCGCATCACGTCAGGCTTTTTCGACTGCAGCGCCGCGTCGATGTTCTTCGAGGTGATGCCGAGCTCCTCGGCGTTGATCATGGCGTACAGCGTCCACTTCACCATCATCATCCATTCGTCGTCGCGCTGCCGCACCACCGGCGCCAGCGGCTCCTTGGAGATCACGTCGGGCAGGATGACATGGTCGTCGGGCCGGCCCAGCGTCAGCCGCAGCGCATAAAGCTGCGAGGCGTCGGCGGTGAAGGTGTCGCACTGGCCAGCATTATAGGCCTTCACGGCGTCGTCGAGCCTGGCGAATTTCAGCTCGGCATATTTGATGTTGTTGCTCCGAAAATAGTCGGCGAGATTCAGCACGGTGGTGGTGCCGTCCTGCACGCAGACCTTGCTGCCGTCGAGATCGAGCGCGGCGTCGAGCTTACGCGCCTTCGGCACCATGAAACCCTGGCCGTCATAATAGGACACCGCCGGGAAATACAGTTCGTAATTGGTCTCGCGCGACAGGCTCCAGGTTGAGTTGCGGCTGAGGATGTCGACCTTGCGGCTCTGCAATTCCTTGAAGCGGTCGGTGGCGTCGAGTGGCACGAAACGCACCTTGTTGGGGTCGTTGAAGATCGCGGCGGCGACCGCGCGGCAGAAATCGACATCGAAGCCGGCCCAGTTGCCCTTGTCGTCCGGCGTCGAGAAGCCCGGCAACCCGGTATTGACGCCGCACAGCACGGCATCGCGGCGAAGCGTGCGCTTCAGCGTCTTGGTGTCGTAGCGTTCATAGGTAATGGCGGCGGCGGCAATGCCGACAGCCACAACGAGGCCGATGGCAAGGCCGGTCGCAAAGGTTCGCTTCATCCACATGGGTTTACTCACCGGCAATCGGAGAAAGGTGGGAAGATCTGGGCGGGTGTTACAGTTCGGGCTTCTGGCGCACGATCACCTTGGTGCCGACCGGGATCCGGTCGTACAGATCGGCGACGTCGGAATTGACCAGCCGGAAGCAGCCCGATGACACGGCGGTGCCGATGGTGTCGGGCCGGTTGGTGCCGTGGATGCGATAGACGGTGGCGCCGAGATACAGCGCGCGGGCGCCGAGCGGGTTGCCGGGGCCGCCGGCCATGAAGCGCGGCAGATAGGGCTGGCGCTCGATCATCTCCGGCGGCGGCGTCCAGTCCGGCCATTCCGCCTTGCGCGAGATCTTCAGCAGACCCTGCCAGGTGAAACCGTCGCGGCCGACGCCGATGCCATAGCGCAACGCGCGGCCATTGCCCTGCACCAGATAAAGATGGCGTTCGGCGGTGGCGATGATGATGGTGCCGGGCGCTTCGGTGGTACGGTACAGCACCATCTTCTTCTGGAACTCCGGCTCCAGTTCCACGGTGTCGTCGGCGATCAGACCGGGCTCGTCGCCGACATCGGGCTGCGCCGCGAACCCCGTCGATGCCCAAAGCAGCACGCCGGCGGCGAGCGCGAATTGAAGCCAGATGGCACGTCGAACCTGAATCATCGCAGGGGCTCCGGTGAACTTTTGTCGTTATGTATCACAACCGCGTTAACTGAACCAGTAAACGTCGGGGGCCCGTGACCGGCTTACTTCGCCGTGATCCATAGCCGCAGACCATAGGCAACGAGTGTCACGCTGCCCACGCCGCCAGCCCACAGCGCGATGAACCACAACAGGCGTTGCCACAAAGGCCGCGGCGTCTCAACAGGCGGTGGCATCAATGGTAGCCCGCGCCAGCCCGGACCTTGCCGCGAAAGACGTAATAGGCCCAGCCGGTATAACCGAGGATCAGCGGCACCAGCACGACAACGCCGTAGCTCATGAACACCAGGCTGTTGTCGGGCGCGGCGGCCTGCCAGATGGTGATGCTGCGCGGCACGATGTAGGGCCACATACTGATGCCCAGTCCCGCATAGGACAATGCGAACAGCAACAGCGACAGGAAAAACGGCCGATAGTCCTGCTGGGCCTTGAGGCTGCGCAGCAGTACGATGGTCACGGCGACGACCGCGACAGGCACCGGCGCGGTGCCGAGGATGTTCGGCCAGGCCAACCAGCGCGTGGCATATTCTTGATCGAGGAACGGCGTCGCGAGGCTAACCGCGGCGATGGCGCCGAGCATGGCGAACAGCAGCCAGCGGCTGAGCCGACCGGCACGATCGCGCAGTTGGCCCTCGGTCTTCATCACCAGCCAGGTCGCGCCGAGCAGGCCGTAGCCTGCGATCAGCGCCAGCCCGGTCAGCACGCTGAACGGCGTCAGCCAGTCCCACCAGCCGCCGCCATATTGCCGGCCGGAGACGCTGACGCCCTGCAGGATGGCGCCAAGCGCCACGCCCTGCGCCAAGGTCGCCAGCAGGGAGCCGCCGGCAAAGGCGATATCCCACAGATTGCGCTCACGCGTCGTGCGCCAACGGAATTCGAAGGCGACGCCGCGAAACACCAGTCCGAGCAGCATCACGATCATCGGCGTGTACAGAGCCGGCATCAGCACCGCATAGGCCAGCGGAAACGCCGCCATCAGCCCGCCGCCGCCGAGCACCAGCCAGGTTTCATTGCCGTCCCACACCGGCGCGACGGTGTTCATCATCGTGTCGCGGTCGGCCTTTTCCGGAAACAGCGGAAACAACATGCCGATGCCGAGGTCGAAGCCGTCCATCACCACATAGACGAACACGGCAAAGGCGATGATGAAGGCCCACACGGTAGCAATGTCGATCATGACGATTGTCCTGGCGCGGACATTGCCGGGACGGGCGTGAGGCCGGCGGCACGCACCGGGCCGTCCTCGCCGCGCGGGCCTTCCTCGCCATGGTGCGGCGGGGCCGCCATCAGCCGTGCCAGATAGATGCCGCCGGCGGCATAGACCAGGAAATAGACGATGCCGAACGCGATCAGCGACAACGCCACCGCCGGTGCCGCCAGCGGCGACACCGAATCGACGGTGCGCAGCAGCCCGAACA
>JACMOT010000100.1 GCA_014377915.1 Tardiphaga sp.
CGCGGTTGAACAGCGAGTGGGCGCGCAGCGCCTGGTTGATGTGATGCACGACGGAGACGTTCTCGACGTCGTACAGCGTCTCGCCCTTGAGCTGGCCGGCGTCGCGCAGCAGGGTCTCGATCTTCTCCATGCCGTCTTCGGTCAGCGTCACCGTGCGCTGCTTCTCGTCGACCTCGAAGTCGGTCTTCTTCTCCAGCTTGGGCAGGAAGGTGTCGATGGTGTTGTAGAATTCCGAGCGGTCGTCGAGCGGGCCGGAGATGATCAGCGGCGTGCGCGCCTCGTCGATCAGGATCGAGTCGACCTCGTCGACGATGGCGTAGAAATGGCCGCGCTGGCACATGTCCTCGAGTCGGTACTTCATATTGTCGCGCAGGTAATCGAAGCCGTATTCGTTGTTGGTGCCGTAAGTAATGTCGCAGGCATAGGCGGCCTGGCGCTCGCCGTCGTCGAGACCATGGACGATCACGCCGGTGGTCAGGCCGAGAAAGCCGTAGATCTGGCCCATCCAGCCCGAGTCGCGCTTGGCGAGATAGTCATTCACGGTGACGACATGGACGCCCTTGCCGGCCAGCGCGTTGAGGTAGACGGCGAGGGTGGCGACCAGGGTCTTGCCTTCGCCGGTCTTCATCTCGGCGATGTCGCCCTCATGCAGCACCATGCCGCCGATCAGCTGGACGTCGAAATGGCGCTGGCCGAGCGTGCGTTTGGCGGCCTCGCGGACGGTGGCAAAGGCGGGGACCAGCAACTCGTCCAGCGTCTTGCCGGCGGCGATCTGCGCCTTGAACTCGGCGGTGCGCGCCTTCAAGGCCTCGTCGGAGAGCGCCGCGATCTCGGGCTCCAGTGCGTTGATGGCCTCGACGCGGGTGTTGTAGGCCTTGATGCGGCGGTCATTGGCGGAGCCGAAGAACTTGCGGGCGAGCGCGCCGATCATAACGAAATCCTGTCTTTGCCGTTCGGCTTTGCTGCCGTGGGGTGGTCCGATGGAGACGCATGTCGGTATCGACACGCCTCCCCGGGGCTCCGAAATGGGGAGGCCACGAAAATGGCGCGGGGATGACGTAATCAAGGGTTCAGGGGCCAAAGCGTTCCGATGGCCCATGCACAGCCGAAATCGCGCCTTCGCCACCGGCCTAGTTTGGCACAGATATGGCTGCGACAGAGGGTTGTCAACGTCTCCACTTCGGCGCGAACCTGTCAAGGATTTCATCATTTTGACAGAGTTTTCGCGTTGCCAATTGCGGTCATTTAAGTGAGTGTCCCGCCGATCCCGACAGGCCACCTTCCGAGACAAGGATTTCCCATGACGTTCCCGATGCCCGACAAGAAACCGGGCCAGCGCCCGGGCCTCGCACTCGCCAGCATCACCGGCGCCTTCGCCCTGGCGATGCTGTCCAGCTTCCCGGTCTATGCCCAGGACGCCAACCAGGTTCTCGCCAAGGTCAACGGCTCCGAGATCCGCCAGAGCGACGTCACGATTGCCGAAGAAGAACTCGGCGCCAGCCTCGCCCAGATGGACCCGGCGACCAAGAAGGACAATGTGCTGTCGTTCCTGATCGATATGAAGATCGTCGCCAAGGCCGCCGAGGACAAGAAGATCGCCGACCGCGATGATTTCAAGACCAAGCTGGCTTTCGCCCGCAACCGCCTGCTGATGGACAATCTGCTGGCCGTTGAAGGCAAGGCGGCGGTCACCGACGACAACATGAAGAAGGTCTATGACGACGCCGCCAAGCAGATCACTGGCGAAGCCGAAGTCCACGCCCGCCATATTCTGGTGGAGACCGAGGCAGAGGCCAAGACCGTCGAGGACGAACTGAAGAAGGGCGCCGATTTCGCCGAACTGGCCAAGAAGAAGTCGAAGGATCCGGGCGCGGCCGATGGCGGCGATCTCGGTTTCTTCACCAAGGACCAGATGGTGCCGGAATTCTCCGCGGTCGCTTTCGCGATGGAGCCCGGCAAGATCTCGGATCCGGTGAAGTCGCAATTCGGCTGGCACGTCATCAAGGTCGAGGAAAAGCGCAACCGCCAGGCGCCGGCCTTCGAGCAGGTCAAGCCGCAGATCGAGACCTATGTGGTGCGCAAGGCGCAGGCCGACTACGTCACCAAGCTGCGCGAAGGCGCCAAGGTCGAGCGCATGGACCAGGCCGCCGCGACCCCGGAAGTCGCCAAGCCCGCCGAAGCCCCGAAGGCTGACGCGCCGAAGCCGGCCGACAGCAAGATGGCCCCTGCGAAGAAGTAAGCAGGCGAAGCTCCTTTCTTCCCTTCTCCCACGGCCGCCGCGCAGCGGCGGCTGGCGGGAGAGGGTGGCGCGCCGCGCAGCGGCGTTCGAGCGTTTTTGCTGAAAGTAACGATCCAAACAAAAGCCCGCCCTCTTTGCAGAGCGCGGGCTTTTTGCTGACGGACTTCGTCTCAGCCGATCTTGCGACCAATATCCAGAAACTTCTGCCGGCGCTGCTGGCGGATCGTCGCGGGGTCCAGCCCGCGCAGATCGTTGAAGGCCTCGGCGATCGCGTCGCCGGTGGTGGCGATCATCAAAGCCGGGTCGCGGTGCGCGCCGCCGGCCGGCTCTTTGAGGATTGAATCAATGACGCCGAAGCGCAGCAAATCCTGCGCGGTGATCTTCATGTTGGTGGCGGCTTCCTGCGCCTTGGCGGAATCGCGCCACAGGATCGAGGAGGCGGCTTCCGGCGAGATCACGCTGTAGATCGCGTGCTCCAGCATCAAGACGCGGTTGGCGGTGGCGATCGCGATGGCGCCGCCGGAGCCGCCTTCGCCGATGATCACGGCGACGTTGGCGACGCCGAGCCCGAGACAAGTGTCGGTCGAGCGCGCGATCGCCTCGGCCTGGCCGCGTTCCTCGGCGCCGATGCCGGGATAGGCGCCGGCGGTGTCGACCAGCGACAGCACCGGAATGCCGAAGCGGTCGGCCATTTCCATCAGCCGGACAGCCTTGCGGTAGCCTTCCGGCCGCGCCATGCCGAAATTATGCTTCAGCCGGCTTTCGGTGGAGTTGCCCTTTTCCTGGCCGAGGATGCAGACCGCCTCGCCGCGAAACCGGCCGAAGCCGCCGATCAGCGCCTCGTCGTCGCCGAATTTGCGGTCGCCGGCCAGCGGCGTGAATTCGGTGATCAGCGCCTCGATGTAGTTCATGCAATGCGGCCGGGTCGGCCAGCGCGCCACCTGGGTCTTCTGCCACGGCGTCAGATTGGCATAGAGCTCGTTCAGCGTCTGCGCCGCGCGGTCCTCGATGCGAACGATCTCGTCACCGATATCGCTGCCGCCGGCGGCGAGCGCGCGCAACTCGTCGAGCTTGGATTCAAGTTCGGCGACCGGCTTTTCGAAGTCGATATAGCTGCGCATGTTTTCGGACATTCAAAGGATATGGGGACGAGGCGTGGCCGGCGAAACTGCCGTCGCCCGCTTTTCAAGTCAAATGGGCCGCCGAGTCAAGCGGCGGCGTGGCGATTATGTTTGTTAAATCAAGAGGTTAATTTTTGGCTGC
>JACMOT010000101.1 GCA_014377915.1 Tardiphaga sp.
CGGCGCCAAGAAGCAGCACGCGATCGGCAACCGCGGCGGCGCGTTCGCTATGGGTAAGGATGACGGCGGCGGGGCCGGAGGCTTTGACCTCGGCGAGCAGCAGCGCGAGGATGGGGGCCGCGGGTTCGGGGTCGAGGGTGCCGGTGGGTTCGTCGGCGAGGATCAGCGCAGGTTGGTGGACGAGCGCGCGGGCGATGGCGATGCGTTGCAGTTCGCCGCCTGAAAGCTGCGCCGGGTAATCGCCGCCGCGCCCGCTGAGGCCGACCTGGGCAAGCATGGCCTCGGCCCGTGGCAGCGCCGCCCCGGCATCGCTATGCGCCAGCACCAGCGGCAGAGCGATGTTCTGCGCCAAAGTCAGGTGCGGCAGGATGTGAAACGCTTGGAAGACAAAGCCGATATGATCACGGCGCAAGACCGTGCGGGCATCGTCGTCAAGCGCTGAAAGTCCGCTGCCGAGAATGGTGATCTCACCCGCATCGGGGCTGTCCAGCCCGGCGACAAGGTTGAGCAATGTCGATTTCCCGACGCCTGATTCGCCCATGATGGCGACGATTTCACCCGGTGCGACCGCAAGGTCGATGCCGGAAAACAACAGCCTGCCGCCCGGCACGGACTTGCCGAGACCACGGACGCCGAGCACGGGATTGGGCGGTGGCGGGATGTGCATCCGCGACACGTTAACCTATCCGGGAGGCCAGTGCAGTGGTTACGACGTCGCGGCATGGGGGTGTGGCACCATGACCGCGGCGGCGGCGGGGCCGGCGTTACTGAGACAGCGTCTTTACCGCTGCCGCTGCGGCCGAGGCGCGGTTTTCGATGCCCATTTTCTCGAAGACCTGCTCGAGGTGCTTGTTGACCGTGCGTGGACTGATTCCGAGGATTTCGCTGATTTCGCGGTTCGCCTTGCCGCGGCTGATCCACAGCAGCACCTCGGCTTCGCGATCGGTGAGGCCGTGGCGCGCGCCGAGCAGGCGCTCCTCGGTGCCGGCCTGGATCTCGTTGATGCGAAACAGCCATTCATCGCTGGCGTTGTGGGCCACGAAAGTGAATTCCAGACGGCCGCCGGGGATTTCGTGGCGCAGCGGGCCGGGTTCGCCGGCTTCTATCATGCGGACCAGCGCCGCGGCGAGCGGCGGCGGCGGCGCCAGGCTCGGCGCGAATAGCCGGCCAATGATCTCGGCGCTGCGCTGAGTCGTCCAGATGATGCCGCCGGTGGAATCGATCGCCAGCACTGGCCGGCCGCTTGCATCGAGCGCCGACTGGTTGCGCTGCGAAATGCGGGCATTGCCGAGATGGACGCGGATGCGGGCCAGCAGTCCCCCGCCGACCACCGGCTTGTGGATATAGTCGACACCGCCGACGGCAAAGCCGCGCACGACATGCTCGGTCTCGGTCATCCCGGTCATGAAGATGACAGGCAGATGCGCAAACCGCGCGTCAGCCTTGATCGCGCGCGTCGTGTCGAAGCCGTCCATGACCGGCATCATCGCATCCATGACGACAAGATCGGGCAGCACGAGTTCAAGCGATTGCAATGCTGCCGCGCCATCGCCGGCGATGAGCACGGTCATCCCGGCCTTTTCCAGCGCGGCGGTAACAAAGCTTAGCGATTCCAACGTGTCGTCGACGACGAGGATGGTGATGGGGGCCATTTCGCTAGCCATGAGGTTCGAGCAACTTGAGGAATGCCTTGAGATCGAAGGCGCGGACGCGCTCGCGCAGTTGCAGGACCAGCGGCAGGCTGGCGGGGAATTCGTCGGTCATGTCGTCGAGCCGCGCCTCGATGCCGCGGATATGGCCGATCTGCCCGAGCCGTCGCAGATCGGCGATCGTCACGGCGGCGCCGGCGAGATCGAGCCTGGCGGCGGGTTCGACCGGAAGAAGCGGGGCGGCACCCGATTCCCACGCCAGCCCGAGGTGCGCCGCGATGACGTCGAGGAGGGTCTCCAGCTCGACCGGCTTGGGCACAAAGCCAGCGTGGCTGGCGCGGCCATCGCCGCCGGCGGCGAATTCATGGGCGTTGGCGGAAACCATGATGATCTTCAGCCTGTTGTGGCGTGTCTTGTGGGCGCGCGCATCGTCCACCGCACGCAGGTCGTCGGCGACGCTCCAGCCTGAGACGCCGGGCATCTGGATGTCGAGCAGCACGAGGTCGGGATGGCAGTGCTGGGCAAGGTCGATGCCACCGTTACCGCTCGATGCGGCATAGACGGCAAAGCCCAACGGCCGCAGCAGACTTTGGAGGACGGCGAGCTGCGTTGGGTCGTCGTCGATGATCAGGATGGTGCGGCGCGGCCCGGTATAGCCTGAGATCTGCCCTTGCCGGGCCGTCGCCGCCGGGGCCTCGCCGGGTTCGGCGAGCATCAGTCGCAGCAGGAAGCTGCTGCCGCTGCTGCCGCTGGCGATGCTGCTTTTGACCGAGACGTCGCCGCCCATGACCTGCGTCAAAACGCGGGTGATGGCGAGGCCGAGGCCGGTTCCGGGCTGGGCATGGGCGATATCGGAACCACCGCGCTCAAAGGGTTCGAAGATTCGTTCAAGGTCTTCGGGCGGGATGCCGATTCCCGTATCGGAGATTTCGAACTCGGCGATCAGGCCGGAATGCCGCACGGTCAGCGCTGCCTCGCCGCTCGGGGTGTATTTGATGGCGTTGGATAGCAGGTTGATGAGGATCTGGCGCAGGCGCTTTTCATCGGTGCGGACATAGGCCGGCAGCGATGCCGGCGGATTATAGTGGAATATCAATCCTTTTTCCGCCGCCTGCATCCGAAACATTTCGGCGATGGCCTCGATGAAGGCCGGCAGCGGGACGATATCGCGGTTGAGCTTGAGGACGCCGCTTTCGATGCGCGAGATATCGAGCAGGCCGTCGACGATGTTGGTAAGATGCTCGGATGATCGCCGGATGACGCGGCCGGCTTCCTCCGGCGCGACGCCGCCATCGCGTTCGAGCAATTGCGCGTAGCCATAAATGGCGTTGAGCGGTGAGCGGATTTCGTGGCTGACGCCGACGAGGTAGCGGCTTTTCGCCAGATTGGCGGCCTCGGCAGCATCGCGGGCTTTTTTCAGCGCGACCTCGGTGCGGGTATGGGCGGCGATCTCGTCCATCAGCCTGACCGTCTGTGCGTCGGATCGGCATTCGGCGGCGCGCCGGCGATCATGGGCGAGCACGATCATCCACGCGACGATGCCGGAAAGCACCAGCAACGCGCCGAACGCGGCCCAAAGCGTCGCGCTGACGATGCCGCGGGCGCCGGGTTCGAAGGCTTCGCACTGGATGTAGATGCCGTACAGCATGCCGCTGCTGGCGAGGGTGAACAGGCCTATCATGCGGGCGAAATGGCCCGGCCTGGTATCAAGCCACCCCGCCACCTGCGCCGCGCCATCGACGCGCCGGCGGCGCAATCGCGCCGTGGTGTTGCCGGTGTCGAGGGAGCGCGAATTCATCGCGGCACGATTGGCGGTGCGGGCGCGTTCGTCAACATGGGCCATTTGACGTAGTGACAGTGGGTGCAGGCGGGAGCGGACAGTCTCAACTGTCGAAATCGGGCTGGTTCCTTGGCGCGGCCGCTGCAAACGCCGGCTGGGCGGTGGCGTGGGCGTAGATCGCCATGGCCAGCGGATAGGGCGCGGTGTCGCAACCGGTGCGTTCGGCATTGGCAATTTGCGGGATCAGGCAGCAATCCGCCAGCGTTGGATGGTCGCCGAAACAGAAGGGCGCGCCGCCATGGCGTTCAAGCAGCCGCTCGACGCCGGCCATCCCCTCGGCGATCCAGTGGCGATACCAGGTGTCGCGCGCCGCGCTGTCGGCGCCAAGCTGTGACGAGAGATATTTCAGCACGCGCAGATTGTTGACCGGGTGGATGTCGCAGGCGATCAGATACGACAGTTCGAGCACGCGGGCGCGTAGTAGCGGCTCCTGCGGAACCAATCGTGGCTGCGGGTGCAGCATGTCCAGATAATCGATGATGGCGAGCGATTGCCCGAGGCTGAAATCATTGTCGACAACGAGCACCGGAACCGCCGACGTGGCGTTGAGATCGGGCATGAATGTCGCGACGCGATGGGCGCCGGCGCGGATGTCGACGGGAATGGTCTCATACGCCAGCCCCTTGAGCGCGAGCGCGATGCGAACCCGGTAGGAGGTCGAGCTGTTGAAGAAGCTGTGCAACTGAATCGTCATGACGACCTTCCTGGCGGCGAACCCATGCGATAGCAGGCCGGTGATCGTTGCGCGATGCTGTCTGCAACGCGAACGGCCCCCGGTCGCCATGGACCGAGGGCCGACTTTTCGCGTGTTACCAGGCCGGGGTCAGCAGTGGTCGTCGCTGCGATCGATCGCCCGCCCGGCGAGGGCGCCGGCGCCGCCGCCGAGCACGGTGCCCAGCGCCGGGTCGCCGCGCCCGGCGACGCTGTTGCCGAGCAGGCCGCCGGCGATGGCGCCGATTATGGTCCCGGTCGTGCCGTCGCCGCGGCAACGATATTGCGAGCGGCGCTGGTTGCCGTAATAGCCCTGTTGGTAACGGCTGTCGGCATAATAGCCGCGCTGCTGATAGGATTGGCCATAGTAATTCTGCTGATAGCCCCGGTCATACCCACGCTGGTCATAACCGCGATCATGATGCCCATGGTGGCGACCATGGTCGTGGCGGTCGCCATCATCGTCCCGGTCGTCGCGATCATTGCTCCAGCCGCCGCGGTCGTGTGCCGAGGCCGCGACCGGGCTGATGGCCATGGCCAGCGTTGCCGCCAGTGCCGTCATCGTGATCATCTTGCGTGCCATGTTGAATTCCTCTCACCGACGATTCTCGGTCGATGAGCACTCCATAGACGCGCAGGTCTTGTGATTCGCTGAACGAGCGGTGCAGCCGCCGTTCATCTGTGCGACACGGGATTCCCTGTCCGCGCGGTGGACGCGGCTGGTCGACTGATCGGCATCTGGTCGGCCGCTCAGCCGTGTCCTTGCCCCGGCGCGGCGCATGGGCAACACTATGGGCGCAACTGGTCCTGGCGACGGGAAACGCCCGGCCGCGAAACCGAACCTTGGCGAGGGGACGTGGATGACAAGCGCCGACAGCGAAGCGCCCTATTGGACCCGGGCTGCCGATGCCATGGCGACGGCATTGGGATCGGGGCCGGATGGCCTGTCGCCCGATAGCGCCGCGGCGCAACTGCTGCGCTTTGGTCCCAATAGCGTCGAGGATGAATCGCGGCTGAGCGCGGCGCGGTTGCTGCTGCGGCAGTTCGAAAGCCCGCTGGTGTTGATCCTGGCCTTTGCCGCCGCGGTCTCGCTGCTGCTCCAGCAATGGATCGATGCGTCGATTGTCCTCGCCATCGTGTTCGGCAGCACGCTGCTCGGGTTTTTCCAGGAATATCGCGCCTCGAACGCCGTCGAGGCGCTGAAGCAGCGGCTGGCGCTGACCTGCCGTGTCGTTCGCGGCGGCGTCGAAAGGATCGTCGCCGTCAGCGATGTCGTGCCGGGTGATGTGATCCTGCTATCGGCCGGAAACCTGATCCCCGCCGACGGTCTGGTCATCGAGGCGGACAATTTTCTCGTCAGCGAGGCGAGCATGACCGGCGAATCCTTTCCGGTCGAAAAGACGCCGGGGGTCGTTGCTGCCGATGCGCCGCTGACGGCGCGGCACAATGTCGTATTCCTTGGCGCATCGGTGCGCAGCGGAACGGCGAAGGTGCTGGCGGTCGCTACCGGCCACAGCACCGAATTCGGCACGATCGGCGCCAGCCTGCGCGCCCGCGAGCCGGAGACGGACTTCGCCAGGGGGGTGCGGCAGTTCGGCTATCTGCTCATCCGTGTCATGTTCGTCATGGTGTTCTTCGTGCTGGCGGCCAATCTGCTGATCGGCCGGCCGGTGATCGAATCCCTGCTGTTCGCCGTGGCGCTGGCGGTCGGCCTTTCGCCGGAATTGTTGCCCGCGATCGTCAGCGTCACGCTTTCCGCCGGGGCACGGGCGATGGGCAAGCGCGGCGTTCTCGTCCGCCGCCTCGAAGCGATCGAGAATCTGGGCAGCATGGATATATTGTGCACCGACAAGACCGGCACGCTAACCGAGGGCACGATCATCCTGCACGAGGCGCTTGATGCACAGAAGCGGCCTTGTCCTGAGGTCGAGCACCTCGCCTTCCTGAACGCCGCTTTCGAGATGGGGATTGCGAATCCGCTCGACGCGGCGATCACGGCGGCGGGCAAGGCCGCGGGGCTGACCACCGACGGCTTCACCCGCATCGACGAAATTCCCTATGATTTCCAGCGCCGTCGCCTGACGATCGTCGTCGCGGACGCAAAGGACGCAGCCAACCATCTCGTCATCACCAAGGGGGCCTTCACCAGCATCCTTGAAGTCTGCACCGCGCTCGATCGTGACGGCACCGCCGTGCCGCTCGATGCTGCCGGGCGTGCGGCGCTTGATGACGTCGTCAGGGACCGCGGCGCCGAAGGATTCCGTGTGCTGGCGGTGGCCACACGCAGCGTGCCCGCAAAGCCGCGCCATGGTGCCGAGGCCGAACAGGCCATGGTTTTTCGCGGCTTCCTGGTATTTTTCGATCCGCCAAAGGCCGATGCCAAGGCGGCGATCCAGGCCCTGGCGCGGCTCGGTATCCGCATAAAGGTGATCAGCGGCGACAATCGCCATGTCAGCGCGCACCTGGCCCAGGTCGTGGGCCTCGATGCCAACGCAATGCTCACTGGCGAGCAACTGGCGGCCCTGAACGACGAAGCGCTTTGGCACCTGGCGCCGCGCACCGAACTGTTCGTCGAGATCGACCCCCAGCAAAAGGAACGCATCGTTCGCGCCCTGCAACGCACCGGCCACAGCGTCGGATTCCTGGGTGACGGCATCAACGATGCACCGGCGCTGCATGCCGCCGATGTCGGAATTTCGGTCGAGAAGGCGGTGGATGTGGCGCGCGACAGTGCCGATATCATCCTGCTTAGCCGCGACCTCGATGTGCTGCGATCGGGCGTCGAGGATGGTCGAAGGACCTTTGCCAACACGCTGAAATATATATCGATCACCACCAGCGCGAATTTCGGCAACATGGTGAGCATGGCGCTGGCCACGCCGCTGCTGCCGTTCCTGCCACTGGTCGCCAAGCAGATACTGCTCAACAATTTCCTGTCGGACCTGCCATCGATGGCAATTTCGAGCGATAATGTCGATCGCGAGCGGATCGCCCGGCCGCAACGCTGGAATATCGCCGAAATCCAGCGCTTCATGATCGTTTTCGGGTTGGTCAGTTCAGTTTTCGACCTGTTGACTTTCACCGTCCTGTTGCGGGTTTTCCACGCCGGCGAGGCCGTTTTCCAGACCAGTTGGTTCCTCATTTCGCTGCTGACCGAGCTTGCCGTCGTGCTGATCCTGCGCACCCGCAGCGGCGTCTTGCGCAGCCGACCCAGCCGGCTGCTGCTCTGGTCGACGCTGGCCGCGGTCGTCGCGACGCTGGCAATTCCCTTTCTTGGCCGACTGAGCGGCGTGTTCGGCTTCGTGCCCTTGTCGTTTGCCGAAATGGGGGCCGTAGGCGCCATCCTTCTGCTGTATATGGCGGCGACGGAGGCAGCCAAGCGGTGGTTCTACCGTCCCGGCAGCCTGTTGCGCGGCCGGACCCGGCGGGCGCGGCCCCGGTCGTGAGGTCGGGCAACTGGCGTTATTGGTTCGTCGGCATTGTCGCCGTCGCCGCGCTGGCCGGGGCGGTGCTGCATTTTGGCGAAATCCGGAATTTCATGGCGCTGGTGGAAAAGGCGCAACCGCTCTGGCTTTTGGTGGCGCTGGTGTTTCAGCTCGCCACCTATGCCAGCGTCGCCTCGGGTTGGCGCGCGGTGCTGCTGCGCGCAGGGTCGCCGCAGAAACTTTGGCCGCTGCTGCGGCTGGCGGTCTCCAAGCTGTTCCTCGACCAGGCGCTGCCGACAGCCGGCATGGGCGGCAATGTGCTGGTGGTCGACCGGCTGATCGGGCTCGGCGTGTCGCGCGGCATCGCGGTGGCGGCATTGCTGGTCTCGATGATCGGTTTTTATGGCGCGTACATGGCCTTTGCGCTGCTCTCGCTGCTGCTGCTGTGGGCGGAAGGCAAGGCCAGTCCGTTGATGGTCGGTGTCGTGACGACCTTCGTGATCGTCGCCACCGCCATTCCGTCGCTGGCGCTGTGGCTGCGGCGTCGCGGGCGCCGGCCGCTGCCGCCGTGGCTGGAAGATATCGGCGCGGTCAGGCGGTTGCTCGATGCCTTCGCGCTGGCGCCGGCGGCGCTGTTGAAGGATCGCAACCTGTTGTTTCGCGTCACGCTGTTCAATGCGCTGGTCTTCCTGCTCGATGCCGCGACGCTTTACGCCTGCCTGAGGGCGCTGGGCCAGGATGTGGGTTTTTCCGCCGCGCTGATCGCGCTGGTCATGGCGTCGGTTGCGGTCACGCTGGGGCCGATACCACTGGGGCTGGGCAGTTTCGAGATTGTCTGCACGGCAACGCTGCACCTGCTTGGCGTTGCAATCGAGGCGGCGCTCACCGGCACCATGCTGCTGCGCATGATGATCCTGTGGTTGCCGTTGCTGCCCGGCCTGTTCCTCATGCGCGGCACGATGCGCCAGGGACGCTGATCAGGGCGCCTTGCCGAGCTTTTGAGTCAGTCGATCGCGGAACTGCTGCAAACGCCGACGATAGCCTTCGGCATCGCCGTAATCGAGGAATTCCATATAGCGATCATGCGGATCCGTGACGCGCAGGGCGTGCTTGATCGGACACCAGTATTGCTCGGTGGCGCCGGCGATCGCCCGGACATAGCCGATAACGCCATTGCCATAGCCGCAATAGACGCAGTTGAGCTTCTCGATGCCGTTGAGATACTGCAACCGGTGGCGATCGATGATGACATGGTCGGATCGGCGGATGCGCGGGATGCGGTAGGCGCGGAAACATATGTGTTGGTAGATGGTTGCCCACAGGTCGATCAGGACGATCGGGACGAGCATGGAATAGCAGATCGGCGCGACGAGGACGCTCGGCACATCGGATTCGCGCAGGAACTGCCCAATGCCCTGCCGCATCTGTCGGTGTTGCCGGATGATCTCATTCTCGAATTCGACGGCCTTGCCGTGCAGCGCGCTGCCGAAGGATTTGCGCCGGGTCTCGATCTCGTCGTCTAGCTGTGATTGCAGGGTGAGGATGCGGTAGACGAGCTCGCGCATATCGTCTGTCATGCTGTCCTCGCGATCGCCATGTCGATCCGGGCATGATCGCACAATGGCGCC
>JACMOT010000102.1 GCA_014377915.1 Tardiphaga sp.
GACCGGGTGCGGTTCTCCGGCTACAGCGTCGCCAACTTCAAGATCTTTGCCTTCTGCATGGCGGCGATCTTCGCCGCCATCGGCGGCGCGATGTTCTCGCTGCAGGTCGGTTTCATGTCGCCGTCCTTTGTTGGCATCGTGCCCTCGATCGAGATGGTGATCTACACCGCGGTTGGCGGTCGGCTCTCCATCCTGGGCGCCGTCTACGGCACGCTGCTGGTGAATTTTGCAAAGACCAGCTTTTCGGAATCGTTTCCCGAACTCTGGCTGTTCGGTCTCGGCGGGTTGTTCATCGCCGTGGTGCTTGCGTTCCCGAACGGCCTGGCTGGAATCTGGAGCGACTACGTGCAGCCGCGGATCGACGGATTGATGCGCAAGAAGACTCCCGAGAAAGACTCAAAGAACGGCTGGACCGATACCTCGGTCGCCGACGGCGCCCCGGCAGAGTGAGGATATCAACATGCTGATCGGTCACCAGCCCAAGGAATTTCTGCTCGCGGTCGAAGGACTGACAGTCTCGTTCGATGGTTTCAAGGCCGTCAACGACCTGTCGTTCTATGTCGAGGAAAACGAGATTCGCGTCATCATCGGTCCCAACGGCGCCGGCAAGACCACGGTGCTCGATCTGATCTGCGGCAAGACCAAGGCCACGTCGGGCGCGATCCATTTTCGTGACAAGGACCTCACGAAGATAAAGGAGAACCAGATCGTGCAGGCCGGCGTCGGCCGCAAATTCCAGACGCCGTCGATCTATGACGACCTTACCGTGTTCGAAAATCTGGAGATTTCCTTTCCGCGCGGACGCAGCGTGTTCGGGGCGCTGACCTTCAAGCGCGATGCCGTGGTGCGCGACCGTGTCGAGGAAGTCGCCGAGATGATCTTTCTCAAGGACAGGCTCAACATGTCGGCGGAGTTGCTCAGCCATGGTCAGAAGCAGTGGCTGGAGATCGGGATGCTGCTGATTCAGGATCCGGACCTGTTGATGCTCGACGAGCCGGTCGCCGGCATGAGCGTCAGCGAACGCGTCAAGACCGCTGAACTCCTCAACAAGATCATCAAGAACCGCTCGGTGCTGGTGATCGAGCATGACATGAAATTTGTCGAGGATATCGCCCACAAGGTCACCGTGCTGCATCAGGGCCAGATCCTGTCGGAAGGTACGATGGAGAAGGTCAAGAACGACCCGAAAGTCATCGAAGTCTATCTGGGCCATTGATGAAGCGATCACCGCGCTATCTGCCGTCATTGCGAGGGGCCCTTGCGACGAAGCAATCCAGTCTTTGCTCGCGGCCTCTGGATTGCCGCGTCGCTTCGCTAAGAGGAAAGCCGCAGGCTTTCCCTGACCTCGCAATGACGGAGCCGAAGCGACAGAGCGTCGTATCGATTGAATGCCGAGGGGACCACCATGCTTGCCATTAATGATCTTCATGTCGCTTACGGCCAGAGCGAGGTGCTGCACGGCCTCAACATCGCGGTACAGCCCAACGAGATTGTCGCGATCATGGGCCGCAACGGCATGGGCAAGACCACGCTGATGAAATCGTTGATGGGCATCGTGCCGACCAGGAGCGGATCGGTGTCGATGCAGGGCAGCGAGATCAGCGGGCTGAAGAGCTATGAGCGCGTCGCCAGGGGGCTGGCCTATGTGCCGCAGGGCCGTATGATTTTTTCGCACATGACGGTGAAGGAAAATATCGAGACCGGCCTT
Organism: Tardiphaga sp.; assembly: GCA_014377915.1. The sequence goes on from JACMOT010000102.1 coordinate 1,709, forward strand.
GTGGTGTCCGGCGAGAAGAACGTGCCGGGCGACCTCTACGAACTGTTTCCGGTGCTGCTGGAGATGAAGGATCGCCGCGGCGGCAACCTGTCCGGCGGCCAGCAGCAGCAGTTGGCCATCGCGCGCGCGCTCGCCACCAAGCCCAAGGTACTGCTGCTGGATGAGCCGACCGAAGGCATCCAGCCCTCGATCATCAAGGACATGGCCCGCACGCTGAAGCGCATCCGTGACACCAAGGGCCTGTCGATCATCGTCTCCGAACAGGTGCTGAGCTTCGCCCTCGACGTCGCCGACCGCGTGCTGGTGATCGAGAATGGCGAAATCGTCCGCGACGAGATGCGGGACGGCATCGATGCCGGACAGATCGCCAAATATCTGTCGGTCTAGAATTTCCAACCACCAAGCCGAGTAACCCAGGGAGCATTTAATGGCGGATACACTGATCAAGGTCGACCTCACGCAGTCGGCCTACGACAACGACATGATTCATAACCGGTGGCATTCCGATATTCCGATGGTGGCCTGGGTCAATCCCGGCGACGACTTCATCGTCGAGACCTATGACTGGACCGGCGGCTTCATCAAGAACAATGATTCCGCGGATGATGTGCGCGACATCGATCTTTCGATCGTGCACTTCCTGTCCGGCCCGATTGGCGTCAAGGGCGCCGAGCCCGGCGATCTGCTGGTGGTGGATCTGCTCGATATCGGTCCGATGAAGGACTCGCAATGGGGCTTCAACGGCTTCTTCTCCAAGCAGAATGGCGGCGGCTTTCTCACCGATCACTTCCCGCTGGCGCAGAAGTCGATCTGGGACTTCAAGGGCATGTACACCTCGTCGCGCCACATCCCGGGCGTGAATTTCGCCGGCCTGATCCATCCTGGCCTGATCGGCTGTCTGCCGGATCCGAAATTGCTGGCGACCTGGAATGAGCGCGAGCAGGCGCTGACCGCCACCAACCCGACCCGGGTCCCGGGCCTTGCCAATCCGCCCTTCGGTCCGACCGCCCATATGGGCCGGCTCAAGGGCGACGCCCGCGACAAGGCCGCGTCCGAGGGCGCGCGCACCGTGCCGCCGCGCGAACATGGCGGCAATTGCGACATCAAGGATCTGTCGCGCGGCTCCAAGGTGTATTTCCCGGTCTACGTGCCCGGCGGCGGCCCCTCGATGGGCGACCTGCACTTCAGCCAGGGCGCCGGCGAGATCACCTTCTGCGGCGCCATCGAGATGGCCGGTTGGCTGCACATCAAGGTCGACATCATCAAGGACGGCGTGTCGAAATACGGCATCAAGA
>JACMOT010000007.1 GCA_014377915.1 Tardiphaga sp.
AATATCAAGCGTTTCGAACGCCGGCTCAAGCGCCTCGATCTCGGCAGAGTTGCTGACATCGAGCCTGGCGTAATGCAGATCCGTCAGGTCAGAGCCTTCCTGGCTATTGTAGTCCGCCGCGGATGCCCTGGTGCCATAGACATGAACATTGGCACCCTTGCGATGAAAGGCGCGGGCAATACCGTTGCCGATCCCGCTTGATCCACCGATGACGAGCACGGTCTTGCCGCCAAAATCCAGTTCACTCACTGGCGCTCTCCCTGATATTGCGAAATTAGGTCATTCGCTTAAAGCATTTGACCTAACTTGGACTCCGTGACAGGTTTGTCAATATGGCGGATGCAAACACAAGAGACCTGCTGAAAATCGCAGCGCGGCGATTGTTTGCGCATCGCGGCTATGACGGCGTGAGCGTGCGCGACATTGTGCTTGCCGCAAAGCAGCGTAACTCGGGCTCGCTGCATTACTATTTCGGCACCAAGGACGAGTTGGCGCGCGAACTCGTCGCAGACGGTGCGCGGCTGATCGACGATCGTCGCAATCGCGCCCTGGACGAGATTGAAGCGCGCGGCGGCCCGCGCCACCTGCGGCAGATCATTGAATGCCTGGTGTGGCCGTCCACCGATCTCGCAGGCGACGGCAAGCATCCGCGGAAGGAGGATACCTATATCCGCTTCATTACCATGCTGCAGATGAGCCATCGGCAGATGTTTCTGGATGCGCTGGAAGGCAAGTGGGCATCGGGATACGAGCGAGCGCTGGCGCATATTCGCCGGTTTCTGCAGGATATCGATCCTGAACTCGTCAATCAGCGGCTGATGCTGATGTCGATCTATCTGCGTGCTGCGATGTCGTCGCGTGAAGCCGCCCTCGAAGGCGGCAAGCCGCATCGTGTCTGGAGCGCGGAGGCAATGATGGAGAATTTCATCGATACCATTGAAGGCATGCTGAAGCTGAAGCCGTCGAAGGCGACCATGGACGCGCTGGCACGGCGCAAACAAGACGGCAGGCCTGCCCGACGCGCCAAGATGGCGGGCTACCGGGAGGATCTGCAAGCGATCTGAATTTTCTGCAACGGCACGCAACACAGAGTGCGGCCATATCAAATCAAAGGGGAGTTACGCCATGACCACTCGTCACGCACTCGCCGCTGCCGGCGCCTTGATGCTGGTCGCCAGCCATCCCGCCGCCGCGCAGAAGCAATACGGCCCCGGCGCGAGCGACACCGAAGTCAAGATTGGTCAGACGATGCCCTATAGCGGGCCAGCCTCGGCCTATGGCACGCAGGGACGGATCGAGGAAGCCTATTACGCGATGATCAATGCCAAAGGCGGCGTCAACGGCCGGAAGATCACCATGATCTCGTTGGACGACGCGTATTCTCCGCCCAAGACCGTCGAGCAGACCCGGCGCCTCGTCGAACAGGATGAGGTTCTGGCCATCGTCGGCACCATCGGGACGCCGACCAACTCTGCCACGCAGAAATATCTCAACCTGAAAAAGGTGCCGCAGCTGTTCATCTCGACCGGCGCGGCGAAATGGGATGATCCAAAGAATTTTCCATGGACCACGCAGCTTTACCCACCCTACCAGATGGAGGGCATGATCTTTGCGAAATATCTGCTGAAAAACAGACCTAACGCCAGACTTGGCGTTTTTTCGCAGAATGACGATGCCGGAAAGGACTATGTCAAAGGGCTGAAGGACGGTCTCGGCGAGAGCGCGAGGACCATGATCGTCAAGGAAGTGACCTATGAGGTCTCAGAGCCCACGATCGATTCGCAGATTGTTACACTCAAGGCCGCGGGCGTTGACACGCTGTTCACCATGGCGACGCCGAAATTTGGCGCGCAGGCGATACGCAAGGTCCATGAACTTGGCTGGAAGCCGCTGAACTTCGTCGTCAGCGTCTCGTCATCCATCAAGGGGGTGATGGAGCCCGCCGGTCTCGAAGCGTCGAAGGACGTGCTCACCGCGCTGGCCTTCAAGGTGCCGACTGACCCGAACTGGGAGAGCGCGGCCGATGTCAAGGAATTCAAGGAGTTCCTTGCAAAATGGTATCCGCGCGGCGACATCGCCGATGGCAGCAATGTCACCGGTTATATCTCAGCCTATATGACCGCGAAGATCATCGAGATGTGCGGCGACAATCTCAGCCGCGAAAACCTGCTGAAGCAGGCAACCACCTTGAACAAGGTGGTCGCACCTCTGTTGCTGCCCGGCATCTCGATCTCCACGCGTCCGGATCGCTATGCGCCCTATACTCAAATGCAGATCGCGAAGTTCGACGGCCGGAGCTGGGTGCCTGAGGGGCCAATCTTTAATACGGAAGCTCCTGGAGAATGAGTGGCGCCGGAGCGCTTCTGGTCGCCAGGCCGGCGATACGTCACTGATTTGGCTAATTCCGTCTCAGTCAATGCCCTTTATCTTTCGGCAGGATGTTGAGGTGTTCGACGACATCCGGATGACTCCGGATATGGACCTCGTTGATGCCAGCTCCTTGCGGGTCAGGAAGCGCAACGTGGCGCGCGGGTAGTTATTGCAGAATTGCGAAAGCGTTGCCGCCGTGGCCGACAGGCTATCCTGCTTCGGAGACACGGCAATGCCGCCATCCCTGAGAATATAGGCGTCCTTGACATTCGCCATGCTGGAGGTCGCCATGCAGGTCTTGAACAATTGCTCGTAGGCCTGTGGTGGCATCGGCAAATCCCCCGCCAGGCCGCCGAGGAGATACTCGCGGCTTTTCGTGCAGTTCTCTGCCAGCGCGGTACCGCTCATCAGCACCACGAGAAGCAGTGCGGGCACAACATATCTCATGCGGTGATCTTCATGGCTTCATCCAGTGTTGGGACGACCGCTCCGTGGTGAACTGCTTCGCGGGGAAGCCCATAGGTCTCGGCCGCACAGCGTTCCCAAGAAAGGGCGCGTGCGTGTGTGGTGGCTCCTGCTGCGAGCACTTCCCGCATTCTTGTATCTTGCGCGAGTTTCGTGATCGCTTCTGCAATGGCGATGACATTTGGGGCCACCAGCAGGCCACTGGAATCAGCGATAACAGCGTCGGGCACGCCGCCAATCTCCGTGGCGACGCAGGGAAGTCCACAGGCCGCGGCTTCCAGATAGACCAGGCCGAAGCCTTCGACACGTCCCGATGGATCCGGAGCGGCGGTCAGGCAGAAAAAGTCGGCGGCGTTGTAGATGTCGCGGATCGCCTCGTCAGGAAGCGCGCCAAGCAGGCGCACATCGCAATCCGTTACGCCGACGATGCTTCGCAGCGCGTTGACATAGTCGGTTTCGCCGTCCGGACCGATGACCAGCCAGGTGATGCGCTTGCGCAGCTCCTCGGGGAGAGTATTGAGCGCGGCGAGGGTCAGATGGTGGCCCTTTCGTCGCGTGATCCGTGCCACGCTCACGATGATGATGCGTTCCTCGGCGATGCCAAGCACCCTGCGGGTTTCGGCGCGGAGCCGGCCTTTGCGGAACCAGAAATCGGCGACCCCCAGGGATACCGCCTTGGTCCGTCGTGACTGGGCGGGGAAATTCCGGGTAAACAGATCCCGTGTGTAGCTGCTGTTAGCGACGATTTCGGTTCGCCCGGCGAATGCGCCGGACGTCCAGATGGCGAGACGCTTGAGAGGGGTCTGCACCTCATTGATTTCCGTGCCGTGCACCGTCATCAGCAGTCGCGCGCTCGTCAGTCCCCGCGCCAGTGCCACGGGGATGAAAAACGGCCAATCGGCACCATGGATTATGTCGTATTTTCCCGCACGGATCATCTCTCGCGCCAACGCGATCTTGGCCGGAACGTCCCGCGACGAATGCAGGCCTCCATGGAAGCGCCGAACCGGGAACGGCAATGTGTCATCGTCGTTCGCGGCGTTCGCCATATAGGCCGGCGCCGCCACGGTGACATTGGCGCCGAGAGCCGTCGCGGCGGTGGCCATCTCACGCGCATAGGTGCCGATTCCTCCCTGCGCAGGGGAGAACTCACTGGTCAGCATCAAAATGTTCAATGGGTACCTCTAGGCCTGGGAAGCAGCGATCATGAAGCGCGAGTTCTGGATGTCCTTGTGATAGCGATAGACGCGGGCCAGCTGCGTGTTCGGCGTAAAGTCGGAGATCGATTCCGCGATCACCTCGGGCGTCATACGACTCGCTTTGATGTCGTCGCGAACCTCGATGAATCGCTGAGCGAGCGCTTCAGCGATATCGTCGGTAGTACCATGTCGGGGTACGAGGAAGCCGCTGACCCCATCATGGATCACAGGCACCAGCTGCGGCAGATGAACCGCCACCACCGGACGTCCGACTGCCAGAATCTCAAGGACGCAACGTGGCATGCCCTCGAACTCCGACGTCAGAATGCCGGCGTGGGCTGATGCGAGGGTCGCGGCCATGCCGGCCGCGTCCTTGAAACCGTGCCGGACGGTGATGTCTTCGATGGCGACGAATTCGGCGAAGCGGTGCGGATCGCTGGTGCCTATGTAATGAAACTCGACCTCTCCGTTCAGGCGCGCCCGCAGCCGTGCGATCGCCTTGAACATCAGCGGCGGGTCCTTGAACTCATCGAGCCGTCCGGCGAACACGATTCGAAACGGCTCAGCCATGGCGGGGAACGACTTCGGTTTGAAAATATCGGTGTTGACCCATGTCCACAGCGTGTCGATCTTCTGTTTGTTGCCTGGATAGGTCTTCTGCAGTCGCTCTGTGATGAACGGATTAACGCAGAGAAATCGCTCGCTCATGGAGACGGCAAAGCGCTCCCCCATATTGTGAACAAACGAGTATTTTCGCAGCAGCGAGTCCATCTGCATCTTCGGCGCGCCCTCGCCGTGCAGCATCTGGACGAATGGCAGTCGCAACAATGTCGGAAGCCACGAAAATTCGACGCGACGCAGATCAATCGAGCAGCGACGGCGGCGGATGATCCTGGCGATCGGCCCGAAGTAGCGAAGCAATGCGACAAAGAACTGGCCGGTCAGCGAGGATCGGATGGTCCGCGCGGCTTCGCGCGCCTGATCATCCGAATATTGCAGGATCGGAAGAAAATCGAAGGTCCTGCCGCGGAATGTGAGCTTGTGAATTTTGCCAAGCGGCAGGTCGCCCACCGAATCAACGCCGATGAACAGCAGGTCGGTGTCGGCGGGATGGAAGGTAATGAAGTCCCGGATGTAGGTCTCCAGACCTCCCACCTTTTCGCCGCGCGGGTCGAAAGGATGAATGAGGCAGATCTGATATCGTTCTGGAGCGTGGCTGATATTTCGCGCGCGTTGCGCCAGCGTCAAGGTGGAGATCATGCTGCCTTCCTCATCCGGGCGTCGAGTATCTGTGGCATGCTGCGCGCAACCAGCTGCGGCACGGTTCCGATACACCGCGCATAGCGCGGTCCGAGCCGCCTCGGGCTCTTCATCATGCGCCACGCCCATTCGAGTCCGTAGCGCTGCGAAAATCCGGGTGCGCGCGTCTGCGTGCCGGCAATGAAATCGAGCGCCGCGCCGATGCACAGCATGCCGGTGCCGGTGAGTTCGTCCAGGCAGCGGGCCGCGAACAGTTCCTGCCGAGGCGCGCCCAGCGCCACAAAACATATCTTCGCGCCGGATCGACGAATACGGTCGATGGCGATATCGGCTTCGCCGGAATAGGGTTCGAAGTGCTGTCCCGGGGCGAGGCAGCCGACGATGTCCAGCGATTTATATCGACGACGCAGGCGTTGCGACGCCATCGTGAGCGTCGATTCGTTCGAGCCGAGCAGAAACACGGGCAGTCCATTGTCGCCAGCTTCCCGGCACACCGGTTCTACCAGATCCGCGCCGGTCGTCCTGTCGATATGTGAGCCAGCCAGACGACTGAGCGCAACGATCGGAAAGCCGTCGGCTGTCACAAACCGCGCGCGGCGATAGGCATTCAAAAATTCGGGGTGGTGTTGAAGCTTGTCGACATGGTCCAGATTAAGCGTGCAGACACTGAAATTATCGCCATGCTGCGCGGCGTCAACGATGGACGAGACGGCTTCCGGAAGCGAATGAACGTTGATCGCAATTCCATCAACCGTGAGGTCAGGTGATAGCGTGTGGTGCGTTTTCAATGTCGATCTCCGATATCATGTGATCGAGTGTGCTGAATGAAATCCAGCAATAGTTCCATTGTGGCAGATGCGAAGGCGTTGCTGATGACTCGGTAGCAACTTCGCCATCAAATCGATCTATTGCGACGCAACGATGGTGATCTCATCACAGCGATGCCGCAATGCACTAACAGATCGGATTCAGCGATGAAGAGATTTTCACGAAGAGCAGCGCTTGCGATACTTGCGGGAACGGCGGCTGCATCTGGAACTCGCGCAATCGCTGCACCAGCGCGGAGCCTCGGCGCGATAGCAGCTTCAAATGGTGTGGTATTTGGTGCCGCGGCCGGGCCGGTGATCGACAAGGACGTCGCCTATCGCGAGCTGTACACGACGCACGCACGAATTGTTACAACTGACATCGCGCTGAAGATCGGTACGATCGCCGGACAGCCGGGTCCGAAACGTTTTGATAGTGCTGACCGGTTGCTAAAATTCTGTGCAGCAAACAACATTCCGATGCGTGGCCACTGCCTGATCTGGAATGAATGGGTTCCACAATGGATCAGGAGCATGAGCACCTCGGAGCGACAAATATTCTTCGATCGCTATATCGACGATGTTGTCGGACGCTATGCAGGGCAGTTGCATTCCTGGGATATTGTCAACGAGCCGTTCTGGCCGGGACATAAGGCGCCTGGGGGCTATCGGCTTGGTCCCTGGTATGACGCCTTTGGCCCCGGCTACGTTCAGCGCGCTTTCGCGCGGGCGGCAATGGCCGACAGTAAAACGAAATTCGTCCTCAACGAGGCGCAGACCGAGCGCGATGACGAGGTCGGGCTCGCGGTGCGCGCGGGGATGCTGCGGCTCGTTGACGAGCTGCAGGACGCTGGCGTGCCGCTGCATGCGGTCGGGCTGCAGGGCCATCTGCAACCGCGCTACCCACACAATCCCGAGCGCTTTGCCGAATTTGTTCACGCCCTCGCCGAGCGCAAGGTCGAGATCTACATCACCGAATTCGACGTCCGCGACGACACATTTCCCGACGATATCGCAGCACGCGATGCCATGGTGGCGGACACAGCCGAAAAATTCCTCGACAACGTCCTGCGAATTCCGGCGGTGAAGACGGTAATCGCTTGGCAGTTGGCCGACAATTATTCGTTTTATACGGATGCCGCCCGAAAGAAGGATCCGTTGGCCCAGCGTCTGCCACGGCCGCTGCCGTTCGACTCCGAGATGCAGAAGAAGCCACTGTGGTCGGCCATGGCCCGTGCATTCCAGAATGTGAAGAAGGCATGACCAGGCCCGGTCTTCACGTCGCTGGCGTTGTCATCCGGGATCGAATCATTCGGGTCAGCGTTCGCGCATAGAGCAGACCCAGTACCCCGATATACAGCGCGCCCCCGGCCGCGATATGCATCGCAAGCCCAAGCGACGACCGGGCTTCGGGGAATTCGTAAAGCAGGCCGGCCATCGCCAGATTTGCCACGGCGATTCGCAGCAGATGCCCGATCGGCAGCGTCAGGCCAAATCTGGCGAAGCCAATCGAGAAGCTTACGGCTGCCGCGGCCGCTGCCGACAGTGCCGTGGCGCCAGCCGCGCCGATCAGGCCCCAGTAGCGAATGCAGGCGACGCTGAGCAGGACCGTCATGGTGGCGTCGATGGCAGCAATGATAATCATCAGTCGGGTGCGGCTGTGCAGCAGGAAGACCTGATCGCCGTAATGGGCACGCAGGTTGCGGATTGAGCCCGCCAGCATCGAGAGCGGCAGCACGGCCAGCGTCACCGCCTGGAACGGCACCGCGATCAGCAGGTGGACGATTTCGGCGCGAAGCATGAAGATGCCCAGGATGCTGGGGGCGAGAATGGCGATCAACAGGGCGCTATTGTCGGCAAGCTGACGCATCGCGGCCTTGCTGCCACCCTGTTCCATATGCTTCACCGCGAGCGGAAAAGCGGCCGCTGTCACCAGCATGGCCGCAACGGCCGCGGCCCGCTGGCCGAGACCGTAACCGACCGCGAACAGGCCGGCGGCGGCGACGCCCTGAAGATGGTTGACGATGAAGCGTGACGCGTTGAGGCCGACCCAGCCGAGCGCTCCGCCGATGATCAGCGGAATGCCGTACCGCAAGGCATGGTCGATGATCTCGCGATCGACCGGCCAGAACTTCCGTCCATGGCCGATCACCGGCAGAACGACCAGCGCTGCGACCAGCTGGGCAATGGCATAGCCCGCGAGCGGCCATGCTGCGGATGCGCCGAACGTCTTGATGAAGACGAGGCCGACCAAAAAGCCCACGGCTGGCCCAAGGATCTGCTGGATGGAATAGACGCCGATCTGCTGGCGGACTCGGGCGCGCTCGCCGATATATAGGTTGAGCGACCGCGTGACGACGTAAGCCAGAGTGGCGACAAGCAACCAGGCGTCCGCATCCGGCGCAATCACCAGCTGCAGCACGCCGATCATGAAGATGCTTTGCAGGATGACGGACAGCAGCAGGATGGTGTTTTCGGTGCGGTAGAAGCGCGCGGCGCTGTGCGAATCCTGGTAGCGACCAAAGAACCGCAATGCATATTGCGACCACCAGGCCAGGAACCCGATCTGCAGCAATTCATGCGTGGCGGTGACCAGCGTGATGATGCCAAGCGTGTGTTCGTCGACCACATGGGTCCAGACGACCATGGCGACCAGTTGGAACAGTGGCCCGATAATCTGTGCCGGTAAATAGAGAAGGGTCTGTCGAAGCAGCATGGTCAGGCTCCGAGCCATTGGGCGAGTCGGAACGGGGCATACTTCCGGACGGCCATTAACGCAGCGATGCTGATCGCTATCGTCACAGTTGCGGTGATCGCGGCATCCGCGAGCGCACCAAATTGCCAAAAGGCGAGGTGATCGCGCAGCACCATCACGATGAAGATGTGCCAGAGATAGATGAAGTAGCTCCCCGATCCCAGCGTGGCGAACCATGGCGACTGGACGCTAATGGCGAAGAATACGGAACAGAGCAACGCGGCATAGAAGAAGAAGGCGATGGAATCATAGGCTGCGGAATCGCCGATCTGGAAGTATCGTGCCGCGGCATAGGCCACGTAGAACAACAGCATGGCAGCGGCCAGTGGTGCTTGCATCGATGTCAGCGCAGCCCGGATGCCGGGCATCGCCACCAGACCGCCGAAGGCTGCAAAGCCGAACCAGAACGGAATGTCGCGCAGGCGGAATTCTTCGACCAGCGAGACGGAAACACCAAAATTGAACAGCAGGGGATCGAGATAGCTTCCAACCATGAGGCCGACCATCATCGCCAGTGTCAGGCGCATGGCAAGTCGGGCCTGCGACGGCGGTATGCCATCGCAAGAGGGCCGTAACACGAGCCACAGCAGAGCCGTGCAGCCGGCATAGACGAAGACATAATAATACACGAACACGTAAGCCAGAATGAACCGCGCGCCGGTCGCCATGAGACGGTGATCCATCGCCGGATTATGCTGCGCCATATAGAAATAGGCCGCAACAAACGCGATGGCATAGGGAATCAGAATGGCCTTGAATCGCCGTGCCAGGGGCACGCGGCCGGACAGCACCGAGAGATATCCGGAAACGAACAGGAAGATGGGCACGCAGGGACGCAGCGCGGCGTCGACCGAGATTTCCCAGGACGCCATTAGCGGCTGATGCAGCGAGTGGATGCCGATCACCATCAGAATCGCAATACCACGCATGGTGTCGATGACGCTGTCGCGCCCTACGACCGTGGCGCTGGAATTCGCGAGCTGCGCCGGTGAAATCTCCGCGGTCATTGTCATCGCCGGGATTCCGTCGTAGCTGCGACAGCGGCGACCTTTGGTCCTCCGAGATGGCGATCATAGAGATCATTCAGGTAGCGCCGCATCGGCGTTTCGAACCAGCGCAGCGAAAGCTGGCTTGCGACGGCTAGCAGCACGATCGCTACGGGGACGAGCGCCATCCGACCACCCGGCAGGTGTGGCGCAAGGTAACGCGCGCCGAAGGTCAGAACGACGGTCGCGATGGGGATGTGCAGCAT
>JACMOT010000103.1 GCA_014377915.1 Tardiphaga sp.
GGCTCCTTCAGCAAGCTCAACACCTATCGCGACGGGCTGCGCATCCTCCTGACCATGCTGAAACTGTACCGATCGGAAAAGCCGCTGCGCTATTTCGGCGCGCTCGGCATCAGCCTGGCCTTCATCGCCATCGGTCTGGCGATTCCGGTGATCGTCACCTATGCCGAGATCGGCCTGGTGCCACGGCTGCCGACCGCTGTGTTGTCGATGGGCCTTATGATCGTTGCCGTACTTTCGCTGTCGTCCGGACTGATACTCGACACCGTGACCAGAGGCCGCCGCGAGATGAAGCTGCTCGCTTATCTCTCTTATCCCGCGCCAGCTGACAACGCGGAAAGTTGACGCAACCTCCATACACAGTGAGGCGAAGCCGCGACTACTAATCAATCCGGCGAGCCGTTTTGTTACTACCGCTCGATCGCTTCGGAGGCTTTCGCTTGTCTCGGCGCGAAAACCTCATCTCGCGTTAAGTTGTTTCGAACAAGGTGACGTCGGCTCCGCGATATTAGAGTGGAGCCCGATCTCTGGCTGTTTCTAACGCGGATTCTCCCGCTTCCCCGGCCACGATCCCGCACAGGCCTTCGCATGATTCCATCGAGCCAGGACAAGAACAAGGAAATCGCCTTCTTCGACGGCCATGCCGCCGCGGATAGCTATGACGTGTTCACGACAGAGAGCAGCCGGCGGCTGATCCAGACCTGCGCGCAGCTGGCACAATTCAGGCCCGGCGCGGGGCTGGCCGACCTCGGCTGCGGCTCCGGCGTCTTCACCGACCTGTTACACCAGCAAGGCTATGTACCCGTCGGCCTCGACATCAGCCCGAAGCTGGTCGCGCTCGGCCGCGCCAAATATCCCGCCATCGACTTTCTCGAAGGCGATGTCGAACATCTGCCGTTCGAATCTGAAAGCCTGGACGGCGTGTTGCTCAGCGGTCTGCTGCACCATTTGCCTGATCCGGCGCGCTGCGCCGCGGAGGTGTTTCGCGTGCTGAGACCGGGCGGCTCGTTCGCAGCCTTCGATCCCAACCGCATGAACCCGTTCATGTATCTGTACCGCGACCGGACCTCGCCGCTCTACAGCCCCGTGGGTGTCACCGAAAACGAGCGCCCCGTGCTGGCCCGCGAGATTGCGGCCACCTTCAAGGATGCCGGCTTCAAGGTCGGTACCGATTACTTCTCCAACCTCAATTACAACTATCTGGCCTCGGCCCGGCTGCGCTGGCTGCTGCCGGCCTACAACGCCATCGATCGCATTGCATTCTCGCCGGCCGTGATGCGCCCGCTGCGATCCTTTGTCCTGACCTATGGTGAGAAGCTGTGACCGTTTTGGATCTGATGATTGCCGCCCGCCAGAAGAACAACAAGACCGTCGATCTCACCATCGTCGGCGGCGCCGGACATGTCGGCATTCCGCTGGTGCTGTCCTTCGCCGCGCAGGGGCTGCGGGTGAACGTCAACGATCTCAACCGCGCCAACCTGGCGACGCTCGAATCCGGCGAGCTGCCCTTCATCGAAACCGATGCCGCGCCCTTGCTGACCAGGGCGCTGCGCGACGATCGCCTGATCTTTACCAGCGAACCCAGCCAGATCTCGACGTCCGGCCCCGTGATCGTCACCATCGGCACGCCGGTCGATGAATTTCTCAATCCGGACCGAAAGGTCGTGCAGGACTGCATCGACACGCTGTTGCCGTATCTACGCGACCACCAGTTGATCATCCTGCGCTCGACGCTCTATCCCGGCACCACCGAGTGGATCAATGACTATCTGCGGCAGAAGGGCCGCAAGCTCAAGGTCGCGTTCTGCCCGGAGCGCATCGTACAGGGCCAGGGCA
>JACMOT010000104.1 GCA_014377915.1 Tardiphaga sp.
AACCCGCTTCGCGGTTCCGATCCACCCTCCCCCACAAGGGGAGAGGGAAGAAAGGAGCGCGTTGCCATGCTGAGCCTGATCGCCAGGCGGCTCTTGTTCGCGATCCCCTCGCTGATCGGGGTCATCATCGTGACCTTCCTGCTGACCCGCGCGCTGCCCGGTGATCCCGCGGCCTATTTCGCCGGCCCCTCGGCGGACAAGAACGCCATCGAGGAAATCCGCAAGAAGCTCGGCCTCGACAAGCCGCTGATCGAACAGTTTTTCCGCTACACGGCCGATCTCGCCAAAGGTGATTTCGGCAACTCGCTCACCACCGGCCAGCCGGTCGCCACCGAGATCCGCAACCGGTTGCCGGCCTCCGCCGAACTGACGCTGCTGGGCCTGATCGTCTCGATCGTGATCGCGATTCCGCTCGGCATTGTCGCCGCGACCAAGCCCGGCTCGTGGATCGACCATCTTTGTCGCATCACCACCCCCGCCGGCGTCTCGCTGCCGGTGTTCTTCACCGGGCTGGTGCTGGTCTATGTGTTCTACTTCCGACTTGGCTGGTCGCCGGCGCCGCTGGGTCGGCTCGATGTGTTCGCCACCACGCCGCCCTCGGTGACCAATTTCTATTTGATCGACAGCATGCTCGCGCGCGACTGGGAAGCTTTTCGATCCTCCTTCAACCAGTTGATCCTGCCGACCGCGACGCTGGCGATCTTTTCCCTCGCGCCGATCGCACGCATGACCCGCGCCTCGATGCTGGCGGTGCTGTCGTCGGATTTCGTCCGCACCGCGCGCGCGTCCGGCCTGTCGCCGCGCACGGTGATCGTCACCTATGCGTTCCGCAATGCCATGCTGCCGGTCATCACCACGCTGTCGATGACGTTTTCGTTCCTGCTCGGCGCCAACGTGCTGGTCGAGAAGGTGTTCGCCTGGCCGGGCATCGGCTCTTACGCCGTGGAGGCACTGATCTCGTCCGACTTCGCGCCGGTGCAGGGTTTTGTGCTGACGATGGCGGTGATGTACGTGCTGATCAACCTGATCATCGACATTCTTTACGGCGTCATCGATCCCCGCGTCCGGATGGAGGGCTGAGCCCATGAGCAGCGTCGCGCCCACCATCGAACCCGTCCCCGCGCGCACCTCCGCGCTGGCGGCGACTTTCCAGCACACTTGCTACATCCTCGGCGAAAACCGCGTCACGGCCTTCGCCTTCGGGCTACTGGTGCTGATCGTGTTCGCCGCGCTGTTCGGCCCCTCGATCGTGCCATGGGATCCGCTGGCCTCCGACACCGCGCAGGCGCTGAAACCGCCCTCGACCTTGCACTGGTTCGGCACCGACCAGCTCGGCCGCGATATTTTCAGCCGCGTCATCGTCGCGACAAGGCTCGATTTCTTCATCGCGATTGCCTCGGTGCTGCTGGTGTTCGCGATGGGCGGCCTCGCCGGCATTGCGTCCGGCTATTTCGGCGGCTGGACCGACCGCATCGTTGGCCGCATCAGCGACACCATCATGGCGTTTCCGCTGTTCGTGCTGGCGATGGGCATTGTCGCCGCATTGGGCAACACCGTGCAGAACATCATCATCGCCACCGCGATCGTCAACTTCCCGCTCTATGCCCGCGTCGCCCGCGCCGAGGCCAATGTGCGCCGCGATGCCGGCTTCGTGCAGGCCGCGCGATTGTCCGGCAACAGCGAGATTCGCATCCTGCTGGTGCATATATTGCCGAACATCATGCCGATCATGATCGTGCAGATGTCGCTGACCATGGGCTACGCCATCCTGAATGCCGCCGGCCTGTCCTTCATCGGCCTCGGCGTGCGGCCGCCGACCGCCGAATGGGGCATCATGGTCGCCGAAGGCGCCTGCTTCATGGTCTCCGGCGAATGGTGGATCGCGCTGTTTCCCGGCCTCGCGCTGATGATCGCGGTGTTCTGCTTCAACCTGCTCGGCGACGGGTTGCGCGACATCGTCGACCCCTCCCGGAGGACGTGAGGATGGCAGCCGTGCTCAAGTCTCGTGCGCTTCCTAACCTCTCCCCGCTCTTCGCGGGGAGAGGTCGACCGGCGAAGCGCAGCGAAGCCGGTCGGGTGAGGGGCGGGGCACAAGCTTCACTATCACGGTCATTTTTCGCGGATCGCAAGAGCCCCTCTCCCCGCAACAGCGGGGCGAGGGGGCGTGCCGTCCGTGTGGAGCCATCAGCATGACCGCCCAGCCCTTGCTCGACATCCACGACCTCACCGTCGAATTCGCCACCCGCCGCGGCATTGTGAAGGCCGTGCAGCATGTCAACATTACCGTAGCCAAGGGCGAGACGCTGGGCATTGTCGGCGAGTCCGGCTCCGGCAAGTCGGTGACGTCCTATGCGGTGATGCGGATTCCCGACCGCGCCGGTGCCATCGCCGAAGGCTCGGTGATGTTCTCCGGCGTCGACCTCAGGGGCGCCTCGGAGAGCCAGATGCGGGATTTGCGCGGCAGGGAGATCTCGATGATCTTCCAGAATCCGCGCGCGGCGCTGACCCCGCTCCGCAAGGTCGACGACCAGATCGAGGACGTGCTGCGTCAGCACGTCCAGGCCAGCGGCCATGACCGCGCCGAAAAAGCGATCGAGGCGCTGCAGGCGGTGAAGATCGCACGCCCCCGCGAGCGCTACCATGCCTATCCGTTCGAACTGTCCGGCGGCATGTGCCAGCGTGTCGTGATCGCGCTGGCGCTGGCGTGCAATCCGCAATTGCTGATTGCCGACGAGCCGACCACCGGCCTCGACGTCACCACGCAAAAGACGGTGATGGACCTGATTGTCGAACTGACAAAAAGCCGCGGCCTGTCGACCATCCTGATCACCCATGATCTCGGCCTCGCCGCCGCCTATTGCGACCGCGTGGTGGTGATGGAGAAGGGCCGGGTGGTGGAGACGGCGCTGTCGGCCGACATTTTTGCCAATCCGCAGCATCCCTATACGAAAAAGCTGATGCAGGCGACGCCGCGGCTCGGCGTCAGCCTGCGAGACTTGCTGCCGCCGGAAGAGCGGGCCGCGATGCCGGTGTTCAGCGTCCACTCCCCCCTTGTGGGGGAGGGTGGCCGCGCGATAGCGCGGACGGGAGAGGGGGCGCCACAAGCGACGTCGCCCGCGGCCCCCCTCTCCCTGACCCTCCCCCACAAGGGGGGAGGGGACACTCCCGCCGGTGCGCAGCCGCTATTGCGCGTCGACAACCTCGTCAAGGAATACGCCCGACAGGGCGCGACGGCGACACTAGCAAAACTGTTCGCGCGAAAACCGGCGGCCGAGCCGGACCAGTTTCGCGCTGTCGACAGCATCTCGTTCGCCGTTGGCCATGGCGAGAGCGTCGGGCTGGTCGGCGAGTCCGGCTGCAGCAAATCCACCACCTCGATGATGGTGATGCGGCTGATCGACAAGACCTCCGGCAGCACCCAGTTCGACGGCGACGACATCGGCGCCATCGCGCCGAAATCCTTCGCGCGGCTGCCGCTGCGAAAAAGCATCCAGATGGTGTTTCAGGATCCG